>DASXFH010000002.1:0-42278 GCA_036489655.1 Acidobacteriaceae bacterium | reverse complement strand
ACATCGCCGGCAAACTGAAAGACCGCTCCCGGGGTGGCCAGGATGGCAATCTGGCTGGCAACGCCTCCGCCCTGGTTATCCGCCTGGAACTGGATGGAGAGCAGGGCGCCATGCATCAGGTCCGAGGCTCCGGTGGAACTGGAGGAAAAGGACTCCTGGCCAACCCGCTGGATGGGCGTGTTCGCCGGAACGCGCAGATGAACCGTCTGGCCGGAAAGACTGTTGCGCACGGTAAGATCGCCATTGCGTGGATCGAAGCCGAGGACCTGTCCCTGGCAATTGCCCTGAGGCGCATGGGTGAGCATGTGAACGCTGAGGGCGAAGATATTATCGCCGTCGAGGACGGTTTCCACCGAGGCATGTTCCTGCGGATGGAGGTCGGTCAGGGGCGCCTGAACGCCGTCGCGATACACTTTCGTCCGCTGATCGAAGAGGATGCTCATGGGATGGCCGCCGTAGACCTTGAGCGAGATCTGGTCCTGCAGGGGATCGACGTCGCGGATGACCCCGCCGATGACGGTGCTTCTACCCTGCGGCGCGGCCGGCATGGGGGGCAGATAGCCAGGTGCGGTGGCGGCGGAAGAAGTCGTTGTGTTCGATGCGGGGGCAGCGCTGGCAGATGCAGCTGGAGAAGCGCCGGTGGGCCGGTCACGGTCGGGCGTGGACGACGCCAGACACCAGGATCCGCACGCCAGAGCGCTGACCAAAACGAGCAACGGGAAGCGACGCATACAGGGCACCCTTTCACTGTCTGAGAAAACAGCAATGATTGGATGAGGGCAGGGCGTTCCAGGTGGCCCGGAGGAGCGAACATTAGGCGGCAACATTTGGCGGGAAATCGCATCCAAGTGTTTTGCAGACAATGATCTCCTTCATTCCCAGACCCAAAGCTGGATCGCCCGGAAGCAGGCTGGGGCGCGCCGTCGTGCTGGCCGCCGCTGCCGCTTTGCTTTTCTCGGGAACGGATGCGGCGCGCGCCCAGGGCATAAAAATCACGCTCCCGCGGCACAGCCAGCTCACGCCTGTGCAGCGCCTGAACCGCGATGGCGTGGAGGCGGTGCGCAAGCATGATTACGGCAAGGCGGAGCAGCTCTTCTATAAGGCTTATCTTTACGATCCTTCCGACCCGTTCACGCTGAACAACCTGGGCTATATCGCGGAGCTGCAGGGCGAACTGAGCCGGGCGCAGAGTTTCTACAAGCTGGCGTCCGAGCAGGGAACCGACGCCTTCATTGACATGAGCAGCGATAAAGATTTTCAGGGCAAGCGCATGAGCGTGGCTCTGAACAGCATGCGGGACGCGCCGATGCAGGTGAATCGGATGAACTTCGACGCGATGAACCTGCTGGCGGAGCGTCGCAGCGAAGAAGCCGAGACATTGTTGAAACAGGCGCTGCGGCTGGATCCGCACAATAGCTTCACGCTGAACAATCTGGGCGTTACCGAGGAATCGATCGGCGATTTTGAAACGGCTCTGAAGTACTACGACGCGGCGGCCAATGCGCGATCCAGCGAGCCGGTGGTAGTGACGGCGGCGACGGCCTGGCGGGGCAAGCCGGTGAGCGAAGTGGCGGTGAACAATGCCCAGCGGCTTCAGGAGCGCATGAAAACGATCGATCTTCCTGCGGAACGGGCCGCCATGCTGGCATCCCGGGGCGTTACGGCGCTGAACCAGAACAACTGGAGCACGGCGCGCCAGGACTTTCTGCAGGCTTATCGTCTGAATCCGGGCAGCGCCTTTGCTCTGAACAACGCCGGCTATGTGGCCGAGCGCGAAGGCGATGTGGAAACCGCCAACTACTTTTATGGGAAAGCGCGCGAGGCCGGCGACGCGACGGCGCAGGTCGGGCTGGCGACCAATATGACGGTTCAGGGACACCCTCTGCAGTTTGTCGCGGGCAGCAACGACCAGGAAACGCAGGGCAAGCTGGACGCGATACGCGAGCGCCGCCGCCGGCAAACGGGCCCGATTGAGCTGCTGCACCGCAATGGCACGCCGGTGAAGAGTTCGGAACCGCAAGCGCAGCCGCCGAATGGGGCGGCCGCTCCTCAGTCTCAGGCACCACCTAATCCTCAGTAGAACTCAGGAAACCCGGTCATCATGTCGAAAGCACCCACCGTCGCACCTCCTTCGAAGGAACTCATGGATCTTCTCTCGCAACTGCTGCTGCCGCCGCAGGGCACGACAGCCAGCCAGAATCGTCACGCGGTCGCCACTTTGAGAGGGATGTCGCGCGAGCGCTTCGATGAACTGGCGGCGCTGGCCAGCTCGAACCATGTGATCATCCGCGCCATGGACGTGATTGCGGCGATGATGCGCGAGGCCGGCGAGAGCGAACGCGCGAGCTGGGCCGAGGAAGCCCGGAATGCGGAGCAGGTGCGCATCGACAACGCGCTTTCCTTCCTGAAGCGGATCTGCACGGCCTTCGAGGAAGAAGGCCACGATGTGACGGTGATCAAGTCGCTGGACCACTGGCCGGATCTGGGCAGCGATCTCGACCTGTATACCAACACCGATCCGGTGAAGGTTGGCGAGCTGATGGGGCGGCGCTTCAACGCGCAGCTGGCGGCGCGGAGCTGGGGTGACCGGCTGGCGCGCAAGTGGAACTTCGAGATTCCGGGGCTGCCGGAAGCGGTCGAGATCCACATGGGGCGGCTGGGGCAGACGGGCGAACAGGTGGCGATGGCGGCTTCCATTTACCCGCGTTCGCGGCAGGTTGAGGTGGGCGGACACAGCTTCCGGGTGACGTCCGCCTCCGACCGCATCATGATCTCGACGCTGCAGCGGATGTATCGGCATTTTTACTTCCGGCTGTGCGACATTCTGGACAGCGCAGGGCTGGTAGAGAAACTCGCGATCGACTACGACGATCTGCAGAGAGCGGCACAGCGTTCCGACATCTGGGAAGGCGTGGCCACCTATCTGGTGATCGTCTCCGACTATGTGCAGCAGTACCGCGGAAGCGGTTTGGACCTGCCGCGGACGGTGCGCTCGACGGCGCGCTTTGGCGGCAACCTTGTTTACTACGCCAAAGAGTTTTTGCGCGTGCCGATCTTTCCGCAGTCGGCAACGCTCTACCGCCACCAGTTCAGAGGCATGCTGCGCAAAGGAGAGCTGCACAGCACGGCGCGACTGGGACTGCTTCCGCCCCTGGCGACTGCGGCTCTGGTGGGCATGAAGCTGACCGGAAGCGACAAGGGCATCTGGTAGGACGGACCTGCCTCATCGGCTCAGACGTCGAGCCGATTGGAAGCGGCAACGCGACTGTACCAGTGTCCGGAATCCTTGATGGTGCGCTGCTGGCTGCGGAAGTCGGTATAGATGAGGCCGTAGCGTTCTGTGTAGCCCTCCGCCCACTGGAAATTATCGAGGAGGCTCCAGGCGTGCCAGGCGCGAACACGGGCGCCGTCGGCGATGGCTCGCGCCAGCTCGGCCAGCACCTGCTTATACCAGTGGATCCGGCGAGTGTCCGGGATGCGGCCGTTGTCTTTGTCGCAGGGCGCGTCGAGATAGCCGCAGCCGCTCTCTGTGATCTCGATGATGGGATGGTTGTAGTCCTTCGAGATTTGGGTGACCAGGTCGTAGATGCCACGCGGCCACAGTTCAAGGCCTGATTCGGTGAGCGGGCCCTCAGTGGGCATATCGGCGCGAATGCCGGTGTAGGGATCGCGCGCGCATGCGCTGTCGGACTCAATCTCCGTGCCGCTGAAGCCGCCGCCGATGCAGTGGGCATGGCTGGCATCGGAGACGACGCGGCGCGTGTAGAAATGAAAGCCGACCCAGTCCAGCGGCGCGCAGAGAATTTTCTCATCGCCGGGGCGGAAGCCCATGATCTCGTAGGGAGGCTCGCCGGTAAAGGCGTTGGGATAGCGGCCTTTCATCGCGGCTTCGAGAAAGAAGACGTTGTTCATGGCGTGGTAGCGCGCGGCTGCGGCGCGATCGGCCTCGGAGTCCGTCCTGGGATAGGCAGGGGCCATTTCGTAGGCGCTGCCGACGGTGGCTTTCGACGAGGCGGCCTTCAGGGAGCGGTGGGCTTCGCCCTGGGCCAGACCGAGGGTGTGAGCTGCCCGGAGAAAGTCGGGAAAGCTGGTACGGTTGGGCGGAAGCGCGCCCGCCGCATACCCCATGAAGGCGATGGCCCAGGGCATATTGAAAGGCGCCCAGACGGTGATGCGATCGCCGAGGTGTTTGGCCAGGAGGCCTGCGTAGTCGGCGAAGTAGCCGGCGAGATCGCGATTGGGCCAGCCTCCCCGATCTTCCAGCGCCTGAGGAAGGTCCCAGTGGTAAAGCGTGCACCAGGGGCGAATGCCCGCGGCCAGCAGGGCATCGGCGAGGCGGCTGTAGTGGTCGATGCCCTTCATATTCGGGGCGCCGACGCCTGAGGGCTGGATGCGCGGCCAGGAGATGGAGAAGCGATAACTCTTCAGGTTGAGGCTTTTGAGCAGAGCGATGTCCTGCGGGAAACGATGATACTGATCGCAGGCGACGTCGCCGGTGACGCTGCCCCGCACTTTGCCCGGGGTATGCGTAAAGCGGTCCCAGATGGATTCGCCTTTGCCATCTTCATTCCAGGCGCCTTCCACCTGGTAGGAGGCGGTGGCCGCGCCCCAGAGGAATCCGTCGGGAAAGCGCGCGTTTTGAATTGCGGATTCGGGCACAGCGCCGGGCATGGCGGAATCCGGGAGCAGCCCGGGGATTTGTGCCGAGGCCGAAGGAGCGGCCGCATGAATTTCTTTTTGAGGCCATGCAGCCGCTGCGGCTGCCGTTGCAGAACGAGTCACAAATTCGCGGCGATTCATATGGAAAGATTGCCGGGTCGGCGCTCCTCCTGTCCAATGAACCACGGGACATATTTTGACAGCTGCAGAAAAGGTCGAGCGTCCGGCGCACAGAATGAGCGGCGGGAGGGGTTTCAGTTCTTTCCAGGCTGCAGCCCCGGTAAACGGGTGTCTTTGAGCAGCTGGTGAAGGTCGTCAACCCGGTCATCGATGAGGTTGAGCTTGCGCGCGAGGCCCTGGATCTCGGTTTCGGCGCGGCGATTCACGTCGAAATCGAGCTCACTGCGCACCCGATCCCGGGTATCCTGGCGATTCTGGCTCATCATGATGACCGGCGCCTGAATGGCGGCCAGCATGGAGAGGAACAGGTTGAGCAGGATAAACGGATAGGGGTCCCACGCCTTCCTGTTGAGCACCACATTGATCGAGGTATAGAGGGTGAGGACGACGGCGAAGGCAATGATGAAGGTCCAGGAGCCGCCAAAGCCAGCGACGGAATCCGCGATCCGTTCCCCGAAGGTTTCCTGCTTTTCAATGATCTCGTTGACGTTGCGCGTGGCGCGCAGGCGCACCAGCTGTTGGGCGGCATGGAGCTGGCGGCCCAGGGTGGTGAGCAGATCCATGCCCGCGTGCGGTTTGCGCTGGAGCAGAATGGCGATGTCGTCTCGCGAGACTTCGATGCAGACGCACTCTTCCAGGGCCACGGCATTGGTCTGGTGAGGCGTCTGCTCCAGCATGGAGGCGAAGCCAAAGAACTCGCCGGTGCGGGGCTCATCGACGACCACGTCCTGATGATCCTCGTCGATGGTGGACACCTGCACTTTGCCCGAGACCAGCACGTACGCCTGGGTGCCGGGATCTCCGGCTTTGTAAATGCGCTCGCGCGGCGCAAAGGTTTTTACTTCCACCTGTGCGGCCAGGACGGCGGTTTCGTCGTCATCGAGCAGGGAAAAGAGAGGAACACTCTTCAGGACTTCGGGCTTGCAGCTCATGGGGCTCTCCAGTGGGTGGACAGGAATGCGGATGGTTTTGCGGGGGACGTGCGGCGGAGCGGGATATCGAGCTCGAAGCCGACCTGTTCGCCGATTTTCGGGCTGGCAGTGTGGCTGCCGCCGAGCAGGGCGAAGGTGACAGCGATGCGGTTGTTGATCTGGTACCATCCGCCGCCGAGACCCTGGAGCTGGTCTTTGCCCAGGCCTTTGTTGTCGGCAATCGCACCATAGGCCTCCACGCCCAGGCTCAGCCGCGGGGAGACGTCGTGGAGCAGAGAGAGGCCTCCGGTGTAGACATGCCCGCGGGTATTTTGGGTGCCGAGGACGCCGGTGCTGGTATTGCCGGCAAAGAGGAATCCAAAATTGGCGTTGGCCCTGGTCTTGTCGGTGAACGGTTCCTGAGCGATGGAGTTAAGCCAGTAGTCGCTGAGGCCGGAGCCCAGTTCCTGACGCGCGTCGCCGGTAGGAAATTCAATGTACAGGCTGGCGGAGAGGGCCGGAGAGCCCAGGGGGCGGGCGGACTTGTGGAAGTTCCACTTGATGCCCATATCGGTATCGCCGGGACCGCTGGAATTCTGCACTCCGGCGCTCCGGTAGATGGAGAGGTACGGGGCATCGATATCGAGCTCGAGGCTATACGGCAGGCCGTAGTTGACCTTGTAATTGAATGTGTTCTGGCGGAGGTCGGGGTACTGGGCGGACTGGAGGCCGTCGTATTCGTCGAAGGACTCAAAATGCAGCGTTCCCTGGCTGGTGACGTCGGCGTTGTCGGTATAGAAGGGCATCTGCGCGAGGGCGGCTGCCGGGCTCCACAGAGCGCAGGCAAGCAGTGTCGTGAGCTGAAGCACCGGGCGCATGCAGAGGTACCCTCACTTTAACCGGACCGACTGGCTGGGACAGATGAATGGAGTGTAAAAGGGAATCGGCCGGCGTGCCGCCGAGGTGGGGATCGGGGCGCCCGACCGGGGTGGTGGGCTTCGACATCGAGGGCCGGCCGGCGTTGGAGCGGGTGGAGGGCTGAGTAAATCGCCAAACTCAGCGGGCCAAAAGCAAAGCGCGCTGTTGCCAGCGCGCTTTGGGTGAGAGGTATGCCGGGGTCAGAGGCTGCCGGGGTGACAGTCCGAAGATGAATTCGGGGTTGGAGCGGGCGGCGTTGGCGGCGTGGCCCACGGGATGGTGGTGAAGTCAAAGAAGTCGAGCAGGGTGGGCTGGGCTGCGTCGCGGTTGGTCAGGTGGGCGGAGCTGCCGATGAAGCGGTTCTCCACGAACTTGATGACCGCCGTGGTATCCATCGGGATGTGCGAGACGTAGTGGGCGCGGGTGAAGGGGGAGACGACCAGGTTGGGAAGGCGGAAGCCGAGCTGCGCAGCGAATCCCTGCTGGGCCGCGGCGTCGGTGGGAGCGGTGCCGGGATCGCCGGCTGCGAGGTCGCAGTGGGGAAGCGTTGGCTGCCCTGCAGCATTCGTGTTCAGGCAGGGGTTGTAGCTGTCGGGGTTGACGGCGATCGACGTGATATCCGGATAGAGGGATCTGTCGGGGGCGTCGGTAAGGTCGTTGGAGTGGCCCGGTACCGGCGGCACATGGTCGTAGGGGCCGCCGCCTTCGTCGTAACTGAGGAAGAAGACGGAACTGGTCCATGAGGGGCTGGCCATCAGGGCATTGATAATCTTCGCGACTGCGGCCTGGCCTTTGAGGATGGACTGAGTTGATCCAGGATGCTCGTCATCGAGCCCGGAGCCGGATTCGATGAAGGCGAAGCTGGGCAACGTGCCATTCTGCACATCGGTGTAGTACTGCGTCAGCGGCGCGACATGGGTGGGATCGATACAGAAGGAATTGGAACTGTCGCCGACCACGCTGGAGGGCTGAGTATTTCCAGTGCAGGCAGCTTTGGTGGGATTGAGGTAGAGATATTTGGTGGAGTAGGTGAAATAGGTGAACCAGATAGCGGGGAAGTTGGCATTGGCTCCGCCGCTGGTGCATTCACCTTCGCTGGCGTCTGCATAGCAGAAGCCCTGCGTATCGGTGTAGTAGATCTTCCAGGAGACTTTGCTGGCATCGAGCTCGGAGAAGATGGTGGGAATGGTGAGCTGGCCCAGGTGATCGTCCTGGCTGGGATCCTTGACCAGGCCCTGGGTGGTGCCGCCGGTAAAGACGGCGAGGCGGTTGGAAACGCTCTTGCTGGCAACGGGCGAGAACCAGCGGTCTGAGAGGGCGAACTGCGAGGCCATGTAGTAGTAGTAGTTGAGATAGCCCTGGTCGTAATAACCCATGGAGCGCTGGCCGGTGGTATCGGTGAACTGGCCGGAGCAGCTGCCGCTGGCTGCGCAGGATTTGGCGTAGCCTTCGGCGTTGTGGACGAAGCCGTCCATATTGATCGCGCGAGTGGTGGAGAAGTCGTACCGATTGACATCGCCAAAGCTGGCCAGCCAGGCAGAGGTCTCGTCGTCAATACAGGTGGTGGAGAACTTGAAGAGCGAATAGGTGTCGCCCTCGTCGTCCTTATTGGAGATGGTTGCGGTCTTGTCGGCGATGCCATCCACGTTGTAGGTATTGCCGTCGGCTCCGATGTTCCAGCCCTGGGACTGGCGGTAGGAATTCAGCATTCCGAAGTAGTTGTCGAAGGTGTGATTTTCCTGGAGCATGAGGATGACGTGGGAGACCTCCTGCTCATTGCCGGTGGTGACGGTGACGCTGGTGGTGGCGGTGCCCGTTGCGCCGGTGGCCCCGGTCGCCGTGGCGGTGTAGATGGTGGTTGTCGCAGGGCTGACCGACTGCGTCCCGCCGGTGGGCGTGAGGGTATAGCTGCTGCCATCGCTGCCGGTCAGGACGACCTGGGTCGCTTTGGTAGCGGTGACGGTAAGGGTGGAACTGCCGCCGGAAGCAATGGTGGCAGGGTTCGCGGTAATGGTGGCGGTGGGGGCCGCGGAGAGGGCGGTGACGGTGACCGTAGTCTGAGCGCTGACGTTCGCGCCGCCGGCGCTTGTGGCGGTGGCGGTATAGGTCGTGGTGGCCGTGGGGCTAACGGTCTGCACGCCGCCGGTTTGGGCAAGCGCGTAGCTGCTGCCGTCGCTGCCAACGACGGTGACCTGGGTGGCGTTGGTCGCAGCAACGGTAAGCGTGGAGGCGCTGCCCGCGGTGATGCTTGCGGGTTTGGCGGAGATCGTCACGGTCGGCGGGTTTGGGGCGCCGACGGTCACGGTGGCAGTTGCGGTGGCTGACCCGACGCCGCCGGTTCCCAACGCGGTGGCCGTATAGGTCACGGTCGCGGAGGGCGTGACGGACTGCGTGCCGCCGGAGACCCCGAGGCTGAAGCTGCTGCCATCACTGCCGGTGACGGTGACTTTGCTGGCATTGGAGGCGGTCACGGTAAGGGTGACAGTGGCGCCGGCGGTGACCGAGGTGGGACTGGCGCTGATGGCCACGGTGGGCGGGGGAACCATTTTGGTTCCGCGGGAGGAGCCACAACCGCTGACGAGGGCGGGGATGGCCATCGCCGACGCGAGAAACATGAGAAGCCGAATCCGACCGAAGAAACAGTGAACAGGGACGGGGCGCAAGGTGTTCTCCTTCCTGAACGCAATCGTCACAGCGCAAACTCAAGCCGCGGAGTGTGTGACGGATTCATGTCAGCATCCACCTTCGAGCGAGGGATGAGGGGAATAGCCATCGGAGTTCCGGGCGCCGCGCTGCGAATCCGCGTGTCTGCCGCTCCTGGAATCCATGAATGCCGGGGGATGATTTTCTGCTTCGGAGAAGTCGAGGGAATCGGAGGCGCCGCTGCTTTCGGTATGGCGACTGGGAAGGCCGGCCGGGGGAGTCCAGTCAGGATGGGAGCGGCGGAAGCGAAGCACGGCCTGCAGCCAGGCACGGCGGCGCATGGACACGGACGTGGGGGCGCCCAGTTGCCGGCGGCGGCGATGCAGCTCGAACCAGCGGAGGTAGTCGCGCACCACGTTGCTCATGGTCATGCGGACGCCGGCTGCGTAATTATGCGCGGCCATCTGCTGCTGCAGAGAAGGGGACTGGAGGATGGTGATGAGCTGCTGGGCCAGGTCGGCAGCATCGCCGCGGCGATAGAAGCTGATAGCCATGTCCTCATCGGCGGCCATATCGATGAAGTCGGGAATATCGGCGCTGACAACGGGGACGCCGTATTCGCAGGCCTGGTGGGCGGGACCGCTGGATCCGGTGGCTGAGTCGTAAGGCAGAGCCACCACCGAGCTGGTGCGATAGAGCTCGGGGATGTCTTCTTCAGCAACGTACCCACGAAACTCGATGGGAAGCTCGGGGGGCTGAGCGGCGCGGATGGACTCCCAGTAGCCGGCACGGGTGTGATGATTGGCCCCGGCCACGACGAGCCGCGCGCTGGGGACGGCCTTGACGACGGCGGGAAAGGCCTCCATGAGGGTCTCAAGGCGCTTGTAGGTGCCCCAGTGTCCGATGGCGAGAATGCGCTGGTCGGGATTGCCGCGTTTGCTGAAGTCGGGAGGAATGGGCTCAGCGGCGAAGGTGCCGTGGGTCCCAAGGAGAACGTTTTTCGCTCCGTATTTCTCCATGAGGGTGCGCTGATAACCGGGAAGAAGGACGGAGACGGAATTCGCGCGCAGCAGGGCGCGGGTGGCGACGTCGGTGCCGAAGCGGAAGAGGCGCTCCTGTTTCACGCCGGCGGCGCCAAAATCGACATGCTCCAGCACGTGATGCAGGGTGATGTGGGTGTAAATTCCCATGGCGCGCACCAGAGCCGGCGTGGAGAGCCCGGCGAGGGCGGCGACCGGGTAATCCGGGGTGGCGAAACTGGAAAAGACGAGGTTGAACCAGACCACGTCGGGCTTGATGCGGCGGATGGTGTTGAGCAGGCGGACCGGGGTGGTGACGCTGTTGAAGTTCCAGCAGCGGACCACGTCAAAGCCGGGCAGTTCGGGTTGCTGGGTCACCTTCAGCGGGCGGCCGTCTTCATCGGTGGCGAATTCGTAATCGGCCAGCTCATCGGCGAGGATGGTGAGCTGGATGTCGGAGTGCTGCTGGAGCTCGCGTGCAATGTGGAAGGCATACTCGTTCAGCTGGCGTCCGCTGGGAGGGAAGGTGGCTACAAGACAAATTCTCATCGGGTCCGCCTTTAGAAGATGGTGATGCCTACGAAGGGACGAAACTTCTGGCTCTGCCCGCCGGTGAAGTTGTAGAACTTCTCCTGCTGAACGCCGCCGGTGAAGCGAATGGGATACTGCAGGGCCACATCGCCGCTCTCGTCATGGAAGGTGCGATGGAAGGGCAGAGCCCAGGAAACGGTAGCTCCTCCTGTTACGTCGTCGTAGATATGGAAGCCGCGGGTGCTGGACCAGGCGGCGTTGCCCTGAATCTGCCAGTTGCGGGCCGGCGACCAGCTGATGACCGTGGAGGGGACGAGGGCCTGAGCGATGCCGGAGCGGGAGCTCACCACGCGCCAGGCGCGCAGATCCTCGAGGATGCCTTTGATGTTGAAGGTTTGGCCGAACTGACGCTGCAGGCCCACATAAGAGGAGGTGTAGTAGTCCTCAATGCCGACCGGGTCGAAATTCTGATCGTTCTGGCCCCAGCCGGTGATGAGAGCGGTGCGCGACCAGGGCGCGCCTACGCGGAAATTGAGGGCGGCGGCAAAGGCATGGGAGCGTTCATTGATCTCAGTAAAGGGCCCCGACTCATGCAGCACGTAGCCATTGGCCGAGAGCAGATGAAAGAAAGAACTGGTGGACATGTAGGTGAATTCGCGGAAAATGTTCTGGTCCAGCTGACGCCGCTGGAGGGAATCGCGCCGGAGGGTTTCCTGAACTCCGCTGTTGAAGGTGATCACGTTATTGCCCAGGTGGATCGTCGGATTGAGCCCGATATTGAAGGAGTAGTCCGTGGTATTCCGGTTAACGATCGAATTGGTGCTCGGCACGGAAATGGTGCCGCGTGCGTTGCGCAGCTGAAAGAAACCGGTGGCCGTGGGCAAATAATTAAGATGCAGGTGGAATGCATTGGTCCACTCGGTATCGATGGACGAGCGGGGAGGCGGGAGCAGGGAAGTGTCGGTGGGGGGCACGGCAAAGGTCGAATCCAGTTTGGAATCGAGGACATAGACAGGGGTGTCCTCGAAGATGGGCTGGATGGTCACGGAGTCGAGCACGCTGAGGTGGGAGCTGACGCGATAGCCCTCGTCGGCTCCGGCGTCGAGCAGGTTCTGCTCGGCGGTCTGGTCCTCGCCTGCCGCATCCACGGCCTGGGCAAATGCGGTAAGCGCCTGGGCGTTCTGATGTTCCTGGCGATAGACGCTGGCTTCGGCCAGCAGATATTGATAGTTCGGCTCCTCGTCCGCCGCCTTGCGGATGACATCCAGTTCGCCCTGCGCGCGGGCGGTATCTCCCAGCGCAAGATACGTATTGGCGAGGCCGATATGCACAGCAGTATCGGATGCACCGGCTGCCTGGGCACGTTGGAGGTAAGTTTCCGATAATTGGTAATCATGCAGGCGCCGGAAGACATCGGCGGCCTCGATGAGCTGCTGTCCGGTGGGGGGCTCGGTTACGCCCGCTTCCGCCTCCATGAGGGCCAGGGCGATTTGCCGGCTGGCGTCGTCGCCATGCCCCTGACGGGCCATGAGTTCGGCGACGGCGAGGCGCACTTCGACGCGGTCGCTGTCTGGCATGACCAGAGCGCGGCGGAAGCGCAGCATGGCGCCCCGCTGATCGCCCAGCTGGGCCAGCGCGTCGCCGGTGAAAATGTAGACATCGCTGTTACTGAAGTGCGGCTTCGTCTCGTTGTCCGGCGGAACTTCGGCTGCGGGTTTGACCTGCGCGCGCTGCTCGGCCAGCTCGACGTAGCGCAGCGTGGCATCGCGATCGCCCAGTTCCGCCCAGGCGCGTGCCAGCCAGGCGTAGATGAGCGGATCGGCAGGGGAGAGGCGGCGCGCGAGCTGCAGCTCGTCGATGGCCTGGTGATAGTGGCGCAGGGAAAAGAGCGTGCTGCCCAGAGCCATGTGCAGGCCGCCGTCATTGGGTGCGAATTTGAGCGCGGCGCGGTATTCGTTCGCCGATTTGGAGAGAGCCCCCTCCTGTCCGTAGGCCGTGGCGCGAATCAGGTGGATAGGCAGGGAATCGCCCAGCCCGGCGACCGCGAGATTGACTTCGCGCAGCGCCATCTGCGGCTTGTGCAGATCCAGGCTGGTGTAGGCCAGGCCCATGTGCGCTTCGGAGTTCTTCGGGTCCTGGCGCAGGGCGGTTTCGAAGTCGTTCTCGGCAGCCTTCGGCTGGTGCAGATCATGCAGGATGTAGCCGCGGTTGACGTAGGCGGTGGTGACCTTCGGGTCGCGCTCGATGGCTTCGGTGAAGTCGGCTCGCGCCTCGTTCAGGTGGTTATCGTGCTTCTCGACGTAGCCGGCGAGCAGGGGAATGTCGGGTTCCTTCGTCAGAACGGCGTTGTACTTCTGCGTCAGTTGCTGCAGATCCTGGTAGCGATCGAGGTGGAGGTAGTCGTAGCCCAGGTAGACGATGACGTCGCGATCTTTCGGCAGCAGTCCGATCGCCTTCTCGCCAATACTGGCCGACTCCCGGTAATTGCCTTTGAAGCTGAGGTAGCGTTCCTCTTCACGCAGCAGGCGCGCGTTGTTCTGCATGCCCGGAGTGGCGCGTTTCATCCACACGCCGGCGACCTCGAGCTTGTGGGACTCGATCCCGGCATTCATGCCGCCGGCCACCACTGACGCGTTATGAGGCGACAGAGCATACGCCCTGCGATAGTCGCTCTCGGCCTTCGCATAATCGTGGCGCGAGGCGTAGAGGTCGCCGAGCGCCAGATACGGCACGTAGAGGTGCGGATCGACTTTGGCGAGCCGATCGAAGTACATCTCAGCGTCCTTGTCGCGGCCCACCACGCGCGAGGCGTAGCCGAGAGAGGTGAGCGCAGAGCGGCTGGCGGCGTTCTGCGCCAGGACCTTTTTGTAGTTCGCGATCGCTTCCTCCGGCTGGCCCAGTTTCATGAGGATGTCGCCGGAGAGCTGCAGATTGTTCGGGTCGTTCGGATTGAGCGCCAGAGCGCTCTGGATATCGGAGCGGGCGCCATTCACGTCGCCGCCTGCCAGACGGACGGTGGCACGCAGGCGCAGGAAGGGAGCGCGGTCCGCGCCCTGCTCGTTGAGCGCGCCAATTGCGTTCTGCGCGAGGGTGAGCTGCTTCTGCGCGGCATCGGCCTGGTCCTGGCCGCGGTAGAGATTGACCAGGTCCATATGCATCTGGATCGGGTAAAGGACGCCCTCCGCAGGCGTTGCCGGCAGGTTGGCCAGGGCGGTGTTGTATTCCTTGATTGCCTCTTCGGGGTGGTCCTCGTTCTGATCGATCTGCGCGCGAACGGCATGGAGGCGGTAATTGTTGGGATCCACATGGGCCACGCGTTCCAAAAAGGCGTTGGCGCGCTCGTCGGATCCGGCTGCGACTTCAGCCTGGGCCGCGGACAACTGCAGAGGCAGATTCTTCGGCATGGCGTTGGCCGCTTCCGTGTACACTTTGGCGGCTTCGTCCAGGTTGCCGTTGAGCTGATAGGTGAAGGCCAGCTCCGCCCGGATGTCGGGGGTGGGATGGGAAATCGCCTTGAGCTCTTTGATGGCGTCGCTGTACTGGCCCATCTGGCGGTAGTAGCCGGCCAGGGAGCGCTCCACGTCAGGATTGTTGGGGGCGCGACGCTTTGCGATATCGAGGAAATGGCCTGCCTCGTCGAAGTTCTTCTGGTGCTGGTAGCCGATGGCCAGAAGGACTTCAGTGCGAGCGCTGGGGGCCATGCGTTCGGCGGTGCCCAGCGTCTGGAGCGCCGTGGTGTCGTCTCCGGAGCGGAGCTGCAACTCTCCGAGAAGGACGGCCTCGTTCACTCGTTTTGGATTGGAAGCAACAATTTTCTGGAGCAGGTCTTCGGCCTCCTTCGTGTGTCCCATAACGGCGTCGGTTTGCGCCAGGCCGGAGAGACCCTCCACGGCGCCTGGCTGCAGACGCAAGCCATGGTTATAAGACTCGATGGAGAGACCATAGTTGCGGTTCAGGCGGGCGGCATAGCCGAGCAGGAACCAGAGGTGGGGATCGCTGGGGGCGGACTGGGCAGCACGCTGCGCGAGCGCCTGGGCTTCGGCGTGGTGGCCCTGCTTCAAAGCCAGTTCCGCGGCGCGTGCCAGGCGCGCATTCTGAATGTTCGATCCCCACCCCAGGGATTGCCCCGGAGACGCTGACTGGCCGGCCCCTTTTTGCGGTTGCGCAGAACCATGAGGGCCCACCTGATACGTCTGTCCGCGAGCGATCCAAACAAAGGTGAAGAAGAGAACAGGCAGAACTGCAATCTTCAGGAAACGGGGTCGGGCTTTGGGCATACGAACTGGCTGGTCTTGCACTTCCGGCGTTGGATGCGGCGCAGGTTAGCAGCGTTGGCTCCCCATCGCACGTCGGATCGTGCCGGAAGGGGTCCGACGGAGCAACCAACCGGGGGCAGCATGGAATCCAATGCATTTTCGAGAGGACAGCATTGCAGAACGTTGAAGCAGACGCGCCGGGGGCACGGCCCATCCCGCTGAGCTTGATCTTTGCCACGGCACTGGCGGTTCACCTGCCGCTGCTGCTGATGGAGCTGCCGCTGCGCTCCTACGACACGAATCTCCACATCTTTTTCGCCTCCCATTATCTGCATCACTGGTTCGATCCCTGGAACACAAAATGGTACGCGGGATTCTCCCAGACCACCTACCTTCCTGTGCCCCAGCAATGGATCGCAGTCGTTTCGCATATCACCGGCCTGGTGATGGGATACATGATGGTCCAGCTGGCGGCCATTCTGCTGCTGGTTCTGGGGGTCTACCGTTTCTCGCGCCTCTGGGTCAGCGAGCGGGCTGCATCGTACGCCGCCCTGGCGACAGTTTTTGTGGGAGCAGAAAGCTTTCTGGTTTACGCGGCCGGGCAGCTTTCCACGACCTGCGCTGCTCCTCTTTATCTGAACGCGCTGCCGTTTTTGTTTGAGTGGATCCGTTTCGGGCGCGGAAAGGCCTTTCTCAAAGCTCTGTTTCTGATTACGGCCGCAGCGGCTACCCACAGCGCTACCCTCGTTTTCGGTTCGCTGCTGCTTGCCCTGCCGGTTGTGGCTCTGGCGTTCATGGATCGCGAAGGCGGCGAGCGCGATTCGACCGGGTCACTGGTCGCTCGCACGGCAGGTATCGTTGTGGCCGCGAGCATCGCGATCGCGGTGGTGCTGCTGCCGTTCTGGATCGCTCTGCTTCGCTATCCGGTCACCCAGGTGCCGATTCCGCACGCCAGCCGCGCCAACTATATTTTGAGCCCGCTGTGGGGCATCAACTATTTCATTGTCCCCTATGGGGCAATGATTCTCGCCCTGCCCTTCGTCATCTTTCGCGGATCGGCGGTTCCACGGCTGCGGCCGCTGCTGTTCGGCTTCTGGCTGGCGTTTCTGCTGGGACTGGGCGGCACAACTCCGGTCGGGTACTACCTGCTGGGACGGGGTTTTGACGTCATCACCATGGAGCGCTTCACCTACTGGGCCAGCCTGCTGGCATTGCCACTGGTGGGTCTGCTGGCCTCGGAGCTGGTGGCGCGGTTCCGCACGCGAGCCGCGGTGGCATTAGGCACCCTTGCTGCGCTGACCTGTGCGCTGGCGGTCTGCTGGTCCACGTACCATCCGCCGGAAGGCGCCTCGGAGGCCTTTAAGGTGGAATCGCTCGCGCAGTGGCTGAATCGGGACGGACACGACCGCTACCGGTACATCACGCTCGGGTTTGGGAACAAAATTGCGCGGCTGGCGATGTTGACCGATGCCAGCAGCGTGGATGGCGAGTGGAACTCCGGCCGTATGTTGCCGGAGCTTCAGGCCTACGGTTCCGGGCCTCTGACCGACTCCAAGCATTTTGGCGAAGCGGGTCTGGAGACGCTCCGCGCCATGCTCCAGCACGCCGACCGGTACGGGATCCGCTGGGTGTTCGTTAAAGATCACTACTACGATCCTCTGCTCTCCTTTGCGGGGTGGCGGCATGTGGACACTCTGGAGAACAACACGGTCTTCCTGTGGGCTAATGACAGCGTTCCGCCTGCAACCCCGATCAATGCACCGCAGCGGCCGCCGCACTGGCAGGGGCTGTGGTGGGGAACGCTGCCCTTTGGCAGCAGCCTGCTCGCGCTTCTCTTTGTGCTGATTCCGGGAGAGCCCATTCGCGCCATATCGGACAGTGAGCCCACGGAAGAGGAAGAACCCGTCGCCCAGGGAAGGATGGCCTCATAGCTATGGGACGCCTGATCGCCGTCGTCATCATTCTCGCCACCATCGGTCTGATCGTTGTCGGAACCCTGTGGCCGATCCCCAGCGCCGCGTTCTATGCCGGGGAGACCTCCGGAGCGGCGCACGCCTGGTCCACGCCGCAGGCCTCGGTGCAGAGCCTGGCTCACGACTTCGAAGGGCATCACTGGGCACAGGCCTATGCCAGCCTCAACAACAAAGGCCAGTTCAGCGAGGAGGATCTGATCCGGGACCTGAATGGCGCCCAGTTCAGCCTGCGCAGCTTTGCCGATCTGGTCGGTTTCCATGTTCGCCCCCTGCACGAGTCGGACGATCGCGCGGAAATGCAGCTGGAAATGCACTGGTCCACGGTGGTGGGCGATTTCACCGACACCCGCGACGTTTCCGTGATGCACGCAGGGAACCGCTGGGAGCCGGTATGGCCGATCGTGCAGGAGCCGCATGTGCCGCCGCAGGTCATCCCGGTGAATTATCTGCGCTGGGACGTGATCTATCGGGGGGGCGGTGATGACTGGGCGGCCCAGAATGTGGAAGGTCCACATATCAAGATTGTGGATATGCATCCGGTGGAGCGCGCCGCAGGCGTTGTGGTGATGGGCGAGCTGCTCAACGAGGATGTGGTGCCGGCCTACGTTCACGTGGAGGCCACGCTGGTGGGCAAGAGCGGGAAGAGCCTGGGCTCGGAAGTGAGTTTCGACAAGATTTCACACCTGCTGCTGCCCAAGCAGATCACACCGTTTTTCATCCTGTTCCCCAAAGCGGTTCTCTCCGATGTGGGCAGCATCCAGATGAACCCCACAGCGGCACTGGTAGCCGCCTCGGCCGACCCGGTGATTGAGATTCAGAACCAGAAGCTCAACCCCGCGCCCAATCCGTCGCTGACTGGCGCGCTGGTCAATGAGAGCGGGGAGACGGTGAACATCGCCCATGTGCTGGGCACGTTCTACGACAGCACCGGGCAGCTGGTCTGGGTGGCGGACCGCTATATCGATCGCGCTCTGTTGCCGCAGACTCCGGTTTCGTTCACGATTCCCATTCCGGAAGACCTGGCCAGGAAGATCAGCACGGAGCGCGCTGTCGTCTCCACATACAGCCAGAACAATAACCTATGAGGAACGCAACTCCATCCCTGCTGACATGGCTGGCGTGCGGCGCCTCGTTGATAGCGGCGCCCATGGTTCAGGCTCAATCCGGCGATCTCAGCCTTCCCCAGAAGGCCATAGCCGGCTCGGCATTCACGATTCAGACCAGCGGCAGCGGGCCGGCGATTCTCTACCTTGTGGGGACCGGGGCGGCGCTGCAGCGCCAGGTGCAGCTGGGGGAGCCGGTGTCGTTCGCGGCGGGCGATGTGGATATTGCCGGTCATTATGTTGCGTTCCTGGAGCACGGGGGCTCGACCGATGTGGGCGAATTCGATGTACTGCCGGCGTCCCAGCCTGGGCGCCTGGCTTTCCTGGCCAAGCCCTCGCGGCTTTCCGTCGATCAGCATGACGGCATCAGTGGGGCAGTGTATATCTTTGACGCCTATCAGAACCTTATTACTCGATCGATACCGGTGACATTTCAGTTATCTGTGCCTGCTGGCAGCACGCAGTCCACCACGGTGCAAAGCCATGAGGGCACCGCGTGGACGCAGATGAACTCGTCGTCGCGAGAAGGGGCCGCCAAATTCGTGGCCACGGCAGGCAATGTCTCCAGCACGCGGGTAATACAGCAGGTTCCGGGCGATCCGTGCGGTCTGAAGATGAACGCGCGCCCGGACGGAGACAAGATTGCGCTGGCGACAGATCCCATAAAAGACTGTAGCGGAAACCCCGTGCCTGATGGCACAATAGTAACATTCACAGAAATCTTCAACGGAGAACAGACGACCGTCGATGTCCCGGTCAAGAAGGATATCGCTCAGGCGGAGGTGCAGGCGCACCCGGGAGCTCGCATCACAGTAGCCACAGGTGTGGTTCTGGGCAACGAAATTCGGTGGGGAAGATGAAGATTCTGCAATCGATATTGGTGGCAGTGCTGGTGGGCGGCGTCACTTCCGCGATGGCGGCGGATGAGGCCGACGTGCATATCCGGCCTCCTCATCTCGATACCCCGAGGCCGCTGAACGACACTACGCGGCAGGCGGCTGTTCGCGATTATCTGGAATCCTGGAAGGCGATGAGCGAAGCGCTGGGGCAGAATCGGCCCGGGCTGCTGGAGGTGGATTTTGCGGGCACGGCCAGGGATCAGCTGACGGCAACCATTCAGCAGCAGACGGCGCTGGGCATCCGCACTCGCTACCAGGCCATCTCCCACAACATCCAAATCGTTTTTTACTCACCTGAGGGGCTATCCATTCAGCTGGTAGATGACATCGAATACGATGTGCAGATTCTTAACAAGACCGGGGTGCTTACGGCCCGGCAAGTGCATGCAAGATACGTCGCGGTTTTGACTCCGACTGAAGTGCGGTGGAGAGTGCGGCTGTTTCAGGCAGTTCCGGAATAGCCCGACCTGCTGGCCTGTAGTACCCGGCACGATCGCAAGACCTGCAAGACCTGTACGACCCAGGCAAGACCAAAGCAAGACAAAAACAGAGCGCATTCAGGTGCGCCGGGCATTTGTGATTTTTTGCACGGGACTCAAGGAGGGTCTTCGATGATTTCTGTAGTCGTTCCGATTTTTAATGAGGAAGAGATCGTCACCGCATTTCATGAGGCAGTGGCGAATTCCCTCGCGGACGTCGGGGAAGAATGGGAGGTTGTTTATGTAAACGACGGCTCCCGGGACAGGTCTCTGGAGCTGCTGCGCGGCCTGCAGCTTGAGGACCCGCACGTGGTGGTTGTCGATCTCTCTCGGAACTGGGGCCACATGGGCGCCATCTCTGCCGGTCTGCAGACCGCCCGCGGTGACGCGATCGTGCTGATGGACGGCGACTTCCAGGATCCTCCGGAGGTGATTCCCGAGCTCGTGGAGTCGTGGCGCAGCGGCGCTCAGGTGGTGGTAGCTGTACGCAGAAGCCGCCAGGAAAGCCGCAGGCTTCTGGCCTTTCTCTTTCCCATGTTCTATCGCCTGCTGGGAGCCCTCTCCGACTTCCCGATTCCGCTCAATGCCGGTATCTTCGGCTTGCTCGACCGGCAGACGGTGGATTCGATCAACGCCATGCGCGAGAACAACCGGTATCTGCCGGGGCTGCGTGCCTGGGTGGGTTACCGCAATTCAATCGTGTACTACGACCGGCAGGATCGCGCCGGCGGCGAGGGCAAGCTGACTTTCCTGAGCCGCATTAAGTACGCCATGGACGCGATCACCAGTTTCAGCTACAAACCTTTGCGTCTCTGCTTCGTGCTTTCGGCTTTGTCCTGTTGTGTGGCTGCATTTCTCATGATCGGAATCCTGTTCGCGCACACCAGCGTGGATTCCGTGGGACTGGCAGTTTCCGCGGCGGTATTCCTGGTGGGTGCGGCCGTACTGTTGTGCATGGGTGTCCTGGGTGAGTATCTGGGACGCGTGTACGACGAAGTGCGCCAACGGCCGCTTTCCATCATCAACAAAGTGCATTATCCGTCGGAAATGCTGGCGACCGAGCCGGTGGGCGACTACGATGTCACCACCGCTCTGGACGCGGAGACTCCCTCCAAGGTCTTCCGCGTCGCCTGATCGCAGGCGGGCGAGCCTCCTGCCGGGAGGCTCGCTCTTCTGCAGTACGCTCCCTTTTAAAAACCAGCCGGGATTTGGATGCAGAGCCGTCCGTAAGCCGGCCCTCGTTTCAGGATGAAAGCGGCATCCGCAGGACCGAAACCTGGGCTGAGGCGGCACGGGGATCGCCTCGTGCGACTCCGGGCTGTCTTAGTGGACGGGAAGCACCGACTGCATCCCACCGCCGGAATCGCAGCTCGGAATGCCGCGCTCGATGGCGGTACCTTCCTCGTAGTCATTCCAGGTCTCGATGAGCAGATATTGCAGGGGACTGTCGGGCGGAAAGTACTTTTTCCAGAGATTGAACGTGTCGCGGAAGGTCTGACCGCAGCGGAAGTCCATGTGGCGATTCAGGCTCCAGGAGGCCTTCTTGTCGTCGAACCCTGCCCAGGCGCCGCCCACCGGCATCTTGTCAGGATATTTCGTCCGCATGGTCTGGTAGAAATCCTCGAGGTAGTCTTTGCCCCAGTCGCTGCCGTCGAGTTTCCAGCCACCCTTGCCGGGGTTCACCCAGGCGTAGAAGCCGTCAAAGTCATTAGCATACGTGCCCGGCACGTTCTCATCGATCAGGAACGGCCGCGGATTCCACTGGTTCAGATCCTCGCGGACACGATCCCAGTCCGTATGGTGCCCCTTGGGAAAAACGAAGATGACGGGGCGTCCCTGGTAGGTCAGGTATGCGTTGCGCCCCGGCGCATTCGGCGCGAGATAGGTGTCGTGAAACAACTTGAAATCCGCAAGGGCTTCGTCGGTCGCGCCCACCTGCGCATTCGACTCGTCGTACATCATCGCCACATGGAAATTGCCTTCTCCGGCGGTTTTCTGGACGAGCGCGTACGTGACGTCGTTGAAGGGATCGCGGTCGCCATACCAGTCGATGACGAAGCCGGAAATTCCCATCCCCTGGGCGTCGTGGATCTGCTTCTCTACCTCTTTGGGATCGTGGGAGGAGTACCCCACGGAGATGTGCGAGGGGTGGCCAAACCACGGCTCATAGACCGCCAGAAGCTCCGGCTGCGAGCCGGTGGCCCAGTGCCGGGGAGGCGACTGTGGCGCTGGTGTGGAGGAGCATCCTCTAAACAGCCAAAAAAGAGAAACTAAAGCAAGTGCTGAACGTGACATCACAAGAATGAATTTTGGACGCGTTTTCCCTGGCTCAGGTTGTCTGAGCGATACACATTGTGGGGTGGGAGAAGCAGCGGGGAGGGGCGGTTTGGCATCGAATGTTCTGACACTCAGGAGAGTTGCGGTACCGGGTCGCCGTCCGCATCGGCAACCCCGCCGACCGACACTTTTGCGGTAAGGATTTCTTTGCCCTGGAGCGCCCATTCGCGTGGAGAACAGCCCGATCGACCAACCCGGCACATTACATTCCCGCATCGTTTCCGGCAGTTTCGTGCTGCTGGTGGGCTCGGCCGTCGCCACGGCCACCAATCTCGCCTACAACATCGCGGTTGCGCGCTTTCTGGGACCCGCCGGCTTCGGCCATGCGACCGCGGTCTACACGCTGCTGATTCTCATTTCCGCGGCTACGCTGTCGGTTCAGATCGTCTCCGCAAAAATGGTCGCGCAGCAGAGCACTCCGGAAGGGAAGAGGGCTGTCTATCACCTCTTTCATCGGACCGCCTGGGCTGTGGGCATTGCGGTTGGGATCGCTCTGCTCGTCTTTCAGCGTCCTATTGCGAACTTCCTGAACCTGCCCAGCCCGTCCCTGGTGGCGCTGCTGTCGGCAGGAGCCGCCTTCTACGTTCCACTGGGGGCACGGCGCGGCTATGTTCAGGGAGCCTGCGCCTTCCGCTCCCTGGCGACGAGTCTGGTGCTCGAAGGAGCGGGTCGCCTGGGCGGATCCCTGCTGCTGGTGAAGATGGGGCTGGGCGTGCCGGGGGTTATCGCCGCCAACTCGGCTGCCGTGGCCCTGGCGTATCTGCTGCTGATACCGCGGCGCGGGCCTTCTCTCCACCTTCCGCAACTCCGTTACGAGGCGCAGCGCGAGACCCTGCAGGCGCTGATCTTCTTTGCCGGACAGGTGCTGATCAGCAACTGGAATATCGTGCTGGTCAAGCACTTCTTCGCCCCCCGGGGCGCCGGGCTTTACGCCGCCGTTGCGATGGTGGGCCGCGTCATCTTCACATCGTCCTGGGCGGTGGTGAATTCGATGTTCCCGCTGGTGGCGGGTACGCGCGCCGAGGATCGCCGCGGCTTCCGGGTCATTGCCACCCCGCTGCTTATGGTGCTGGCCGTCGGCGGAGTCATCGTGCTGGCTCTGCATCTCGCTCCACCGTGGATCTGGACAACCTTCTTCGGGAAGGGCTTCTTCCTCACCGGCCGTTACGACCTCTCTTACCTGATGGAGATGTACGGCATCATGACGGTGATCTATTGCCTGAGCGTGGTGCTGATCACCTATGAGATGTCGTATCGGATCGCCAATACCAGCTGGGTCCAGCTGGCCTTCAGCGGAATGCTGATCGGCGGCGTCTGCCTCTTCCATTCCTCACTGCACCAGGTCATTGGGGTGCAGCTTGCCATCATGATCTCTCTGCTGCTGGTGGTGGCGGTGCCGTTCGTATATCGGTCGTTTGTGCCCAAATTGGAGGCTGAGAAACCGGCGGCGGGATCTTCGCTTCGCATTCTGCGCCGGGTCAGCGAAGATGAAGTGATTGCCGCATTCCTCCATGGAGAGATCAACAATCCTGCATTTCAGGGATATACCGACCTGCTGCACGACATCATCGTCTCGCCGAATTGCGAAGACCCCACGGAGAATGCCAAGCGGCGCGCGCTGCTGTTCATTCGCCACCTGTCGTTATGGAAGGAGCTGCCGCGGGGAACCGAGTGGTACGAGGTCCAGCTGCGCCCGGAAGACCTCAGCCAGATCCGCGTCTTTCCGCGCGCTCAGTGGCGGCGGCTGGCCAAAGGGGATTTTTCCATCACCCGCATCGCAGACCGCGTGCGCTCCTTCACAAGCGGGAATGAGGACGACTTTCAGGCCAAGATTGCGGCGCTGCGCGACCGCCTGCAGGAGGAAGAGCCGGGCCTCGGCGTGGTCATCCTCATCGGTCTGAACGAGAACGAGCCACTGACCGTTCTGGATGGCAACCATCGGCTTCTGGCCGCCATGCTGGGCTCCTCGGGACAGCTGGAAAGGCTGCGCGTCCTCTGCGGCCTGTCCCCGCGCATGTCCTCCTGCTGCTGGTACAACACCAACCTCTTTACGCTCTTCCGCTATGGGACGAATATTGTTACTCACGTCACCAACGATCCGGAGGCTGAATTGGCGCGTCTCCTGCAGAGCGCGGGGTGATTCGATGCATCTAATCGGAGAACAAGGATTTTCAGGGACACAGACTATGACCACCGGAAAGCGAACTGTCATTGTGAAGCAATTGCCGTCCTCCCCGGATCTCGAACAGAATCTGATCTTCTTCCAGGAAGTGCAGGGAACTATAGCGGAACGCCGACCCTGCCTGGTGCTGGACTGCTCGTTGCTGCGGGAACTGGATGAGGCCACTATCCACCTGATGTTGCACTGTCTGGAAGAAGTGCTGAAACGAAACGGCGACCTCAAGCTGTCTGGCCTTCCGCCACACACCGAGGCTGCTTTTGCTGCTGCCAGACTGGAGCGGCTTTTCGATGTTTACGACACGGCCGGTGATGCCGTGGCCAGCTTCAACCACACACCCATGAGCAGCGCACCTGGAACCCTTGCTGTGCTGCAACCCGCAGAGGCGGCGTAAGGAACGACCATGCACGAGATCGGAAAGAAACCGTCGCGGTCCGGAGCGTCGGGCTTCGGGCAAGCTTCCTGGACTACCCGGCAGATCAGCCGGCTGCTGGTGGCCTTATTGGCGATTCCGCTGGGAGGCGCCAGCGCCAGCTTCGCTCAGCAAGCGCCGCCGCAGGCGCAGGACGCGCCTGCAGGAAATCAGAAATTCGCAGCGGCGCCGCCTGCGGAAATTGCTTCGACCTCCCTGCTGCCGGTGGATGTTTCCGGGGAGGCGACGCCCGATGCTCCGCAGCCGCAAAACGCGCCTTCCCAGCAGCAGTCGACTCCGCCCCAACAGCCGGCGCCGCAGCAACCTCTGGGTACGGCGGCGGCGCCTTACGAACAGCCCAGCGGGATTACGGCTTCGCGTCCGTCGGGGGCGGCCATTGCACCGGCCAGGCAGCGCAGGACCCGGACCTTCATCATCCGTGTCGGCGTGCTGGTGGCCGCAGCCGTTGCCATTGGCACAGTGGTCGCTCTGTCCAGCGCCAGCTCCAGCACGCCGCACTAACCGATCACTCCAGGAGGAAGACGATGTCATCCACTGCACGACCCACGCTGGTCAGTTTCTCAGGGATCGACGGAGCAGGGAAGAGCACGCAGATTGACGCCCTGCGCACGCTGATGGAAGGGGCGGGCGTTCGGGTCCGCGTGATTCCGTTCTGGGACGAGGTGGCTCGGCTGAAAAATCTCCGTGAAGCCAGCGGCCACAAGATCTTTAAGGGCGAGAAAGGGGTCGGCTCACCGGAACGTCCCATCGAGCGGCGCGACAAGAACGTTCGCTCCCGCACCATGAGCCTGGTCCGCCTTTTTCTGTATACGGTCGATTCGCTTTCGCTTCGGTTCGTTGTACGCCGCGCTCTGCGCTCGGGCGCCGGCTTTCTCATCTGCGACCGCTACGCCTATGACGAGTTCGTGAATCTGAACCTGCGCAATCCTTTCATGCGCATCTATGTCCGGGTGATGATGAAGCTGGTTCCGCGGCCGGATGTCAGCTACATCCTCGACGCCGATCCCATCCAGGCACGGGCCCGCAAGCCGGAGTACCCGCTGGAATTCCTCTACACCTGCCGGGAATCCTATCTGACGCTGAGCCAATTGATCGGCGGCATGACCCTTGTCCCGCCCAATCCGGTCCCGGAAGTCCATCGCCAGATCGTAAGCGCACTCTCCCGGACTGCCGCTGCGGGCAATGCAGCACGCGCAGCGGACATCCAGCAGCCGTTCGATGGACCGGATACGAGTCCGGCCACGCTCTGATCCCTCGCAGAATAAAAAGGGCGGCTCATCTCAGGGATGATCCGCCCTTTTGTTTTGCCGGCAGGCTTTCTTACCAGCGTGAGACCGTTAGCTTGTCCACATAAACAGTGGCTGTGCCCGAACCACGGCCATCGATCTGGAAGTTCGTGACGATGGAGGAACCCCAGCCCAGGGATCGCGCCGCGAACACCGTTTTGTTGATCGAGTGCGTGGTGCCATCCAGGGTCACCGACTTGTAGGTGATGTGGCCGCCGCTGGAAGCGCGGGAGTAGGCGATCTGGACATGGTGCCACTTACTGCGACTCCAGCTGCTGGGACTGCAGGCGATGCTCGTACTCACCCACTTACCGGACGGCTTGGTGGTGCTTCCGGTGTTCTCCGAGTAATCCCACTTACCCTTATAGCCGTCGCACTGGAAACCGAAGATCAGAGTGCTGCCGCTGGTCATCGTCTGGTTCAGATCCATTTCAATATTGGCGATCGAACCGGTCCCGCTGGGAATGTACAGCCAGGCGTCATAGAGGAAGTCGAGCGAGGTGCGATCGTCGGCGAACGACTTCGCAAACCGCATGCCTCCCGAGCTGGAATAATGGGCGACGAATTTGCGCGAGTGGCCGCTCAGCGTGGGCGATGTGACCACTGCCGTCGAGCCGCTCGAGCTGCCTTTCATGGCAGTGTCGTGCTGGGCCGACCATCCGGAGAGCGTTTGAACGCTGCTGACCACCTTCGCGCTGGACGGAGCCGACACGCTGCTGCTGGAAGCCGTCGTTCCCGAGACCGTGATGGACAGGCTGTTCACGCAGTAGGCGCCGGACTTGCCCCACGCCTTCACGTGCAGCGTGTGGCCGCCGCTGCCCACAGAAGCATGCGTGTCCACCGATGTCCCGTTGATGAGCGTCGTATTGGAGCTGTTGTCAAACGAATAGCCGAGGGAACTGACCGCCTGGCCCTTGCACGCAGAGGCCTTGGCCACCAGGGCAAATGGCGATGAAACGGTCGATCCATTTTCCGGACTGCTGACCGTGATGCCGCTGGAAGTGGTGGTCGCGCCCTGCGAGGAGCCGGTGATGGTAATCGACACCGGAACGCTGCAGGCGACGCCGCCCGTACCCCAGGCTTTTACATGCACCGTATGACTCCCGTTACCCGCGGTCACTGTGGCGCCGATCCTGGAGCCATTGACCAGGGTTGTCCCGCCGCTGTCGAGCGAATAACCCATCTTCGTGATCGACTTCGACTGGCAGCTGGATGCCGAGGCTGTCAACGTGAAGGGCGATGTATGGGTGGTGCCGTTGTACGGGCTGCTGACCGTGATGCCCTGACTCGACACCTGGCTCGCGGCTGCGGTGGCGGCCGGAGAGGCCACCGCGCTGGTGGCCTGGGGTTCCGAAGCAGTTCCGGCGGAAGTCACGTCCACCGTGACGTCCTCCACGCAGACCGTTCCATTCGCGTTCCACGCCTTCACGTGAATGGTGTGCTTGCCGGTCGCGGCGGGGATTTCGGCATTGATCGCGGCCTGATCGACCATGGTGGTATCGGTATCGCTGTCCAATGAATAACCCATGGCCGTGACCGTGGAATCGGAGCAGCTGTCAGCACTGGCGACCAGGGAGATGGGGCTGGTGACCTGCGCATTGTTATCCGGAGTGGTGATGGTAACGGCGATCGCTGGGAGGGTGAACGCGAGGGGAAAAAGCAGCAGTGCAGAGAACACGAACCTGGTCATGCATCAACCTTCTACGAATCGGAATCTTGCCCATTCGGGACTTCGTTGAAGGGTTCCGTGGGGCTCCGCCCGCTGAGCCTGGTCAGACGAGGGAGTCGAATCATATGCGTTATTCAGGGTGGGCTGATCGGACCGCGGACAGCGTGCGCCGAACGGAACTTGACAACCTCTATTAGCGAACCCGGGCCGCCCTGGCGAGCGCCGAGGCTCCCTCCGGTTCTGAACCCCAGTCCCAGGGCCCAGGAACCTTCCAGGCAGAAATTGGAAAGTGTTACTCCGAGGATGATACACAGCTGATTAACACAGGCAACCATTTTTGGTGCGGTGGGGAAGAAAAAACCAGGGGTTCAGGCAACTTTTTGGCAAGTCTGGCAAATAGTGCATGCCGGGCCAGGAAATATGTCGCAGTTGCCGGAGGGAATTACATGCCCGGGAACTGCGCGCGTTCAGAGCCAGAGGTCAACGACTCACGTGGATGACGGAGTCTGTCACTTCGCGCAGTATGGGCCGGGAAGCAGCCTGGGCATACCGGCGAAGTGGAGGGATGGGGGTCCGGAATGCCTGTCAGGAGGAGAGGCCTGTGGCTGGGCAGCCCTTACGGAGATTATCTCTTACGTCTGATAACAGATATTCTGTTAAGTACGCGACTGGCGCTCGATGGGAGCGGTTCAGGAGTGGTTTCTGTTGAAGTTCTCGCTGGCGGCATGCACCGACAGCGCAATCCGGTTCCCTACGCCGACCTTGCGCATCAGGCGGGCTACGTACGACTTCACCGTCTGCTCGCGAATGCTCAGCGCCTGGGCAATCTCCCGGTTGGAGCGCGCCAGAACCAGCTGCTGCAGCACTTCTTCTTCGCGCTCGGTAAATAGCGGATTGTGCCGCCGCTGCCGCAGGCTCGATCCGTCCACGGCGCGCTCCACGACCGTGGACAAAACCCGTCGCGGCGCCCAGATGGTGCCGCTCAGGACCACCTCGGCCGCCCGCATCACCTCGTCGGGCGAAGCCGTCTCGTCCAGCCAGCCTCGCGCTCCCCCGCTGATGGCCTCCACGATCCGCTCCTCATCGGAAGCCGCGCTCATCACCATGACCCGCAGCCCAGGATGCCGCGACCGCAGCCGCGCCATCAGGGCCAGGGAGAAAGCCATATCGCGCAGTACGAAGACAATCAGATCGAAGTCGGGATTCCGGAACGCGCTGGCCCAGTCCGTCGCCACCACGACCATGTCCGGGCGCGAGGTGAAAATCTCGCGCAGACCGGCGATGCGGATCGGCTCAAAGTCGACCAACCCGATGCGCGTGATCTCGGCGTGATTCAAGGTTTCCATGGCTTCCTACAATTTCGGCAGAACAATGCCCTGCTGCTTTTGATATTTTCCCTGGCGATCCGCGTAGCTGACTTCACACGACTCGTCGGACTGGAAAAACAAAATCTGGCACAACCCTTCGTTCGCATACACCCGGGCCGGCAGCGGCGTCGTATTGGAAATCTCCAAAGTGACGAAACCCTCCCATTCCGGCTCAAACGGCGTGACATTCACAATGATGCCACAACGAGCGTAGGTTGACTTCCCCACACAGATGGTTAAAACGTCCCGGGGTATCCGGAAATACTCGACCGAGCGCGCCAGGGCGAAGCTGTTCGGGGGCACAAGGATCGATTCCGACTGTACGGTGACAAACGACCGTTCGTCGAAATGTTTCGGGTCAACGACAGCACTGTTCACATTGGTAAAAATCCGGAACTCGTCGGAGACTCGCAAGTCATAGCCGTAGGAAGAAAGGCCGTAGGAGACCACACCCTCCCGTACCTGCTTTTCGCTGAATGGGTCGATCATGCCTTTTTTGGCCTGTTCCCGAATCCAGCGATCGCTCTTGATCGACATGTCACTCCTTGCCGTCCACGTCTGGACCGGGACGGTTCGTGATGGGCACCAGGCGGGGCGGTGGATCGAAAAACGTCTCCGGACCCCGGCCTGATCGCCGCAAATGATGCTGAAATTGCATCTTACGGGAGGCTGGCTGCATTGACAATGGAGGAAAACATTTCTACGATCAGCTTTGGGCAGACTATCCGCCTGACGGGAGAACACCTTGATAAAACAGGACATTATTCACCAGGTGATTGAGCGTACCGGCCTGCAGCGTAATAAGGCCGAGGCTGCCGTCGATACCGTCTTCGAGACCCTTAAGCGTGCTCTGGCTGAAGGTCAGCGCATCGAGTTGCGCGGCTTTGGCGTCTTCAACGTCCGCCCCCGGAAGACCGGTATCGGCCGCAATCCACGAACCGGCGCCGAGGTCAGCATTGCTCCGGGCAAGGCGGTTCGTTTCAAGCCCGGCAAAGAGCTTCACCTGCTCGACGGCAAGTAAAGATCCCGCCGCTACACAGTCTTCACCGGTACACTGGAGCGGTCCCGAAGATTTTTATTCGCAGGACCGCTGAGCATGGGTCACCCCGCGATTGAAATGCCCGGTCCGCTCGGCGAAACAGCGCCGCGCGAGGCTGCCGTTCATCCGGCTTCGCAGCTGGAGCAGGTGGGCATTGCCCTTTCCCTGCTGCTGTTGAGTCTTTTCACTACCGTGAGCACCGGTGCTGTGCTCATGTCGAACTTCCGCCACGGCGATCCGCCCTTTGCGGCCAGCGCCGGCTTCTTCCCTCTCGCCTGGATTTGGCACCATCCCGATCGGTTCGCCGGTGGATGGCCCTTCGCGCTGGCCCTCCTCGGTATTCTGGGCGCCCATGAGGCCGGCCACATCATCGCCTGCCGCTATCACGGGGTACGGTCTTCGCTGCCCTGGATTCTGCCCGCGCCCACGCTCATCGGCACCTTTGGCGCCTTCATCCGCCTGCGCTCCCGCGTCCCCTCGCGCACAGCCCTTATGGATATCGGCGCCTCCGGACCGCTGACCGGGATGATTGTCACCCTGCCCCTTCTCATCGCGGGACTGCTGCTCTCCCGTCCGGCCGCGGCGGCCGGTTTTCACTCCGCAGCCAGCATCAGCGTCAGCGTGCCTTTGGGACTCTCAATTCTGCACGCCATCCTGCGGGTGTTCGATCCTTCCCTACCGCCGCTGGACGGCGCTTTCAACCCGCATCCCATTTTGGTGGCCGCCTGGATCGGCCTCTTCATCACCTCTGTGAATCTGCTCCCGGCCGGCCAGCTTGACGGCGGACACATTCTCTACGCGCTCTCGCCGCGCCTGCACCGCTGGATCACCAGCGCCGTCATCTTCCTTCTGTTTTTCGCAGGGACCATTCTGTGGGTGGGGTGGCTGGTGTGGGGCTGCTTCCTGCTGCCGAGCCTGCGGCATCCCAGCGTGCCGCGCGTGCCCGCGCAACTGGGACGCCGCCTCTGGCTGGCGGTAACGGCCCTGGTGCTGCTGCTGCTCACCATCACGCCGGAACCTTTCGCCGGCGGCAGCCTGATGAACCTGCTCCACTAAACGAGCCCCCCGCCTGGAACCCTTCTCCTCGCGCGCCTGCGGCGGAGCGTCTTAGTGGGAGCGGCGGTGTTTCATGCGGTGGGCAATATCCGGCCAGAATTCCCGAAAGACGTTGGTCAGCGCATCGCGTCCCAGCGCATAGGCGTACTTGTCGCCGAAACCGCTCAGCGTCTGGTCCGCTGCCGGGTAATAGGTCAGCGAGATTGCCTGGGAGATGCCCCGGCCCACGATCTCCGCCGCGTTGAAGGTATTTTGTCCGTGGTAGTTGGGTGTGATCAGAATCCGCGTGGCTGCATAGACGGCACGGTTCAGGATCGGCCCTTCACCCTTTGCGTAGTACCGCTCGTCTTCATGCACAAGGGTCGGCATCGCGAAATCTACCATGTAATTGCCGTCGGTTTTGTCCACGAAGCCGCGCCAGTAATAGCCCCAGAATCCGGGAACTCCCTTGCCCAGTTGCGGATGCGTGTTGGTTCCCTCGGCCAGCAACGAAGTAACCCCTACAAAGACGAAAGCTGAATAGTCGAAGCTGTTCTCCGTAGCAATTTTGAAGGCTTCCCTGGGAGTAGGCGGCGGCGGAATCGCTCCGGCGCTCACCGCCCGATAGTTGGGCATGATGCCCAGAATGCGCTTGGGCTGCCGCAGAGGCTTCGGGACGTCGCGCTTCGGCGTTGGCACCGGCGCATTGGGCAGCGTGGGCGTACCGGCCGGAGTTTCCGCCGGCTTCGGCTGCTGAGTGGATTGCGAATTCGTGGATGTTTGCTGGGGAAAAGCGGCGGTCGCGCACAACAAGAGAGCCAGACCGGCCAGAAAAGTCGATCGCAAGAACAGCCTCCAAAAAGGACGGAAGGATGACAGCAGTGATGAAGGATTAGACGTCAGGGCCGGGCGAAAGATGAGTTTCTTTCGCGTCGAAGGCCGGAAGGGGCCGCGCCGGACCGGGTCTCGCTATCCCTCCAGCGATTCCGGCTGGATCGCGATGTTCTTTTCACCGGCCGCCTTCTTCTCCCAGTACTTCCGGACCCAGGCTTCGAAGGTCTTCCCGGCCGCGTTGTCACGCCCGGTAAATGCCAGTGCGGCAATGTCCGCATACGCAATCGTCATCTTCGCCCGCGCCTCGGAGGGCATCACGCGCACCGCCGAGTCGGCCAGCGTCGCGCCCGGACGCCGATCGAAGACGTACCCGTGAACGACCTGGCCGTCCTTCAGGGTGAGCGTCACATCGCCGCGATAGTCAAAGGCCTTTTCCAGCGCCTGGCGAATCTCATCTTCGCTCGCCAGAGACGGAATCCAGCCCTCGAGCTGTTCGCGCTCGCGCCCTTCCATGACTTCGACGGAATTTGGATCGACCTTCGGTTTCGCTTCGACCGCAGATGAAGAAGTTGTCATACGCGGGTTCCCTCTTCCACGGTCACGTGCGTCTCAATCTGCACCAGCGGGTTGACGCTGTGCGCCGGCTTCACCGCCTCGCTGAGCAGATCGAGCGCACCCCGGTCCGTATAACGATTCATCATCGCCTTCGCGGTATCCAGCAGTCCCTTCAGCGAGCCGAATGTGTAGTTCACCGCCGTGCCTTCATAGCCGGAGTGCACCATGCAGTTTGCGCACTTGGGATTGCCGCTCTCGGTCCCGTAGTTATCCCAGTCGGTCGCATCCAGCAGTTCCTGGAAGGTGTCGGCGTAGCCGTCCTGCAGCAGGTAGCAGGGCTTCTGCCACCCAAAGATGCTGTAGGTCGGCATAGCCCAGGGCGTGCAGCGGAACTCCCGCTTGCCCATGATGAATTCCAGATACAGGTAGTTCGCGTTGAACTTCCAGCTCTTCTTCCGGTTGGACAGGATCGCGCGGAAGAGCCGCCGCGAGCGCGCCCGCCCCAGGAAATGCTTCTGGTCAGGCGCCTTCTCGTAGGTGTAGCCCGGCGCCACCATCATGGCTTCCACGCCCACGGTCATCAGGTCGTCGAAGTGTGCGCGGACGGAATTGGGATCGGCTCCGTCGAACAGTGTCGTGTTCGTGGTTACGCGGAAGCCCGCTGCTACGGCAGCCTTGATGCCTTCCATGGCAAGGTCGTATCCGCCCTCGCGGCACACTGAGAAGTCGTGGTGCTCGCGCTGTCCGTCGAGGTGCACTGAGAAGGACAGATATTTGCTCGGCTTAAAGAGGTGCAGCTTCTCCTTCAGCAGCAGCGCGTTCGTGCACAGGTAGACGTACTTCCTCCGCTCCACGAGGCCGGCGACGATCTTGTCGATCTGAGGATGCAGCAGCGGCTCGCCGCCCGGAATCGACACCATCGGCGTGCCCGACTCCTCAATCGCGCGGAAGCACTCCTCCGGCGTCAGCTCCTGCTTCAGAATGTGGGGCGGATACTGAATCTTGCCGCAACCGGCGCAGGCCAGGTTGCAGCGGAACAGCGGCTCCAGCATCGTCACCAGCGGAAACCGCTTCCTGCCCTTGATCTTCTGCTTCAGGACGTAAGTGGCTACCGTCCACGCCTGTGATATGGGTACCGCCATTCAGTCCTTCCTCCCGAACTCAAACTTGTCATCCCCGGCGAAGCACCGCAGGTGCCAGGTGGGGTGCGCGCTTCTCTAACGAACCGTCATCTCCGCCGCTGTTGCCGCCATTGCCTTCCTGTAGGTACTCAGAGCCAGCAGCGGAAAGTAATCCCGATACAGGGTGTAGGCCAGATAAAAGACCCGCGGAAATCCGGTTCCGGTGATGATCGCCTGGTGCGTCTTGCCTTCGCCCATGCTTTCGTCCCAGAACCCGCGTCCGCACGCGTCGATTTGTTGATGGCTCAATAACCATTGGATGCCCTTGGCGACCGAGTCGCTCCGCGTATCGCCAGCCGCGAGCAGGGCCAGCAGCCCCCACGCCGTCTGCGAAGGCGTGCTTACACCCACGCCGCGCAGTACCGGGTCGTCGTAGCTGTCGCAGCTCTCGCCCCATCCGCCGTCTGCGTTTTGCACACTGCGCACCCACTCCGCCGCCTGCTGAATCTGCGGCTCGTGGTTCCACACTCCCATTGCTTCGAGGCCCCGCAGTACCAGAAACGTGCCGTACAGGTAATTCACGCCCCAGCGCCCGAACCAGCTCCCATCAGGCTCCTGTTCGGAATAGATGAACTGGATCGCCTTCTCCACCCGGCGGTCTTTCCGCGAGTAGCCGTAGGTCGCCAGCATCTCCAGAACGCGGCCAGTGATATCCGCGGTCGGCGGATCCAGCATGGCGTTGTGGTCGGCGAAGGGGATGTGCTCGAAGATCATCTTCGTGTTGTCTTTGTCGAAGCTGCCCCACCCGCCGTTCCTGCACTGCATGGCGAAAACCCATTCAATCGCCCGCTGGCACACATCGTACTGGTAGCGTTCCCGAGGGTTGTCGACCTTATTCAGAGCCAATAGAACCTGGGCTGTATCATCAACATCCGGATAAAACTCATTGTTAAACTCGAAGTACCAGCCGCCCGGTTGCGTCCGCGGAACCTTGACGGCCCAGTCGCCTTTTCGCCGCACTTCCCTGGACAGCATCCAGTCCGCCGCCTGCAGCAGCCGCGAATCTTTTCGGTCCATGCCCGCCTCGCCCAGAGCAAACATCGCCTGGGCCGTGTCCCACACAGGAGACATGCACGGTTGCATGCGGAAGGTCGGTTCTGGGTACTCGGCGGTTCCCTGCGGCTCATCGATGCCCAGCTTCTCGAATTCGTCCATCGCCCGAATCACCTGCGGATCGTCCAGCGAATACCCCAGGCAGCGCAGCGCAATGATTGAATTCAGGATCGCGGGATAGATCGCCCCCAGCCCGTCGGACATCTCCAGCCGCTCCAGCATCCACTTCTCGGCCTTTTTCAGGGCCAGGGAACGCAGCGGCCGAATATGGACGCGCTCGAACCAGTGGACCACCCGGTCGGTGAAGATGAAGAAATTCCGCCAGCTCAGCGTCTTCTTTTGGTCCCACTTCAGGCGAAGGTCGGCATGCTCTCTTCCTCCGACAAAAAGTTCAGCTATTGCATGTTGTTGCGGAAGTTTCTTGTAGGGTTTCTTTGCATATGCGATCGACAGCGGCACCAGAATGCCCCGCGACCAGGATGAGATTTCATAGATGTTGAAGTAGAACCATTTGGGAAACAGCACGATCTCCGGTGGAATGGCGGGCACAGAGTTGTACTCGTACTGCCCCAGCGCGCAAAGATAAATCTTGGTGAAGGTGTTGCATGCCGTGACGCCGCCGTGGGCCAGAATCCATTCCCGCGTCTCGACCATGTGAGGCTCGTCCGCGGAAACATCCATCAGCTTATTCGCGAAGTAGCACTTCACCGCCAGGCTGACGTTGCCCGGTCCGCCTGGATACAGCGACCAGCTGCCGTCGTCGTTGCGGTAGCGCATGATCTCGGCCAGCGCCCGCCGCATCTTCCCCGCGTCGCCCGTACCCAGCAGCACGTGCAGGAAGATGTAATCCGCTTCCAGCATGGCGTCGGCTTCAAGTTCGCTGCTCCAGTAGCCTTCCGCGTGCTGCCGCCCCAGAACGAAGTCCCGGGCCCGCTCGATCGCCCGCGCCACGTCGTCCGGCGCCGCATCAATGCGCCCAAAGCGCACTGTTTGCGCACCGTCGGCGGACGCCCCATCGATCTCCGGAGTGAAGGCCTCGCCGGGTTTTGTCGATGTTCGGCCCCGCGCAGGTTCGGTCGGTGTACTCATAGCGTCTACAGGTACCAGCAGAACCCCCTCTGTCGATGCGATGCCCACGCGCTCGCTTTAGACGGATGCCGGAGCGGAATGAATGGCCTGGACGATCTCCGGAGGTAACCCGAAACGCACATTTTCGGGCATCACCTCCACCTCGTCCACGGTGCCAAAACCGTTCTGTTTCAGATAGCTGATTACGCCCTCGACCAGGATTTCCGGCGCAGACGCCCCTGCTGTCACAGCAATGTTGTTCACGTCTTTAAGCCACACCGGATTAATGGCCTGGGCATTATCGATCAGGTATCCCCTGGTGCCCAGGTTCCGCGAGACCTCGACCAGCCGGTTCGAGTTCGAGCTGTTATTCGAGCCCACCACCAGCACCAGGTCCGCACTGTGCGCCACATTCTTCACCGCCACCTGCCGGTTCTCCGTGGCGTAGCAGATGTCCTGCGAGTGCGGCCCCACGATCTTCGGGAACTTCACCTTGAGCGCCTGAATGATGTCGCGCGACTCGTCCAGCGACAGCGTCGTCTGGGTCAGATACGCCACGTGCTCCGGATCCGGCACCTCCAGCGTCTGCACCTCTTCCACGCTCGATACCACCTGCGTCACATCCGGCGCCTCACCCAGTGTGCCTTCGATCTCATCATGGTCGCGGTGGCCGATCAGCACCAGGGAATATCCCTGCCGCGCGAATTTCACCGCTTCCACGTGGACCTTCGTCACCAGCGGGCAGGTCGCGTCAATCACCTTCAGCTTGCGCTCCTTCGACTGCTCGCGCACGGCCGGCGATACGCCGTGGGCCGAATAAATGACCCGCGCGCCTTCCGGCACCTGGTGGATGTCGTCGACGAAGATCGCGCCCTTTTCCGCCAGCTCGTTCACCACAAAGCGGTTATGGACAATCTCTTTGCGAACGTAGATGGGTGCGCCAAAAGTCTCCAGCGCAATTCGCACAATATCGATGGCGCGCACCACCCCGGCGCAAAAACCGCGAGGCTTCAGCAGCAGAACGCGTTTGCCCGCGCCGAGGTCTCCGGTTTGCGGGATAGTCGTAGCGATGTCCGTTGTGATGGCAGTCACGTCTCTCAGTATACCGTGAATGCCGGGTTTAGCCTCGCCGCCACCTCTGCCATACCGTGCCGGACCTGGTTCGTGGCATGCACCATTTCCGGTGCATCGTTTCCTGGTCCCTCCGGCTGCTTTGGCTTCATGAATGCCCTCATTCTCCATACATCTGCCTCCATCCGGCCGGCGTCTAATGAACGATCACCGGGGAGATATGCATGAAGGTTTTAGCGGTCGGAGCCACCGGCCAGTATGCCGGCCTGGTTATTCCGGAATTGCATCAGCGCGGCATCACCGTGCGCGCGCTGCTCCGCAACCGCCGCCGCGAAGCGGACGTACGCCAGCTTGGCGCCGAGGAAATCGCCATCGGTGACCTCGCAGATCCGGTCAGCCTCCGCAAAGCCGTTGAAGGCGCCGACGGCGTCTTTCACATCAATCCCAGCTTCGCTCCTAATGAAATCGATATGGGTATCGGCATGGTCGATGCCGCGCGCGCCGCCGGCGTCTCCCGCTTCGTCTTCTCCAGCATCATTCATCCGCCCATTCTTGGTCTCCGTAACCACGCCGCCAAGTTGCCCGTTGAAGAAGCTCTCTACGAATCGGGCATGAATTTCACTGTGCTCCAGCCCACGCTCTTCATGCAGACCCTGGAGAAAGTCTGGGACGGTGTCGTCCACCGCCACTGCTATGCCATGCCTTACTCGGTTCACGCCCGCACGGCCTGGGTGGATTATCGTGACGTTGCCGAAGCTGCCGCCCTCGCTTTTATGACGGACCGGCTCAGCTATGGCACCTTCGAGCTCTGCGCACCCGGCATGCTCGACCGCGTCCAGGTCGCCGCGCTCATGACTGAAGCTCTGGGCTTTCCAGTCCGGGCCCTCGATCTTCCCTTTGAGGACTGGGCCGACGCCACCGGTCTCCAGGCAGGCCCGGAGCGCAACGGCCTCAAGAGGATGTACGAGGATTTCGACCGGCACGGCCTCCCCGGCGGCAATCCCCTGGTTCTGCGTGCCGTTCTGGAGCGCGAACCCCGCACGCTACTGGACTATCTCCGCGAACGTGTCGCCGCCCCCGATCTCCTCGCCGCATAGGCAGTCCCCAGGCTCATCTGCCGTCTCCTGCCTCCTGGCTGGTCCTTTGTGACTCCCATCACATCCGCCCCCCGGCTCCTCCTGCCACATTGATTCCATGGACATCCGCCAGGCCATGACCACGCTCGACTACGATCGCGCGCCCTTCCTCGCCATCTGGGAAACTACCCAGGCCTGCGATCTCGCCTGTAAGCACTGCCGCGCCTCCGCGCAGCCGCTGTCTCACCCCAGCCAGCTGACCACCGCCGAGGCGACGAACCTCATCGATCAGATTGCGGACCTCCAGGTCCCTCTCTTCGTCTTTACCGGCGGCGATCCCCTGAAGCGGCCCGACATCTTTCAGCTCATCGAGCATGCGGCGAAAAAAGGCGTCCACGCAGCCCTGACCCCCAGCGCCACCCCGCTGCTGACCCGCGACGCCATCGCTCGCATGAAGGACTCCGGACTCTCGCGCCTGGCCGTCTCCCTGGACGGCTCCGTTCCCGAGATTCACGACTCCATTCGCGGCATCCCCGGCACCTGGCAGCGCACCGTCGATGCCATTCAATATGCGAACGAAGTAGCCCTCCCCATTCAGGTCCACACCGTTGTCAGCCGTCTGAACATCTCCGACCTGGACCGCCTGTCGGTCCTGCTCACTGAAAAAGAAATCGTCATGTGGAGCTTCTTCTTCCTCGTCCCCGTCGGCCGCGGACAGCTCGCCGACCTGCTCACTGGCGAGGAATTCGAAGACGTCTTCGCAAAAATGTGGGAGCTGACCAAGCGCGTCCCCTTTGCCATCAAGACCACGGAAGCCATGCACTACCGCCGCTACCTGATCCAGCAGCGCATGAAGGAAGGCCGCCCCACGGTCGGCGTGCACGACGACGCCGGCGCAAAGCCCACAGCCCCGCATGGGCATCCCGGCGGCCATCCAGGAGGTCCTTCAGGTGGATGGGCCTCCCGCCCTGGCAGCGGCTCTGAATCCCAAGCCGTGGGCTGGGCCACCAAGCGCGTCAACGACGGACGCGGCTTCGTCTTCATCTCCCACATCGGCAAGGTCTACCCTTCGGGATTCCTGCCGATCGAAGGCGGCGACCTCCACAATGAAAGCCTCGCGCACATCTACCAGGAGTCGCCCATCTTCGTCAAGCTCCGCGACTCGGATCAGCTCCACGGCAAGTGCGGCGCCTGCGAGTTCCGCAATATCTGTGGAGGATCCCGCGCCCGCGCCTACGCCGTCACCGGCGATGTGATGGCCGAGGAGCCGTGCTGCATCTACCAACCCCGCGGCTACCATCCGGATCGGACTCCGGCGGACACAGAAGTTTCCCCTGGATGCGAAGCGCATAATCTGATTCAGTTAGAGGTAGCGCACTCGTAGTCAGCAGACATGGGCTTTGAATCTGCTTCGTATCAGGGCACGACCTCAGTCGCGCCACAAAGCATGCTCTTAGGAAGAGGGCTTTAGCCCTTGTGCTTTTTTCGGAATGAGAATGACCATCCCCAGAAAAATCGCCATTCTCGGCGGCGGCATCGCCGGCCTCAGCGCCGCGTGGACGCTCGAAAAATCCCGCCGCGCCGGCCAGCCGGTCGACTACGCCTTGTACGAAGCCTCCGAACGCCTCGGCGGCGTCATCCGTTCCGAGATCATCGATGGCTGCGTTGTTGAAGGTGGCCCTGATTCTTTCCTCTCGGAAAAACCCGCAGCCGCTGCGCTCTGCCGCGAACTCGGCATCGCCGACCAGCTCCTCCCCTCGAATGACCGCGAACGCAAAACGTACATCCTTGTCCGCAACCGGCTCATCCCGCTCCCCGACGGTCTCATGTTCATGGTGCCGACGAAGCTCATCCCCACCCTCCTCACGCGGCTCTTCTCGTGGTCAACGAAACTGCACATGGCGCGCGAATTTCTCTTCCCGCCCGCGCCGGCCACCGAGGACGAATCCGTCGCCGCCATGACCCGCCGCCACTTTGGACAGGAAACCGTCGACCGCCTCGTCTCGCCGCTGCTCTCCGGCGTCTACGGGGGCAATGCCGACCAGCTCAGCGTTCGCGCCGTTCTGCCCCGCATGGTCACCATGGAGCAGAAGCACCGCAGCCTCTCCCGCGCCATGCTCGCCGCGCGCAAAACCGCAGCGCCCCCGCGTCCGCCCTCCGACGACCGGCGCAGCGGTCCGCGTTCGCTCTTCACCACCCTGCGCGACGGCATGAGCCAGATGACTGACGGCCTCGCTGCCCAACTCGCGCCCGGCTCCATCCACCTCAGCTCCCCCGTCGAAACCATCACGCGCCAGAACGAGAGCTGGCTGGTCGAGACAACCCTGGGTCGAGAACGCTACGACGCTCTGATCCTCGCGCTTCCCGCCTGGACCGCCGGCGACCTGCTCCTTTCTCTGCATCACGAGCTGGGCAAAGCCCTTCAGGGCGTTCCTTACAGCTCGTCGATCACCGTCACCGCCGGCTACAGCCGCGATGATCTGCGCACGCTCCCGCCGGGCTTCGGTTATCTCGTACCGACAAGCGAAGGCCGCCGTATGCTGGCCTGCACTTTCGTTCACAACAAATTTGCGAATCGCACCCCGTCGGACAAAGGCGTCCTCCGCTGCTTTCTCGGGGGATCGGGCAACGAGGCGCTGCTCGATCAAACCGACGCGCAGCTCACCGCCATCGTCGAGAAGGAATTGGCTGACGTGCTGGGCGTGCGCGCGAAACCCAACTTTATCCGCATCGCCCGCTGGCGCCAGTCCATGGCCCAGTATGGCGTCGGCCACCTTGACCGCATGCAGCGCGTTCGCGACGCCGTCGCTTCCCTGCCTGGCCTCGCCCTCGCCGGGAACGCCTACGAAGGCATTGGCGTCCCGGACTGCATCCGCACCGGCCAGCAGGCGGCTGAGTCCATTCTGAAAACCCTGCAACAAAAAGAAACCGCCCCCGTCCCGGAAGCGGCCTTGTAGGTCTTTCAACCCCAAACTCTAATCTCTAACCGCTAGCCCTTTGGTGCGGTCGTCAGCGGCTTCAGAATCTCATCCAGCCGATCCGGCGCGCTCTCCACCCTCTGCAGGTGCGGATACCGCAGCCCATCGTGGTAATCGATCCCGAGGACCTTGTAGACCCCGGTATTCGCCACGATCAGCGAAATGGGATTCGTGTTGTCTTTCGCATCCTGGATCGCCTGATTGAGAAGCTGGCTGCTGTACTGCCGCCCGTTCACCGCGACAATCTGCATGCCCGGTCCCAGCTTCGCCTTGTCCGCCGGCGAGCCCACCAGAACATCCTCGATCTTCCCGTCGCTGCCCACGTTGACCCCGATTGACCACCACGCCACCGCGCCGCTCGTAAATGCGGTTCGCGCCTGCAGCAGTTCGTTCGGCTGATCGTTGAACACCAGCTTGTAGCCGCCGTTCTCAATGCCGCCCCTCGGCGCATGCGGCGACTTGCTGGTCAGACGCTCCCGCAGGAAGCCCGCCCAGTCATAGGGCACCACCGCGTTCAGCCCGCTCACCACATCCTGGAATCTGTACGGCACAGCCTTCGGCGGATTGTCGCCGCCCACCGATTCAAACGCGCCCAGAAAGTCGCTCAGGCTCTTCTTGCCGTCGGTCAGCTTGCGAATGGTCGTGTCCACGTCGAGCCAGACCAGATCGCCCTCGCCGTAATAATCCGTGTTGCGCCGCCAGTTGTCCCACTGGTCGCTTGCCTCGTAAAGAATCTGCGCAGCGGTCGCTGTGTCCTGCAAATCGCGCCACGTCCGCCCTGGCCGATAGTCAAGCTCCGCCGCATCGGTCGCCAGGAAATCGCGATACTGCGCATCGGTCCACAAATGCGTACGTGCCGCCAGCACATTTCCCATGTAATCGGTGAGGCCTTCATAGACCCACAGCAGGTTCCCGATCATCGGATCTTCAAAGTTGCCCGTCGTGAGCCCTGCCGGCCGCCGGTCCTTCCCGTTCCACGAATGCGTGAACTCGTGGGGCAGCAGATCCGCCGAGAGCAGCAGCAGATTGTCGTCCACAAACGTCTTCTCCGGCACGCGATCGTCGCTGGACTGGTGATGCTCCAGCCCGAAGTGCGCCACCTGATCGCTGGCCGTTATCAGAAAGTGGTAGCTGGTGTAGTGCCGCGACTTATACACCGCGCCCGTCTCGCGTACCAGGTTGCTGTAGCTCGCCAGCGTCTCCGGCGTTAGCTTCAGATCCTCCGGCCCATCCGTCGCAATATCGAGATAATGCTTAGGCGTAACCTCCGGCGCCAGGTCCCACTGCCTGAAGTACCGCCCCGTCAGCAGCGGCGAATCGATCAGCTCCTTCAAATTGACCGCCTGGAAATGCACCGATCCATCCGCGCCTGGTTGCGTGTCGGATTCCCTGCCTCCCACACGCGGCAGAGCCGTCGCATACTGCCAGCCCTCCGGGATGACCACCGACGATTGCACAAAAATATCCCCATCGTCCTTGTAGCCCGCCGGATACAGCACCACCTCATTCCAGCTCAGCAGCGCCAGGTTCGCGCTCGTCGAAGCAC
>DASXFH010000422.1:0-2880 GCA_036489655.1 Acidobacteriaceae bacterium | reverse complement strand
TCTTCTGCGGCTTACCGTTCTCGAGAACCGTGAAGTCCTTGGCCGTCAGCCCCTGCACCACCGCGCCGGTATGCTTGTCGCGCACCACCACATTCGTCAATACCAGGTCGCTCTGCACCTTCAGCACATAGCCAGGGGTACCGGGAGGACTGTTGGGATTGGTGTTGGCCACGGGCTGCTGGCCCTGCGCCCGCAACCATGGAGCGTGTACCAGCGGCAGTGTGAGGCCCAGCAGTGCGCATGCCAGTAGTGTTCGCATCAGTAACGGAACCTCGCTATCAGCACGAAGGTGCGCATCGGCGCCGCCGACGTGATCTGACCGTAAGTGCTCGAGCCCAGGCTCGTGTCCACGCCCGAATACTGCACGGTGTTCAGGATGTTGTCCGCTGTGCCGCGCAGCTCCAGGTTGCGCATCTCTCCCAGCCGGATGGTCTTCGACAACGACGCGTCGAAGGTCAACGTCCCCGGCCCGGGAATGGAATAGCGCGATGCCGTGCCATACACCTGGCCCGGCGCAAGGTCGCTGCTGAAGGCGTCCGTATTGAACCAGCGGTCCAGCTTTCCACCGCCCGCAGTCAGCGATACTCCCGGTATCCGGTTCGGCCGCAGCGAACCGGTGCTGCCGCGCGCCACGTCCTGAGTGTTCGCCACGAAGCTCGGCGTCAACGGTTCGCCGGTGGCAAACGCAAATGTGCCGGAGAACGATACGTTTGCCAGCCCGTGCGAGAGCCAGTTGCCGCCGGTCAGAAAGTGCGCATCGGGTCCGAAGGGAAACTCGTAGAGGAAGTCGCCCTTCAGGTTGTGGCGAACATCGAAGGACGAGTTCGACTCTTCCGCCAGAATGTTCTGCCAATTCTGCGCCACCACGGCCGTCGTGCCGCCGTTGCCGCCGATCGCGCTGGCATCGTCGATCGCATGCGAATAGGTATAGGTAGCGCCCAATGCAACACCGCTTTGCAAGCGCCGGCGCAGCCGGATCGTGCCGGCGTTGAAGTTCGAGAAGCCGATGGAATCCGAGTAGTTGTAATACACGCCGCTCAGCGAGGAGTCGGCATTGCGTCCCGGCGCCGTCAACACATCCAGCCGCGTGCCCTTCGCGCCATTCCAGCCCACATTCAGCACAATGCCGCCGGGCAGTGTGCGCTGTACGTCCAGGTTCCACACCTGCACATAAGGCAGCCGGTAATTCTTGTTCACCGAGTAGTTGCCCGCCGCCTGGGGCGTGCCGAAGCCGTTCGCCAGGCAGATCGCCCAATACGATTTGCACGCCGGAACACCGGGAGTAGCCTCAGTCGCCTGATTGGTCTGCACATCCGCGAAGGGCGGCTGGAACGCAAGGTTGTGGATGAAGCTGATGTATTGGCCGTTGGCAAAGTTCATGCCATAGCCGCCGCGCACCACCGTATTGCGGAATGCCTTCCACGCAAAGCCAACGCGCGGCGAGAAATCGTCGCGGTCCGGGTAAATCAGCGTCTTCGGATAGCGGCCCGTATATCGTCCCACTCCGCCGGCGATCACCGGCGCCACCTGCGAGAAGTCGGCGCTGGGATCGATCGTCGCCAGCCGTCCGTCTTTCTCTGAGTAGGGAGAGAAATATTCATAGCGCAGACCCGCCAGCACCGTGAAGTTGGAGCGCACCCGCCAGTCGTCCTGCAAAAATGCGTCGTAGATATTCGCTCGTAGATACGCCTTCTGATACGGCGCCTGGATAGTCGTCTGCTGCGGCAGTCCGAGCAGCAGATCAGCCAGCGATGAGCCCGTACTGGCTTGCCCATTGCCTCCGTTCGTTCCCGTGCCGCTGCCGCCGGAGGAGCCCGGTTGCTCCGTGGCAAGCCCGGTAAAGACGAAGGTGCCGGTAGAGTTCGTCTCACCGATCATGCTGAGATCGATGCGCTTGTAGTCGCCGCCGAACTTGACGTTGTGCTTGCCCCGCACCCACGAGCTCGAATCGGAGACACCCAGCGTCTGGTTGGTCTGGAAGTTTGGCTGCTCCTCGTTCAAGCCGGAGAACTGCACCAGCGTGACGTTCGGCAATCCATAATTCAATGGACTGGCCGCCGCGCCGCTCAACACATTGATCCCCAGGTTTGTCGCAACGTCTTCTTTGTTGGTGAAGAAGTTGCTGAGCTGGGAATTCGAGCGGTTCAGGTTCCCGGTGATGTTATTGGTTAACCGGCCTACGCCGATCGTGTAACCAAGCTGCAGCGAATATTGGTGCGTCTGCTGCTTGCCGCCCAGGTCGGGAAACAGATTCACCTCGTCCGCGCCGGTGTGGCCGTAATTGAAGTTCGCGTTGATGCTCTGGTGCAGCCCCGGCGAGCTCGCTCCGGTGAACTGTCGAAGCACGTTTGAAAACGCCGTGCCCCCGCCGAAGCTGCGCATATAACGCGCGCCTACGGTCGTTGTGTTCGTGGTCGCCGAGGTCAGACGCTGGTAGTTCTGCCGATTCGTCGTCGTCAGATTTGGCAGTGGCACGTAATTCAGCAATGCAGTCGCCTGCGGGCTGATGCGTTGCGATGGAATCGCATTGTTGGGGAATGGCAGCCCGGTGCTTGGATCATAGATCGTCGGCTGTCCCGCGAAGTTTCCTCCACGCAGCCCTGCATCGGGCACCGTTCCATAGTTGTCGAAGGGCGATGACGAATGATTGCCGATGAGCGACAGGAATAAGAAGTCCTTCGTGTCATTCTCGAGCACGTGCGGGATGTACGGCGCTCCCGCGATGATCGCGCCAAAGCGGTTCGAGTTGTAGGCAGGCTGCGGCTCGTCCTGGCCCCGTAGCGCGAAGTCCTTTGCGTCGAACAGGCTGTTGCCGCCTTGCCAGAAGAGCGCGCCGTGCGGCTGGTTCGGATTCAATTTGCGGAAGTTGAAGCCCCGGCC
>DASXFH010000353.1:0-5904 GCA_036489655.1 Acidobacteriaceae bacterium | reverse complement strand
AGGGCTGGCTCTGATTTGGAAGGCGTGAGCTCCGCCGTGGCCGCATCGCCGGCGAGCAGGGACGACGGGGTAAGGAAGCTGGTGACGCTGAGGAAGAAGGCTTCAGTGGAGTCGCTGGAGGTGACGATGCCGATGGTGCTGTTGGAGGGGACGTCAAGAGCTCGGCGCGTCCAGCCGTCCTGTCGGGCGGAGTCGGAGGGTGCGTAAACATAAGCCTGTCCGAGGACGTGCTTCAGCGTGGTGACGATGACATGGGAGCGCGTGGTGGCGACCTGGTTGAGGAACTCATCTGAAGTGGGGGCGAAGACGACGGCTGGGTGGAGGTGGGCGGGATCGCGCATGAGGTCGGCGACGCGGACGGAGAGCAGCGAGCCCTGGGTGAATTTGGGACCGCCAGGCGTCGGCGTCCAGTCTTCGTGGATCTCGATGAGCATGCGGTTTTCGAGGAGGCCGTCGGGCTGGGCCTTGCGCGGTATGCCGATCTCCTGGAGGCCGGAAGGCGTTTGGACGAACCATCGGGACTGGAAGAAGGTGACATCGCGACCGAAGAGGGTGAGATGGTCGCCCTGCGCGTCGTGCAGGACGATGCCGGAGGCGCCGATATCGGTGGGCTCGCCGCGGAAGACCTCTTTGGCGCTGGCGAGAGGCGTACCGCGCCTCCACTCCTTCACGATGTAGGGATAGCCGGAAGCGGTCATGGTGTGGGGGCCCCATTCGCGGGCGATGAGGAGGGTGTCTTTGTCTTCCCAGGCGATGTCCTGTTTGCTGTGCGGCGAGGAGAAGCCGGAGTCAACGAACTGTCCCGTTTTGAGATCGAATTCCCGATCGGTGGAGGCATCTTCGCCGCCGGCGGAGAGGGCGATCGTGCAGTAACGAGTGCCGGGGTAGAGGCAGGACATGCCGTGGAAGACCCAGCTGGCGTTTTCCTTTTTGCCGAGGGCGTCGATGTCGAGGACGGTTTGCCAGTGCGGAGCGGGGCTGGCGAAGTCGGCGAGGGAGGTCTTGCGCAGGAGGCCGTGCACATTGTTCTGGTCACGCCAGAAGTTGTAAATGTCGTCGCCGCGGAGCTGCGGGAGGGGCAGGCGGTTGGGATCTTCGCCGACTTTGAGGGCGTCGGCACTATAGGCGGCGAAGCGGGGATCGGCCTCGAGAGTTTTGGCGGAGCGCGCGTCCTGGGCTTTGACCCAGGTCATGGCGCGAGCGCCGTGAACCTCTTCGAGCCAGAGGTATTTGTCCGGCGGGACGGGGGCCGTATCGGCTTTGGCGGATGGGTCCTGGGCGGAGACCTGAATCGCCGGGGCGGCGAGCAGAGAAACGGCAAGAAGCGGGAGGAATGCAGCAGAGCGGACGAACATGCGGGAACCACCTCGAAAGCAGTGGAGCCAATGTACATGACGGGGCGCGCAAACAAGAAGACGCTCCCCCGGGAAGGGAGCGTCTCGAATGGAAAAGGATTTTGGCGGGGCCAGAGGCTTAGAAGCGAATGGTTGGGCCGAAGGTGACGCGGAGATTGTTATAGGTGTTGTTATTCAGGTAAATCTCGTCGCCGGCTTCCGCACGCAGGCCGATGGGTCCAAAGAAACCCTCGATGCCACCGCCCGGATAGAAGGCAAGGTGTGTGGCTGAGCCGCCGACTCCGGCAACAGTATTGGAAAAGCCAGCGCCGGTGACGGTTCCGGTGTTATTCACACTGAAGTCAATGAACCCCACTTTGCCGGTGACGAAGACCTTGAAGGGGCCGGGGGTTTCGAATTTCGGCCCGAACAGGCCGGTGAGCGGACGGATGCTGGAGGTAGTGAACGAGGTAGTGGCTCCGGCGCCTGTCCCCGTGGAATAGGTGGTGGTGTAGTTGCGGGCGAAGTCGTAGTTCATTTCCGCTTCGAGGGCGACGACGGGGCTGACGTTGAAGGCTACACGGCCTCCGACGCCGACATAGTTGAGGTCGGCATTGCCGGGGCTGAGGCGGAAGTAGTCTGCGTAGGCACCGACCTCTCCGTGATCTTTCTGGGCGAACAAGGCGGCTGGCAGAGCGACGAGCGTGCCCAAAGCGAGCATCATGGCGATACGTTTCATGTGTGTGGACTCCTGAGAAGCTGACATATGGGGGCGGCTGGGCCCCCGGGGAACGAAAACCAGCGGCTACGGAGTCGGATGCCTGGAGTTACCGCCTGGTTAACCCGATTGGAAGCGGCAAGGGGTTGCCTGCGGAAACCGGAGAGAAGACTTATTGCTGGACGAAGAACTCGTTCATGAGAGGCGCTTTGGCGGCGTTGCCGGGAGGGCTGGGGAGGTTGAGCAACTCCATGATGGTGGCCAGCATGCTCTCGTGCTGATAGACGGTAGAGGAGGCTTGCCGATAGGCGACCTTGACGCCTGGTCCCCAGAGCACCGGGGAGACATGGCCGCCTCCGTGGGCCGTGTCGGATGTGGCGGCTTCGTCGAAGTCGATGATGAGCACGCCATCACCGCCTGCCTGGAAGGCGGGGTCGGCGGAGAGAGGGATAATGACGTTGGTCTGGAGCCAGGAGTCGGCCTGCTGGGGGCTGCCGTTATGGGCGTCATCGTTAACGTCGGGAACGATGAAGGTGAACGCGGGCAGGGCGTGCGCGTTGAGGTCGACGGCGAGCTGCGAGAAGGGCCAGAGGACGGTGTTGGCGACGGTGGGACTGTCGGCGATGTCGGAGAGCATGGCGAAAGGATTGTGGCGGATGAGGTAGAGGCCGGTGTTGCCGCCGAGATAGCCGCGCGTAATGCCTTCGGCATAGATGCGGAACGAGACGCTGGAGGAGAGCATGCGGCGGGCAATGTTGTCGGCGGAATAGACGGTGGTGGAGCTGTCGTCATTGGTCAGGATCTGACCGGTCGTGAGCATGAAGTAGTTGCCGATGGAGGGGTGGGTATCGGCGTAGTAGTTCGTGGCGAGGGCGCCGGTGGCAAGGAGGTGGTTGAGGTTGGGCCAGGCACTGCTGCCCACGACGGTGGAGTAGCTCTGGTTTTCTTCCATGACGAGGACGACGTGGTTGCTGCGCGGGGCGGTGGGTGGAGGCGGGGTGGCTGTCTGGACAGTGAGGGACGCCTTGCCGGATTTCGACGTGTCCTGGGTGCTGGTGGCTGTCACGGTGGCGGTAGTGGCCGATGCGGGAGCAGTGAAGAGTCCGTTTGTGTCGACGGTGCCGGTGCTGGCAGACCAGGTGACGGCGGAACTGTAGGTGCCGGTTCCGCTGACGGCCGCGTTGCATTGCGATGTGGTGCTGACGTCAAGGGTGGTGGGACTACAGGTAACGCTGACAGAAGTGACGGTGGAAGAGGCCGGGGGCGTGGGCGTGGGTGTGGGCGTGACCGGCGGCCTGGTTGGCGTGCTGCTGCCACAGGCGAGGAGGGCGGTGAGCAGGGCGGTAGCGGCGAGGGCTGAGAGGAGGCGGTTCGGCACGGACTTGCTCCGGAGATGACTCCAAAGCTGAGATGCCGGGACGGCAGGGCGCGCGCATGACAAATGCGTCATGCGCGCGTGTGGGTAAAACTCCGGCAGAGGGCCCGCGAAATGGGCTGCTGCGGCTGGGTTTAGCGAGCCGCGGCGGCGGCCTGCTGATACTCCTCGTAGGGGCCCTTGAAGTCCTCGATGGACCCATTGTCGAAGTGCCAGATGCGGGTGGCGACTTCATCGATGAGGTCGTGATCGTGGGTGACCAGCAGGACGGTTCCCTCGTATCTCTGGAGGGCGATGTTGAGAGCGTTGATGGCTTCGAGGTCGAGGTGGTTCGTCGGCTCGTCGAGGATCAGGAGGTTGGGCTTCTGGAGCATGAGCTTGCAGAAGATGAGGCGGGCCGACTCGCCGCCGGAGAGGGCTGCGGTGGGCTTAAGGCCTTCTTCGCCACGGAAGAGCATTTGGCCGAGGATGCCGCGGATGTCTTCGGTAGTGGCCTTGTCATCAAACTGGCGCAGCCAGTCCACGACCGTGACGCCGGGCTCGATCACGCCGGTGGTGTCCTGGGGGAAGTAGCCGATCTGGACCTCGTGGCCCCACTTCACGTTGCCGGCGTCGAGGATGAAGTCCTTCTCGGCGAGCCCGGGCTGGTTGGCGAGCAGGGACTTGATCATGGTGGTCTTGCCCTGGGCGTTGCGGCCCATGAGGCCGATTTTTTCGCCGCGCATGATGCCACCGGAGAAGCCGTCGATCACGGTGAGGTTGCCGTAAGTCTTGCGCAGGCTGTCGATTTCCGCGACATATTTGCCGGAGGGGCGGTTCTGATCGAAGCGGAGGTAGGGGCGGGCGATGTTGGACCGGGCCAGCTCGGTGGTTTGTAACCGTTCCACTTCCTTTTTGCGGCTGGTGACCTGGGAGGAGCGGGTCCCGGCGGAGAAGCGGGCGATGAACTCGTTGAGCTGGGCGATCTTCTTCTCGCGCTGGGCGTTCTCCGACTCCAGGCGGGAGCGGATCTGGGTTTTGGCGACGATCATGTCGTCGTAGCCGCCGGTGTAGGTGATGATGGTCTGGTAATCGATGTCAGCGATATGGGTGCAGACGCTGTTGAGGAAGTGGCGGTCGTGGGAGATGGTGATGAGGGTGCCTTCGAAGCGGGTGAGGAAGTCCTGGAGCCAGTGGATGGAATCGAGATCGAGGTAGTTGGTGGGCTCGTCGAGGAGCAGGGCCTGGGGTTTGCCGAAGAGGGCCTGGGCGAGAAGGACGCGGACTTTCTGGCCGCCCTGGAGCTCGGACATTTTGCGCTCGTGCAGGTCGTCGGAGATGTCGAGGCCCTGGAGAAGGATGGCGGCGTCGGACTCGGCGGTGTAGCCGTCTTCTTCGCCGACGACGCCTTCGAGCTCGGCGAGGCGCATGCCGTCGTCGTCGGTTAACTCGGACTTCTCGTAGATTTTGTCGCGCTCGGCGAGAGCGGCCCACAGGCCTTTGTTACCCATGACGACGGTGTCTATGACACGGAAGGCGTCGAAGGCGTACTGATCCTGACTGAGGACGGAGAGCTTCCGGGGGCGGACAACGTTGCCCTTCTGGGGGTCGAGGTCGCCGGAGAGGATCTTCATGAACGTAGATTTTCCGGCGCCGTTGGGGCCGGTGAGGCCGTAGCGGCGGCCGGGGGTGAAGGTGGTGGAGACTTCTTCAAACAGGACTTTGGCGCCGTAGCGCATGGTGATGTCGGAAACAGAAATCATGCAACTCTCAAATCGAAAATGGGGATCACTACCAGAATATAGGATGGCGGCTGGCGTCGCGGGAGCGGCGGCAGCTAAAGGTAATGAAATGCTGGTGGCCCAGGTTCTGAACGCGCTCGAGCGACCAGGGCATGCGGCCAGGTTAGCAGGGACATTTGATTTCGGACCCGTCACCAAGGTAAGGAGTTCAACAACCCCACCCTGTCGACACGGTACTGCGCCGTGCAACAGGATGGGGCACCCAGGTTCCCGGTATACTTTGGCTCGATGAAGATTCTGGTTTGCATCAAGCAGGTTCCGCAGAAGGATGCGCCGCTGCGGCTGAACGAGGCGGGGACGTGGATCCGCGACGATGTGTCGTGGGAGACGAATGAGCCGGACGCTTTTGCCCTGGAAGAGGCGCTGCGGCAGAAGGAAAAGCATGGCGGCGAGGTCGCGGTGATCACGGCGGGGCCGGCGCGATCGCAGCAGGTGCTGCGGGAGGCGCTGGCCAAGGGAGCGGACCGGGCGATTCATCTGGAGGACGAGCGTTTTGCGCAGATGGATGCTGCGAACACGGCGCGGGCGATTGCGGCTGCGATCGAGAGCGAGAATTTCGATCTGATCGTGACGGGGCTGCAGTCCGATGACTTTGGCGCGGCGCAGACCGGCGTGCTGCTGGCCGAGATCCTGGGGATTCCGCACGCGACGATCATTATTGGGATCGAAAAGACGGATTCCGGGCTGAAGCTGAAG
>DASXFH010000224.1:0-3590 GCA_036489655.1 Acidobacteriaceae bacterium | reverse complement strand
GACGCGATCGAGATGGCACACGATTGGTGGGGGACAAGGCGACAGTTCTCTGCCACGACTCTCCGAATTTCCGGCAGAAGGAGATCCGCGCTGTCCATCACGCTGCCGCCGAGAACAATCGTTTCGGGCACGAAGATCGAGGTCACATTGGCCAGACCCACCCCCAGATAGCGGGCGGTTCGCTGCACGGCAAGTGTCGCTGCGGGATCTTTGGAGCGTGCGCGCGCGCAGATCGTTTTGGCGTCGAGACCCGGCTGGCCTCCGCCTTGTTCGGCAAACCACTGTTCCATTGCCGGACCGGCGGCGAGCGCTTCCCAGCACCCATAGGCGCCGCAGGAGCACAGAGGGCCTGACGCCTCGATGACATGATGGCCAATTTCGGGATGAGCGTGCCCGGCTCCACGGTAAATGCGCCCGTCGATCAGCAGGCCAACGCCAATGCCGGTCCCGACGGTGACGCACACCAGATTGCGCGCTCCTTTGCCCGCGCCAACCCGCGCCTCGCCCAGCAGGGCTGCATCGGCGTCGTTTTCCATGGCCGCGGTTACCTGCATTTCGGAAGAAAGCGCCTGGCACGGATTCCACCCTTGCCATCCGGGGAGCGTGTTCACATCGCCCACCTCACCGGTAATCGGATCCACCGGGCCGGTACACCCGATGCCCACTCCGGTGACGGTCAGTCCGGTGGCATGCATCTGGCGGTGCAGTATTTCCAGGATTCTCGCGGTCGCCTCCTGCGGACCACGGCTGACCTGAATCGGTGTGTCTTCCCGGATCACCACATGGCCCGACGCGTCGACCAGGCCCACCGCGATCTTGGTACCGCCAACATCGATGCCGGCAATCATGCAGCTCTCCCCACTTCCGACGTCTCCTTCATTGCCATGCCAAAACGGCGCCTTCCCAGGGTTTCAGGTTCACCGTAACGCTGGCGCCCCCGGCAGTCGGCTGAGTCTCATCGGCGGTCACGCGATGCAGTTCTGTGACCGGCAGCGAAGTATGCAGAGCAACATGTTGCTCCTGGGCCGAGTGATTGACCAGAACGAAATAACCGCGATGCCCGCCATCCAGCGCGGCGGCTTCCACCGACGGGTTGTCGGTCCACACAAGCCGTCGCACTCCTGCCCATTCAATCAGGCTTTGATACAGGCGATACGTGGATTGCGCGCCCTCAAAAGCCGAAGGCAGACCGGCGAGGTAGCTCTCGATGGGATAGGCGCACAGCAGTGTGCTGCCCTTGCCCAGATGGCGCGCCACAAGGGCCGGCCGGCCATCCTGGTCCACTGCAATGACTTCTCCCCCATTTACCTGCAGCGTCGCTGCCCACTGCTCTGGCGCATCGGGGGACGCCGAGTAGGTGAACGTGTCGCCCGGCTTGAGGCTGCCGAAGGGTGCAATCACCTTGAGCGTCACGTCACGAACCGGTTTGTGATCCACAAGGCGAGCGCCGAAGAGCGCGTCCATCTCCGGGATTGCCGCGTCGCCGCTGACCGAGGCGTAGAGTACCCCCCCATTCTCCACATAGCTGCGCGCTTTGCCCCAGAAGTCGGAGTGCAGGTGGATCAGCATCGAATTCGTGCTCGTGAGCGGCGAGGGGAGAAGCAGCATGGAGTACTTTTGCCAGTCCGCATACTCGCGCGGGAAGTCTGTCTTCGCCCCGGCCTGGCGCGCAAGGATGTAGCTCGCAAGCCAGGCTCCCATGAGCCGGGCGTTCTGATCGGACTTGTTGGGGAGCGGCTGGCCGGCAACGGCGCCTCCCTCGTCGGTCGAGGTGTAGGGAGCGATCTCCGGACCGGTCAGTCCAAAGTGAGACTCATCGCCATAGGGCTTCGACCATTCATCGGGAACCAGGATCGCCGCCTCGCCAGGCGCCGGAGCAATTCCCTGGAGATCCAGACGGCCCGTGACTTCAGAAAAATCCCGCAGCATTTTTGCTGCAGGCTTTTCTCGGCGGTCCCATGTGACGATCCCAAACTGCGTTTCGTGCGGTGAGCGCAAATACGGCACTTTGGAGTATTGGCTCGGGGCCGCATCCGTGTAGCACCAGAGGAGGAAACCGTTCGCTCCGGCGCCCAGGCTGGAATAAAGAGCGGCCCGTTCGTACTCGGCAATGGCCTCCGGCGCGTACTGCGCGGTCGAGGCGCCAATCTCCTGGATCATTACGGGGCGCCCTGCTCCCTCTTCCAGGGCGGTCTGGAATGCAGCGCCGAACGTCTGTCGCTCCGACAGCATCGGATCCGGGAAGAGCTTCGGCTCATAGATGGTGTAAGGATGGGCACTGAAGAAGTCCACATCGTCCCGCAGGTTATCGGCGCGGAAAGGCCCGTGATCAAGATCCTGGGTCGCCGTGCCGACCACGATTGGATGCAGCGTGTCATAGCGGCGAATCGCGCCGGAAATCAGACGCGTCCAGTTGATGGCTTCGGCGTCGGTCGTCGATCCGGCGACGATCCAGAACGGCGGTTCGTCCGTCAGATCCCAACCCAGAATAGCGGTGCTCTTTCCGAAATGACGCGCCAGCTCCGCGGCAAAATCGGTCTCCAGCCGCAGCATGTATGGATTCGACTGCGGATTCCTGCCATTGCGATAAGGAACATCCCAGTAAGCTTCACCAACTTCACCGCCGACCAGCAGCTCGGGATGGAGATAGATCTTGTATTTGTTGGCGAGCGAGACCAGGAAGTCCAGTTCTTTCCACGCTTCGGGGTTGTAGTCCCCGGGTCGCGGTTCGAAGAAAGCCCAGACCAGATCCAGCCGCACGGCATTCACGCCGAGTGCGTGCATCTGGGCGAAGTCCGCCTCAATCGCAGCTGGATCCCATTGATAGGGCCACTCCATGGCTGCTCTGGCCGGAACCCAGTTCACACCCACCGCGATGAAAGGCTTGCCATCCCGCTCAAAATAGTTGCCGTTGAGGTGGACGGCGGGGAGCGCACCGGCTGTCTGGTTCGCGTCGTTCCCCGGGCTTTGCTGCGAGCTGTGCGTCGCGCCAAAACAACCCATGGTCAGCCCACCCGCCAGCGCCACGCCCAACAGAATTCTCGTTTTCATTGCGCCCAGTCCTTCCCGGATTGTTGCAACACTGTTGTATTCCTCGCAGAGATTCTTCCTCTGCCCCGGCCGTCAAAACAGGAATTTCGCCGCAAACTGAATCTGCCGGGAGCTGTGGATAGTTCCCGTGATGGACCCGGCCTCGGCCGTATCCACCGCATTGTCGGGCAGGCCAAACTCCGGCGTGTTGAGCACATTAAAAACCTCGGCACGCAACTCCAGATTCAAAGCTTCACCCAGCGGTATCTGCTTGAATATCGAGGAGTCGAGGTTATACTCCGCCGGACCGCGGAGCGTGCCTGGGCCCGCATTGCCGAATTCCGTCGCGAAGGTTTGTCCCGGGGCCAACGGAGGAACCGCATAAGCCGCCGGGTTATACCAGCAGGTTAGGCTGCGATGTCCACCGGGACAGCCAAAGGCGGATGAAGTGCCGAAGTTATACGGGTCCGCGACAACGTCGGGCCGCGGCGATCCGGAGCCGGTGTTGGTCGGATCGTAGGAGAGCCCTGGCGTGAACGCCTCTCCGGAGTACATGGTGA
>DASXFH010000328.1:0-51170 GCA_036489655.1 Acidobacteriaceae bacterium | reverse complement strand
GGCGCAGGCGATCAGCAGGATGAAACCCGCCGCCAGCATCAGCCCTAAAACCTGCGGCCGCAGAACCGCGGTCTCCCCTCTTTGCAACGGAACCACGGAGTACGACACCTGACCGCCTGGGTTGTCGGCCAGCTCATAGGGGTCTGCGCGCATCGCCCAGGCACGATTGATCTCGGCATCGGCCTGCTGCCATGTGGCCCCGTCGCGCAGGCGGACGATGTCAACGAAGTTGGTACCACCGCCTTCGCCGGTGCGGCTTGCCTGGATCGGCGTGTATAAATCGGCCGTCTGGGGCGTGACCGTCCCCTGGGGAAGCACGCCGATCACGACGAAAGGTTCGCCTTTGAGCAGAACCGGGGTTCCAATTACTTTGCGGTCCCCTTCAAAAGCGCTGCGCCACAGACCGTAGCTCAGGATTACCACCCTGGGGCCGTTAGGGAGGTCTTCGTCCTCTGTGAAGTTCCGGCCGAGAAAAGGGTGGATCTCGAGAACATCGAGATAATGAGCCGAGATGCGGGCGGCGTGCAGATATTCCACGTGCGAACCGGCCTGTAAATTGATGCCTGCGGGCCGGATTCCCGAAATCGCCGGGAGCAGAGCCGGAACGTGGTCGCGCAGCAACTCCCACTGCTCGCCGTCGATGTGATGACGGTCCCACGAGGGGTGGGGATCGGACATACGCGTGAAGATGGTGCCGAGCCGCTCGGGATGCGCGTAGGGCAGATTCCGCAGGAGCAGCGCGTTGACGACGGAAAAGATGGCGGTGTTCGCTCCAACAGAAAGGGCCAGCGTCACGATCACGGTGAGGGTGAAGCTCGGGTTGCGCAGCATCTGCCGCAACCCATAGCGCACGTCCTGCCCCAGGCGTTCGATTCCGGCTCCAGCGCGGTGCTCGCGGACCGCCTGGCGAACCGGCTCGATACCACCGAACTCGGCCAGCGCCGCACGGCGGGCCTCCCCCGGCGGCAGACCGGCGGCGATCTTTTCATCGATCAGGATCTGAAGATTGGCGCGCAGTTCTTCGTCCAGGGTGTCTTCGATCTCGCGCCTGCGAAAGAGATTTCTCGCGGTGCTGCCGATGCGGTGCCAAATTCGCATAGCTCACCTCTCATTCGCGGCGAGAGCATGACTCATCGCCAGAGCAATCCGTGCCCACTCGGTCTTTTCCGTCTCCAGCTGGTTCTGGCCGGCTTTCGTGAGCCGGTAGAACTTCGCGCGGCGGTTGTTCTCTGACTCCCCCCAGAACGATTTGAGCCAGCCGGCCTCTTCGAGGCGATGCAATGCCGGGAACAACGAGCCCGGCTTGACCAGAAACGTGCCCCGGGTGATCTGCTCGATGCGTCGCGCAACGCCCAGACCGTGCAGTTCTCCCGCACTAACTGCCTTGAGAATCAAAAGGTCGAGCGTGCCCTGCAGAAGATTCGTGGGTCTGGAACTCACCGGATTTCTCCTATCGCGTATCTATAGGAGATATAGACTTGCTCCTATCGATTGTCAATAGAAGGCCCGAGCGCGCACACTGGTGGGTGAACCCTCTCTCATGGGCACCACGACCGCGCCTTTGTCGCTCTGGGAACAGAAACTGCCAGGATCGCCATGACCGGCTCCTGCCGCATCCCACCTTCAAGGCTCCGGTTTCTACAATTCAATCGAAAGCTTTGCCAGGAGATCGCGATGTCGCGCCTTGTTCGTACTCTCGTACCCCTCGCTCGTAAAGCCGCCTGCCGCAATCAATCCGTTGGCGCATCGATCGCGCTTCGTTGCATGTTCGCCTTTGCCGTCATTACCATTCTTTCGCTCGGTGCCTCGATGACACTGGCGGAAAGCAGCGCAGCCACGTCGCCGGCTGACAGCGTCAACCCGCTCATCGGGACAGGAACCGGCCCGGGCGACACGATCAACCTGTTCCCGGGTCCCACGCTGCCGTTCGGAATGGTGCAGCTCAGCCCGGATACTGAAGACCGAGGCTTCGGCTACCACTACGCCCAGACCGCGATTCACGGCTTCAGCATGACCCACATGAGCGGCGTCGGCTGTCCCAACGATGGCGAGGTCTTCTTCACCGCGACTACCGGTCCCGTGAAAACGCAGGTCGCCGATTTCCAGTCCCCCTACTCGCACAGCGACGAAGCTGCCTCGCCCGGCTACTATCGCGTTCGCCTGTCGCGCTGGAATATCAATGCCGAACTCAGCGCTACCGACCGGACGGGCATCGTTCAGTTCACCTTTCCCGCCGGCCAGGCGGCGAATATCCTGCTGCCCATCAGCCACACGCTCAATCACACGACGGGAGCCGCCATTCGCCTGATCGGCGATCGTGAGATCCAAGGCTATGTCGAGAACGAGGCGTTTTGTAACGTCAAACAGACGTATAAGGTCTACTTCGACATCACCCTCAGCGAGCCGTTCAGCGCGTATGGAACGTGGAACGGCGCGCCTTATGGAGGCCCAGGCGCCGTCGCCGCGAACAGCCGCTCGGCCACCCAGAGCAGCCACGATCAGTGGATTGGAGCCTACGCCACGTGGCCTGCCGCGCAACACGCCCGGACCATCACCGCTCGTATTGGCATTTCCTACGTCGATCAGGCCGGCGCGAAAAACAATCTAAAGGCTGAATCCGACGGAAAGACCTTCTCCACGATCCGCCGGCAGGCGAAGGAGGCGTGGAACCAGGCGCTCCGCGTGATCGATGTCTCCGGCGGAAGCGCCTCCGAACGCACCGTCTTCTACACCGCCCTCTACCACAGCCTGATGATGCCCAGCCTGTACAACGACACCGATGGCCGCTATCTCGGCTTCGATGACCAGATCCATCATGTCGCCTCAGGCCACAACGTCTATGACAATTACTCCGGGTGGGATATCTACCGCAGCCAGATGCCCCTGGTTGCAATGATCGATCCCCAGCGCATGCAGGACATCGCCGAATCCATAGTGCTCATGGGCCAGCAGGGGGGCTGGATTGGGCGCTGGCCCCAGGTGAATCGCTACACCAACGTCATGGCCGGCAGTCCTCTCAGCATCGTTCTCGCGACCGCCTGGCGCGACGGCATTCGCGGCTTCGATATCGATGCGGCCTGGAAAGGCATGCTGCAGGACGCAACCCAGGCGCCCCCGGCGGGCAAGCCCTACGCGGGCGAAGAAGGCGTCGACTGGATCAACAAGATCCATTACGTCCCGAACGACAAGGTCAGCTATGGCTCGGTATCGCAGCTTCAGGAGGACGCCGTTGCCTATGCCTCCCTTTACTACCTGGCGAAGGACCTTGGCAAAACCGCCGAGGCCAAAACGCTGTACCAGCGCGCGCTCGACGTCCGCAACCTCTTTGATCCGCAGGATCGCTTTTTCCGGCCGCGCAATGCCGATCGTCAGTGGGTTCCGAATTTCGATCCGAACCAGTCGGAGCATGGCTTCATCGAAGGATCCGGATGGCATTATCAGTGGTTCGCTCCATCCGACCTTGCCTGGCTGGTTCAGGCCATGGGCCGGGATACCTTCAACGAGCGCCTCACGCAGTTCTTCAACTATCCAAAGCCCGGCTGGTACGGTCAGTACTACAACCCCTATAACGAGACCGATCTCGAGGCGCCGTTTGAATTTAATTTCTCCGGCGAACCCTGGCAGACGCAGCGTGTGGTACGGCGCGTCCTGCAGGAGAATTACACCACTGACCCCAACGGCATTCCCGGCAATGACGACTGTGGCGAGATGTCATCGTGGGCGGTCTTCAGCATGATGGGCTTCTACTCGGTCGATCCTGCCAGCGGCGCGTATGAACTGGTGAGCCCGCTCTTCCCGAAGGTTGTGCTTCACCTGCACGCTCCCTATTCCGGTAAGGATTTCACCGTTGAAGCCGGAAACGAGCCTCAGGCCAACGCGTACATCCAGAGCGTTGAACTCAACGGACACGCTCATCAGCAGAACTGGATTTCTTTCTCAGATATCGCAGCCGGCGGCACCCTGCGCTTTAAGCTGGGAAACAATCCCAACCGCAAGTGGGCAGCCACCGCGCAGGACGCTCCACCTTCGCTGAGCCAATCCGCACCCTGACATCGGCCTCCAGGACGAATCCGAAGGGGCCGACGCTCGCTGAAGACTGGTCTTGACTGTGCATTTCTATAGCAACGCGCCGGCAACCCAAACGGCAGATCGAGCGTCTATTTACCTACAAGTAAATAGTCGTGCAAACTCCCAGTCATTAATAGAAAACTGCACGATCGGCCCCGCTGCAAACCCTTTCCCCGGAATGCACCTTCAGGAGTGCCAGGTGCTGTTTCCAGAATCTCGTCCTGCAGAAGCCTCCGCTCGCGGATTTGGAGCGGGTGCGTGCCTTTTCGTGCGATCCACCGTCGTCACCGCATGTGGACTGCTGCTGTGCGCGGCCTGCCTCTTTGGCGGCCTGACTGGCGCGGTGTTTGCACAGACCACCAGTTCCTCCATCGCTGGAACTGTCGTGGATCCTTCGGGAGCCGTGATCCCGAACGCCAAAATCACCGCCAGCAATGACGCTACCGGACAGTTATCCACTGCCACGGCCGATGCGCACGGTGGTTACACCATTACTAACATACCGCCCGGCACTTACAAGGTCAGCGCTTCGGTCAGCGGCTTTCAGCCCGTCACGCAGGATAATGTCATCGTCGATCCTAACATCGGCCGCCAGGTCAATTTTACGATGCACCCTGGCAGTGCCAGCACCACCATTACCGTGCAGGCGAACGCCAACGTGTTGCAGACGCAGTCGGCTTCGGTCGGCCAGCTGGTCACGCGGGATCAGGTCAAGTCCATCGCTCTCAACGGACGTAATCCTATCTACCTGTCGCAGCTGGAGCCCGGAGTCACCCGCAATGCGCCCATGACTTCGTTCAACTTCACGCCCGACTTCAGCGGCCCACAGATCAGCGGCGCACGCAATGACTCCATCGCCGTTACTCTCGACGGCGCGCCCATGATTCGCACTCGCGGCAACGGCACCACGACCGGCGTCGCCGACGTCGATACAGTCTCGCAGATGCAAATCCTCTCCACCACCTATCCGGCCGAGTACGGTGGAACTTCCGGCGGCATCCTGGCGCAGGTTCCGCGCTTCGGTACACACGACTTTCATGGTTCCGCCTATGAATACCTGCGCAACTCCTTCTTCAACGCCAATACCTGGATCCGCAAGCAGTCCACGGACCCCACCACCGCCGATCATCCCATACCATTTCGCTTCAACCAGTTCGGCTGGCTCTTCAGCGGACCCGTCGCCATACCCCATGTGTGGCAGGGGTATGGGAACAAGCTGTTTTTTCTGGCCGGGCAGGAGTATCTCCGCTACCGGCAATCGCCCACCCAGACCGGCGTTGTTCCCACCATGCTCATGCGTAAGGGGAATTTCAGTGAACTGCTCAGTCCCGGCCTCTTTACCTCCACGCCGATCCAGATCGTGAACCCCTACACAGGCGCGCCCTATCGAGACAATGTGATTACTACGGGGCTTAGCCCCAACGGTCTCGCTCTTCTTAATGCCTATCCGGCGCCCAACCAGAATCAGCCGGCCTATAACTGGGAAGACTCAGCGCCTTACCCGCAAAATCAGCGCAAAGACACGGTCACCGTTGACTATCTGCCCACACCGAACCAGCAATTTCGCTTCTCGTTCCTGCATTACACCTATTTCCAGGACAACCCCTTCTCCGGCAATTTCAATCGCACGCCTCAGGTCTGGAACTGGCCCGACGAGGTGGGGGTTCTCCATTACACCTGGACGATCAATCCCACGACGGTCAACGATTTCACCGCCTCCGGTTCCACCGACCACGTCACCATCACCGTCGACAAGTCCAGCGGACTCTATGACCGTACCCAATATGGCATCAACTTTCCCTACCTCTTTCCGGCGGCGCAGAAGCTGATTCCTAATAAGATTCCCACCATCGAAATTCAGGCGCCGTTCACCACGCTGGACGGCGGTCCCTATCCTTCGCACTCCGGAGGCGTCGTCATCTCGCTGGCCGACAACCTCACCAAGATCATCGGCCGCCACACGCTTACCTTTGGCGGGTTATGGGAGTATTCCGGCGAGAATAACTTCGATCAGATTGATGTCAGCAGTACGACTCCCGGCGCCACCAACAACCAGAACGGTCAGTTCATCTTCACTAATATCCGGAATCACCAGCCCACAACCGGTTCAGCGGTTGCCAATGCCGCGCTTGGCCTCTTCGATTCCTACGGTGAGATCGGGCAGAAATCCTATACCCTCTTCCGCGCCAACTCCGCCGAATTCTTCGCCCAGGATAACTGGCGCGCCACACCCCATACGGTCATCGAGTACGGCGTGCGCTACAGCATCTTCCAGCCCTACTACGCACTCTGGGGCAACCAGTCGATGTTCAACGCCTCCCACTACGATCCGAGTACGGCGCCAACGGTAAATCCGATGACCGGCACGGAGTCGGGGGGCAATCCCTACGACGGAATGGTGATCCCGGGCAGCCATTTTCCAAGTTCCGCGCAGGGACATGTACCTGCCTCCGTGCTGAACGGTCAGTACAACGACTTATTCCACGGTTACAGTCCGGCCTATTCACCCATCGTCTGGTCAGATATCCAGCCTCGCCTCGGCATCACGCAGCAGGTAACCCCTTCTACCGTTGTTCGTCTCGGGGCTGGCCGATTCGTGCAGCGCCTCGGCGTTAATGACTCGGTCCAGCTCGGTGGCAATCCGCCCTTCCAGGCCGCAGAGTCCGTCACCAACGGCCAGGTCGACAATCCCGGCGGCGCCGGAGCGAACCTCTATCCTTTGCAGGTCTCTTCCCAGGCCTACAATCTGCCCAGTCCGGAAGCCTGGGCGTGGAGCCTCAGCGTCGAGCAGAACGTTCCAAATTTCGCCACGCTGACCCTTTCCTACGTCGGCCGCCGCGGTCTGCATCTGCAGCAGCTTGAAAATGTGAATGAGCTGCAACCCGGAACCATTCAGGCTAACGCCGGTGTTACCGCCCCCGATGCGCTTCGCCCCTACAAGGGATTTGCCTCGATCATCGAGCAATCCGACCGCGGCAGTTCGAACTACAACGCCATGCAGGTGAATCTGAAACGACGTATGACCAACAATTTCCTCTTCGGCGTGGCTTACACCTGGTCCAAACTTCTCGACTTCGGCTCGAGTCGCGGCTACGAACTGCCCGACATCTATAATCCGCGCATCAACTACGGGCCAGCCGATTTCGATCTCCGCAATGTTTTGGTTGTGGATTATGTCTGGAACCTGCCCTACGCGGATCATTCCGCGCACTGGCTGGCACGCAATGCGCTCGGCGGGTGGCAGATCTCCGGCGTCACGCAGGCGCAGAGCGGTCAGCCTTTCTCCATCACGAATGGCAACGACTACGCCGGCGTCGGTCCTGGCGCCGGCTCGCAGCTATGGGCGCCGGCGGGGACGGTTCACGTGGGCAAGCATTTCGGGTCGGCACACTGGTTCGATCCCACCGCCTTCTCCACGCCTCCATCCGCGGGCACCTTCGCGCCGCGCGGGAGCCGCAATGAATGGTATAACCCCGGATTCCAGAGCTGGAATATGGCCCTGGAGAAGCCATTCCATATCGTGCCGGGGCATGAGGGCCAGGTACTCACCTTCCGCGCCGACGCCTTTAACTTCACCAATCATCCCAACCTCGATACCTCGGCCAATGCCCCCGGCATGACCACGCCAGGCAGCGGCACCTTCGGAGAGATCACGACCAAAGGACAGACCTACTCCTCCAATCGCCAGTGGCAGTTTATGCTGCGCTATTCTTTCTGATCGCGCTCCAGGGTTGCAGGTCCAGGGTTGCAGGCGTTCCGTTAGCCGCTAACGGAGCCTGCAGCCGAGCCACTCCCTTGAAGACGCAGGCACGAGGCTGGAAAATCCCTCGGAATGAAGCAAAGAACGGCAGATCGCTCAGGATTCCGCCGTTCTTAGTTTCGCGGTGGTTCGCGATTAGTCCCCCGCCACCAGCACTTTCTCCTGAGTGCGGGAATCCGATGTTGCCCCGCCCTTCTCATAAGAGTGGCCGGTAATGAGGCCGATAACGAACAGGCCCAGCACAGCCGCGCCGGCGGCGAAGAGCACGTCGCCGGGCACGCGCATCCAGCGCAGGATCTGCATAGATGGCGTCTGCAGGAACTCTGCGGAACGCGCATACCATGTGCCCTGCTGAATGGAAGCCAGCGCCTGCAGGATGCCGATCGGCAGCATGCTGAGGACGACCATAAAAGTAAGGCCGACATTGATCGCCCAGAAGGCCAGCTTCAGCGGCCGCTCCTTCCACTGCAGGCCGGGCCGGATGGCGCGCAGGCAGAAGAGGGTGAGGCCGAGCCCGAGCATACCGTAGACGCCGAACAGCGCGGTGTGTCCGTGAACCGGGGTCAGGTTAAGGCCCTGCATGTAGTAGAGCGCGACGGGTGGGTTGATTAGGAAGCCGAAGAAGCCGGCGCCCACCATGTTCCAGAAGGCGACGGCGACGAAGAAGTAGATCGGCCATTTGTAGTTCGCCACCCACGGAGCGCTGCTGGTGCCGCGGGCCAGACGGATGTTCTCCCACGCCTCATAGCCAACAAGCGTCAGCGGGACGACTTCCATGGCGCTGAAGACCGCGCCGAGAGCGATGACGGCGGGCGTCGAGCCGGCGAAGTACAGGTGGTGGAAGGTGCCAATGATGCCTCCGGAGAGGAAGATCGTCGTGGAGAAGAGCACCGCGCGCGTGGCGGATCGAATCTCCAGCAGGTTAAGCCGGGTGAAGAGAAACGCAATCACCACGGTTGCAAATACCTCGAAGAAGCCTTCAACCCACAGGTGCACCACCCACCAGCGCCAGTATTCAGCAGTGACAAGCTGGGTGCGCTGGCCATACATGAGCCCGGCGGCATAGAAGAGCGGAATCGCGATGCTCGAAATCAGGAACAGAATCATCAGCGGCTGGCTCTCGCTCCTGCGCGTCAGGGCCGGCTTCAGTGCCCGCACCATCAGCACCAGCCAGAGCACCAGTCCGATGAACAGGAGAATCTGCCAGAAACGGCCCAGGTCAACATATTCGTAACCCTGGCTGCCGAACCAGAACCACAGGTTACCCAGCTTCTGCTCGATGCCGGCCCATTCGCCGAAGAGGGATCCGGCAACCACGAGAACCAGCGCGCCAAAAAGAATATTCACGCCGAGGCGCTGGCCTTTGGGTTCGTGGCCGCTCACGGCCGGACCGACATAGAGGCCGGTGGCGAGCCAGGAAGTAGCGATCCAGAAGATGGCAAGTTGCAGGTGCCAGGTACGGGTGACGGCATAGGGGAGGATCTTGTCCAGAGGGATGCCGTAAAAACCGCCACCCTCGACACCGTAGTGAGCGGTGAGCACACCCATGAGAATCTGAACACCCCAGAGCGCAACCACCACGAAGAAATATTTCATCGTAGCGCGCTGGCTGGGTGTGGCCTGCACACTGAGAAACGGATCTTTAGCCGGGAAGGCGGGGTGGAAATCCGGCTTCTCGCGTGAGGCGTACCACCACACGAGGCCACCGATACCCGCCAGCAGAAAGACAAAACTAAGGATGCTCCAGAAAATGGCCGAGGCTGGCGGCGCGTTGTCGACGAGGGATTCGTGGGGCCAGTTGTTGGTATAGGAGACGGAGGAACCGGGTCGATCGGTATGCGCGGCCCACGAGGTCCACCAGAAAAACGCGGCCATTTTCTGCTGCTTCGCCGCGTCGATGAGGGCGCCGCGAGGAATGGCATACTCAGAGCGTCCGGCGCTGAAGACGTTGGCGTAGTAGGTGGCCAGAGTGTGGAAGGCCGCGGCCTGATCGTCGCTGACAATGATGCGGCGAGCCACAGGATCATACGTGTTGGTCCGCATCAGCCGCACCAGACGAGCCTTTAAGACAGCCTGCTGATCGAGGCTGGCGGCGGCGAAGTTCGCTGCGCCCTCCTGCTGCGCCCAGCGGTCAAGAAGGAAGACGCTTTCCCGATGAAGCCAGTCGGCGGTCCAGTCGGGGGCGACATACGCGCCGTGGCCCCAGACGGTACCGATCTCCTGGCCGCCGATCGACTGCCAGACGCCCTGGCCGTCAGTGATGGAGGAGCCGGTGAAAAGCAGCTGCCCGTCGGTGGTGTAGACATCGGGGAGCGGCGGAGCCTGACTGATCATCCTGCGGCCAACGCCGCCAAGAACGGCAAAGGATCCAATAATGACGATGGCCAGGGCCACCCAATAGCGCCTATAAGACATGATTGCCTCTTTGCAGACTTCAGGGTTCTGTATTGCTCATGCTGCCGCTACAGTAGCGGGGCGCGATGAGCGATGCAGGGACATAAGTCACAGGCTGGGGAGCCTGAAGACTTTTCTCATTATTGGGGCAGGCGCCTGACCTAAAAGTGATGAATGTCACAGGCGCGAAAGGAGTGGTTCGACCGCCGAGCGGGTGAGCAGGTCGCGGCCCGCCAGTTATGACGAGCCAGTCCGACATTGCCTCAGAAATCAGGGACGACGGATCACGCCGCCTGGGCCGCAGCCTCTCTGCGATCCGCAAAAATGCTCGGTTCCAGGGTGAAGGTCAGCACCAGCTGCAGAGCGAACAGAAGCACTGCCCCAAGCTCCAGACAGCCCGACAAGGGCAGAAGCTTCCATGCAAAGGACGCCAGTCCCTCGTAAGCCAGCGGCTCCATGCTCACGCGCAGCGTGCATCCCGTGACCAGCAGAAGCAGCGTAGCAAACATCAGCCCGCGGCTCCTGATCCCGCGCACGCCGGCGAAGTGCGGCAGGATGCGCGGTCCAACGGTCATCACCATCATGGCCGCGAATCCAACGGTGAGCGCGTGCCGCGATCCGCCCCAGATGCCGCCATGCACGTCCGCCAAGGCCGCCCAGATGCCCATCAACGAAGCCACAATCGACCATATATAGGCCACCCGAAGAAAAACCGGGAAGCTCCCGTGAATGCCAATCGTTTTGGCCGGACGCTCGGACCTGGAGAAGACCCGTACGGCAAGCGCAGCCAGAATCGCGGCCACCGCCAGAAGCACCGATGCCGACAGCGCCACTCCGGTCATGCCGGCCATCACGCCAAGCACATCGACGAGTATGGCCGCCTGCAGCAGACGTCCGCGCACGGCTCCCACGCCCAGAAATGTTGCCAGCCACCGCGCGGAAAAACCCCACACGAGCGGCGCCAGAAACCCCCATCCCAGCAACACCAGATACCGTTGATCAAAGGCATGCGGTCGTGCGGGGCCGGTACCTTTGATCGCCAGTTCGATGCTCATCACGAGGTCGATGGCAGCCGCCAGGAACAGGGCGCCGTTGCTCACCAGCACCGTCTTCATCCACGGCTCGATCCGCCGTCGCTGCCTGCTCGGCTCCGCCTCCACGCCTGCCGCATCCGGCCGCTTGTGCTGCCGCGCCGCGTAAAGGAACAACAGGATCGCCATCAGCTCCATCAGTGCGGAAAGCGGGAGTGTCACGCGCCAGATCCAGAGATAAGCGCCGGCCAGCCAGTGCAGCGTCAGCCCGACCGTCCACAGTTCCCAGCAGATCAACGGCAGCCGGCCGCTGTTCGCGCGCGTCCGCGGCTGCGAGTAGAACCCGATGCCGAGGACGAAGCTGCCGATCCAGCCAAAGACCTGGGAGTGCCCATGCGCCTGAATCCACGCCGGGGATAGCCCCGCAAGCCCATGATGGGCGCTGATGAACAGCAGATTTGTAAATCCCAGGATCGTTCCCGGCAGCACCATAAAGAAAAGTCCGGTGACGATCCAGAGGCGAAACAGGGAACTTTTGCGGCGCTCGAAGCTCAGCAGAGCGGCGCGATCGTCGAAGATGGGGAGTGTGGACATTGGGGTTTCCTGTCCTGAGAGTGGCAGGAGAAGGACACCGCAGCAGTGACATTTGTCACGCGAGGTCTAGCAGTGCGGGCCGGCGCTGTTGCTGTGCTTTACGGATTGCTTTCGAGGATGGCGGTTAGTCCGGGCATGTCGCGCACCACAATGCTGCGCGCGTCCACCTGCAGCAGCCCCTCGGCCTGCAGCCGCATCAGGTTGCGCGAGACCAGCTCCCGCACCGTTCCCAGCTGATGTGCCAGATCCTGATGCGTCCCGGGCAGATGGAATTCGATCCCCTGCGCCGTGCGCATCCCTTCCGTCTGCGCCATCCGAACCAGCGCCGACACCAGCCGCTGACGGACGGTCGCAAACGACAGCTCCTCGATGATCCCCACCAGCCGCCGCAACCGGCCACCCACTACCGCCAGCATCTTCAAAGCCACCTCAGGATGCGCCAGACAAAACCGGCGAAAATCGTCGCGCGAGATGAACAGGACCTGCGAATCGTCCACAGCGCTCACCGAGGCCGGATAGGGACCGCCATCGAACACGGGCAGTTCCGCCACAGAGCCGCCCGGCCCCTCCACCGCCAGCACCTGCTCCCGTCCGCTGGCTGAGCTCTTGAAAATCCGCACCTTGCCGGCTGCAACGATATGCAGGCCACGGCAATCATCCCCTTCTGAGAACAGCAGCTCTCCCTGTGTAAACTTTTTGCGCACGGCGTGCGCCGCGAACAGACGGAGTTCTTCCAGAGAAAGGCCCTGGAAGAGCGAGACTGCGCCGAGAAGGGAGGCCACGCTGGCGGATTCAGGCATTGGGCAGATTCTAACGAAAAATGGCCCCGAGTGACTTTAGTCGCAGCGATCCCGAAGGCGGCCCCTTAAAGTCGCCTGCAGGAGATCCCTCATGACAGTCGCTGCAACCACCGTCCGGGACATGGCTCTTGAACAGCCCGCTTCCATCCGCGTCTTTGAAACGTTCGGCATCGATTATTGCTGCGGCGGGCGCAAGCCGCTCGCTCAGGCCTGCCAGGAGCGGTCACTCGATCTCGAAACCGTGCTTGCCGCCATCCAGAGCGCCACCAGCAGTGTCAGCGAGCGCTCCCCGGAATGGGCCTCTGCCTCGCTCGAAGCGCTCTGCGACCACATCGTCACGACTCACCATAACTACGTCCGGCGCGAGATTCCCCGGCTCTGGCAGCTGGCGCAGAAAGTTGTGGCCCGTCATGGCGACACCCATCCCGAGTTAACCCTCATTCAGCAGCTCATTCGCGGCGCGGGCGAGGACCTGATCCAGCACCTCTCCAAAGAGGAACAGATTCTCTTCCCCTCCATCGTCAACATGGAGCGCAACCTGAGCACCTGCGGCCCACGCTCTCTGGGCTGTTTCGGCTCCGTGCGCAATCCGATCCGCGTGATGATGGCCGAGCATGATGCAGCCGGGGATGCGCTTGCCCAGATCCGCCGCCTCAGCCATGACTTCACTCCACCGGAGGGCGCCTGCCCCACATACTGCGGCTACTATCTCGCTCTCTCGGAATTCGAGCAGGACCTGCACCACCACGTACACCTGGAGAACAACATCCTCTTCCCCCGCGCGATCGCCATGGACGAGAGCTGCGGATAAGGCGCTTGCCCTCAGCTGCAAACGGTTCGCCGTCCCGAAAACCACGAGCAGCGGGACGGCGCATGGTTGAGGAATTCATTGGAAACGTGCATGGTAACAGGCATGCACCGTTGTCGATTGTTCCTGACGATTCTGTTTGCCTGTGCAACCGCGTTCCGCTGCGCCGCGCAAAACCAGAACCAGGCACTCCTCCCCAACGGCCGCGTCCTTCACCCGGCCGGCCAGTGGATTCCCCTCGCGCCCTATCCCTTCGCTCTCGCCCTCTCCCGCGATGGCTACCACACAGCGATCCCCTCCATCGGCTTCCCCTTCGCGCTGAATCTCATCGAAGACCCCTCCTCCGATCATCCCCAGGTCCGGCGATTTCCCCCGCCTTCCCCCCGTCAGGACGACAGCTTCGACATCCACACCGGCGCCGCCTGGTCCCGCGACGGCTCCATCCTCTGGGTGGCCAGCGGCGACTCCGGCAAAATCCTCGCCTATCGCCCCACATTCACCCAGGCAGTCCCCCTCCACCTCGAATTCACCATCGACCTCGACGGACCCACCGCCGGCCGCAACTACTCCGACAGCTTTGCCGCCATGGTCCTTCTCTCCAGCGATGGCCAGACGCTCTACGCTCTCGACCAGGGTAACTGGCGCATCGTCGTCATTGACGTCGCCACCCGCACCCGCATCGCCTCCATCCCCACCGGACGCTATCCCCTCATGATGACGCTCTCTCCCGACGGCGCCCGCCTCTACCTCACCAATACCGGCCTCTTCGAATACACCACGCTGCCCGGCGTCGATGATCGTGACCTGCTCCACACCGGCCTGCGCTTCCCGCCCTTCGGCTACCCATCGCGCGCAGCGCGTCAGGGCGTCACCCTCGACGGCCGCAAAATTCCCGGCCTCGGCGATGAAAATTCACTCAACGGCAGCTCGCTCTGGACCTACAACGTCCGCGACCCCCGCCATCCCATCCTCACCGCCCGCCTTCACCTGGGAACCTCCGTCTCAGAATCGCCCGGCGCCACCGTAGGCGGATCCGCCCCCACCGGAGTGGCCGCCTCCGCTGACGCCGTCTACGTCACCCTCGCCCACGACGATGCCCTGGCCAAAGTCACCCCCGACGGCACACGCCTGTTGGCCCAAACCCCGCTCTCCCCCTTTGACGCCTCGCGCTTTCGCGATGCCCACGGCCGCCCCCTCCGCGGAGTCATGCCCAGCGGCGTCGCCGTCCGCGATGACCGCGTCTACGTGGCAGAATCCGGCATCGACGCCGTCGCTGTCCTCGACGCTGCCTCTATGCGCGTCCTCGAGCACATCCCTGTCGGATGGAATCCCACCGCCGTCGCCCTCTCCCCCGACGCCTCCACTCTCTACGTCGTCAACACGAAAGGCCGCGGTACCGGGCCGAACGCCGGCAGCGGCCACCCCGTCACTGCCCCCACCTATGTCGGCGCGCTCGAATACGGCAGTCTCAGCGTGATCCGCCTCGCCGATCTCCCGCCCGCCGATCAGCTCACACAGACCGTCCTCGACGGCAATCTCGCCGACATCGCCAACCAGCCGCCGCTGCCGCATCTGCGCCACTGCTTTCTCATCATCCGCGAGAACCGCACCTTCGACGAGCTTCTCGGCGACTTGCCCAACGTCAACGGCGACCCTTCCCTCGCCCGCTATGGCGTCGACGGCTGGACGGAAGAGAATCCCGCAGCCCGCCACCTCCGCGTCACCCCCGATCTGCATGCTCTGGCGCAGCGCTTCGCCATCAGCGACAACTACTTCGTCGACAGCGATGTTTCCGCTGACGGACACCGCTGGGTCGTCGGCATCAATCCCACCACCTTCTTCAACGCAGCATGGGCCTCCAACTACGGCGGCCATCGCACGGAGAACGCCAGCGCTCCTCAGCCTGGACGCCGCGCCATGTTCGGCGGCGCCGACGCCCCCATGCCTGAAGATCTTCCCCAGTTCGGCTCTCTCTGGGAGCACATCGCCAACGCCGGCCGAGGCGTGCTGAATTACGGCGAAGGGCTCGAGATCGAAGGCTCCGAGGAAATGGACGGCGCCGCGCCCCAGGGCCAGCGCCTGCTGCTCAACGCCCCGCTCCCGCTGCCCGTCTTCGAGCACAGCGATCGCCGTTACCCCACCTTCAACCTCGGCATCCCCGATCAGTTCCGCGTCGCCGAGTTCGAGCGCGATTTCCGCCGACGCCTCGCCGCCGGACCCATCCCCGCCCTCATCGTTATCCGCCTCCCCGACGATCACACCGCCGACCCTCGCCCCGAGGATGGCTACCCGTATCGCGCCTCCTACGTGGCCGACAACGACCTCGCCCTCGGCAAGATCGTTGCCTTCCTCAGCAGCACCTCCATCTGGAAAGACTCCGCCGTCTTCGTCACCGAAGACGATGCCCAGGGCGGCGTCGATCACGTCGACGCGCATCGCAGCCTCCTGCTGGTGGCCAGCCCCTGGGTTCGCCCCGATTCCGTCTCCCATCGGCACACCAGCATGGGCTCCATCATCCGCACCATCGACGAGCTCCTCGGCCTCGGCTCGCTCAATCTTGAAGACGCTCTCGCCGGACAGATCACAGGCATCTGGGACGACCATCCCCACCTCGGCGCCTTCAAACTCCAGCCGTCGGACCCGCGCGTCTTCGATCCGGCCAAAGCGCGCTTCGCTCATCCCAAATCCCGCAAGCAAGCCGCGGAGCTTCTCGATATGGACGACCCCGTCGAGATTCGCGAAGAAATGCAGCACGCCGCCGGCACCCTCCGCCGCCCGCAGAAATAGAGCTCCCCCACAACAGAAGACAGGTACCCTCCGCGTCCTCTGCGTGCTCTGTGGTGGATTTTTTGCGGGTGCCTTCCGGCCAAACGGGTCAGTGAGAAGGATGCCCGCTCACGGTTTCGTAGCCTGCCACTCGAAGAATCCGATAGCCGTGTCCTTCGAGCGAAACCGGCAACAGGGAACCGTCAGCCGGAACGGTCGACCCGGAAAGCAGGTCAGTGAATCGGCTTCCGTGAACAGCACCCATGTCTACGGTAGCCTTCACCGGCTGTTCGCTGAAGTTGAAAACCAGCACCAGCCGCTCGGAGTTGTCAGCGGCATAGCGCTCTACCGCGTAAACGTGAGCGTCGCTGCTGTGAATCTGTCGGCGCAGGCTGTTTTGGTACAGCGCAGCATGTTCCGTCTTGAGCTTCAGCAGAGCGGGAATGCCCTCTGCAGGTGCTGTGATCCCCCCAACAGGATCGCAGAAACACGGCATGTCGCCGGCTGTGGCAATCAGCGCTTCAGCAAATTGCTGATCCGTTGCATTGTCCAGCTTCGGTACCGGAAAATAGAGCGTTCCGCCTGCCGCAACCACGCGATCGTGATAATCGCGCAGGCCCTTCTCGAGAATTTCCGGACTGCCCTGTTCGACGCTGGTAACGAGAGGCCTCTCGGTTTTGCTCCACCAGATGCCCAGTCCGTAGTCGTAAACATTGGTGAAGTTGCCTTCCTTCACCCAGCCGACAGGATCGTCGCCAAAGCCGCCACCGCCTTCAGGCTGGCTCAGCATCTTTCCATAACTGGCAATGACGCCAGTGATGTTCTGATCGATCTTCTGCCACGTGGCTCCTGGATACCAGTTCACGGCATCGAGAATCATGCCGTCGAGTCCGGTACCCATCCAGAAGTGGACCACATGAGCCGCTTCATCGGGCCAGGCATCGCCACGCCAGTTGTACTGCGGCAGGCGAATGGTGTTGCCGTTGGCATCCTTGCCCGGCCAGCGGGTCCAGTAATACGCGTGAGCACGGTCGCTCCACTGCCAGAATTCGTTCTTCGTGGGCTGATAGCCAGGCAGTTCCGGGCGACTGAAGAAATAGCTGTCGGATCCGGCCGGCTTGGGTGCATCGGGACTGTGGCTCCAGAAAAACATTCGCGTGAGCCGGCTGGTTTCGCCTTTGCTCATCGCGTCTTCTGCCTGCTGGAACTGCACCCCATCGACGGCGCTGTAACCCAGGTTCTGGAACGTCACGACGCGCATTCCCAGCGAATGCGCAATTGCCACGAGCCGCCGAAAATCGGCAACCGAGCCGAGTCCGGAATCCAGACGGAAACGGTCCTTTGCATCCAGCCCGTCATAGCTGTTGCCGCCCTCTTCCGGAGCAAAGATTTCAAGTGCTGTAATGCCCTCGCTGCGCCAGTGCAGCATCTGCCGCTTCGCGGCCTCCGGTTCGATGGACAGAGGCTCAAAACGCCAGTACTGCGTGGAAGGCTTGAGAGTGACACGATGGATCGCTCCCGCCTTCACATACCAGGGCAGGCTTCCAGCGGCGGCGCCACCCTGAGCAGCAGCACCGCCCTGAAACGCCAGAATCAAGGCCAGCCCGATAATCGCGGCGCGAAACCTCACCATGCCCGTCTCCTCAGCATTGGCCGTCATTCGCTACATCACCGGAGCCAATGCAACGGCAGTGAGCCCGCAGATGAAGAAGACAAACATCCAGGCTAACAGCACTTTCGACCGGCGCGGCGCGGCTGAAAACTCGTGCCATATAAAGACTCCCCAGGCTGCAGAGATCATCGTGGCACCCTGGCCAATGGAATACGAGACAGCGGGCCCGACGATGTGGGCACGAGAAGCGACGAAATTCAGAATGGCGCCGGTAAACCAGATTGCCCCGCCCAGAATTCCCCACAGGTGCCAGACAAGACCCGCTTTTCCGTACAGACTGAAGGACACCGGACCACGTCCGTCGAGTGGCTTGCGCATGAGGAAGGTGTTGGCTACAAGCGAGCAGAGTCCCACACCAATCGCGAAATAGAACGCCGTAGCATAGGGCCCGGCGGAGCCGTCACCGGACATAGCCCGGGATACAAATGGGTAGAAGCTGCCCATCAATACGCCGGAAACCAGACAGAGGACGACGCCGCGGCTGGTTACGCTTTTCTGCTGTTCGCGCGCACGATACGCCGCGGCATCCAGCACAATGGCCAGAATGACAATGACAATGCCGCCGAACAGCAGAATCGGGTTGCCCGCCGGGGCGAGCACATAACTGCTGACCGCGCCGACAACCAATGCCAGCCCGATGCCGACTGGGAAAGCGACCGCCAGCCCGGCAATATCGATGGCGGCGACCAGCAGCAAATTGGCCACATTGAAAATCGCCCCTCCCGCCAGGGCAAGCTCGATGTGATGCGCATTCGCCTGAGAGAGATCTGAGAGGAAAGGCAACCCGCGCAGCCCATAACTCCCCATGGTAAGACCCCATGCCAGCGCACCTAACACCAGGCCGATAACATAATCCCAGTAAAACAGCTGAAAGCGGTAACCGGGACATGCCTTCAGAGTATTGGCCCAGGATCCCCAGCACAACATGCTGAGAACCATAAAAAGGAGCGTGATTGCATAGGTTTCAGGTTGATACAAAGCGTTCTCCTTGGGTCGAAGGCTGCGTTGAGAATTGGCCGCGATTCACAGCGCCCAGCGCAATCGAATCATCTTAGGACAAACCACAAACTGAGAACAATGTGGCACATGTGGTGTAATGCGGTTTCGCTCGGCAGCGTGCCGCAACTCCGAAAAAGAGTAAAACTCGGCTCCGGTGTTACTGCGAACTACACTTCGTCGCGATGCAATATTGCTCTCGAGCCAGCTATCAGAAGACCAGTTTCGCGGATACCTGGCCAATTCTGGCTTCCCGCGCTCCGGTTACCATACCGAACGGGAATTCCGAATCGCCACTCGGAAAATTCGTGACGATACCATTCCACTGTGTGTGGTTCAATGCATTGAACGCATCTCCGCGGAACTCGATATGCATGTTTTCATAAACGGGAAATGTCTTGGCCAGGGAAAGGTCCAGATTATCCTGCCCCGGGCCTCTCACGGTTCCAAGCCCCGAGTTTCCCCGCACATCGTTGGCCGGAATCGAGAAGGCTGCGGTGTTGAACTGGCGGAAAGGAGACTTTTCCCCGTGTCCGATATTGGAATCGCCGGTCAAACTCAACTCGTCGAAACCGGCATTATCAAACGCGCTGGAGCCGTAACCCGCTGGACACTGCGCGGTGCTGGTTCCTGCTGAGCAGGCCGCGCCTGGTCCGCCATTCACCACCGTATCCGCATTACCTGACTCCAGCGTGAAGATCCCGCTGATACGCCAGCCGGCAGCTACTGCTCTTACTGCATGCTGCCAGGCTTGTCCATACTGCGGCGACCATATCCCGCTGAACACGAACCGCTGAGGATGGGAGAAGCTGGCTTCGCCGCGATCATAAAGGTTAGGATACTGGAACCCACTGCCGCCATATCCGGTGGAACCGTTGTTGGCCAGAGTATTCGACCAGGGATAATCGGACATCGTCTTGCCCCATGTGTAGTTGGCGTCAAATTGCATCCCCCTGCTGAAGGTGTGCCTCCACTGCCCGATCAGTGCGTTGTAGGAGGAGTTCAACTGGGGACGCATGACGTAGATGTCCCCCCATCGCCCTGAGTTATTGGGGCGAGCGGCATCGTAGTTAGTGACAGCTCCGTTGCCGGCGACCCAACCGGTCCGGTAGGAAGGCAGGTTGAGGTTGACTTCATTCCAACCCTTTCTGCCCTGAATTCCGTTGTAAGAGATCTCGAACACATCATGAGGGGTGACCTGCTGCTGCACGTCCAGCGTGTACTTTTCGTAGTAAGGCAACGGCATCGATTTCTGGTCGTAATAAACGATCGTGGACCACTGATCATCGCCATCGTAGCCCTGGCCGATGCCCGTGGTGACAGGAAAGGAGCCCAGGGTTGTAGTTTGCGGAGCTGGAAAGATATCAGCAAGGGAGAGGTAGGGGGTATCCTGGGGCTTTCCCAGGGTTATGTTGTTGTAGTTATAGTTGACGGTCGAAGAGGTCCCATACGAAGCATTGCCGACATTCGAGGAGATCTGCGAGGAGCCGGTATCGTAGAAAATTCCATACCCGGCGCGAATGACCGTCTCCGGCCGATAGGAATAGGTAAGACTGATGCGCGGCGCTAGCGACAGTTTGGGAGCGCTGAGGTAGTGCTCGGGGAGCCCGGTCGCGATGCCGGGGTACTCCAGAACGCCGCCGCTGGAATTCGGCGTGTAAATGGCGCAACAGGGGGCCGCGTTGGGATCCGGTGTGAACCACGGCATGCTCAGGTCGTAGCGGAGACCGGCGGATACGGTAAATTTGGGGGAAATGCGAAAGCGGTCGTTCGCATAGAATCCCCAGCTGGGAAAAATGGTGAGGTAGTCGGGGGCGGTGGGATTTCCACCGGCGACGTTGTATCGCACCCACATATTTGAAGGAAGCCCCATCACCAGGTCGGCAATGCCATCACCGCCCTCATAGCCAAGACTGCTGCCGCTGGCGCTGAAGGCAGGCAGGGTTGAGCTTCCGAAGCCATAGTTGAAGCCCCCGCCAAAGAAGATCTGCCTTGTAAAATCCCAGTCGTCTTCGCTTTTCCGGAAGTAGTTGAACCCAAACGCAAGGGTGTGTTTTCCGTGCACCCAGTCGAGGTTGTCGGAATACTGCCATGACTCGTTTTCAGCGCGGAACACTTCGGGTGCCCCCGGTACCGCATACGAGTAGTCGCCGGCGAACAGGCCGATGACGCCCTGAGTGATTCCAGTACCGGTGTTTTTGAAAAGCTGATTAAGCGGGTTGCTGCTCGAGTTATACCAGCTCATGAGTCCCTGCGACATAGTGAGCAGCGCCCCGTCACCCGTCCCAAAGATGAATTCATTGGTAAGGTTGGGACCAAACACATGCACATAGTTGGCGGTAATCAGATAGGCCTGATTCCCCACTGGGATATCATAGAGGTTTTGCGGAGAGAGTCCTCCAGTAAGGGATTGGGTCCCGTTTGTCTTCGACCATGTAACAAATACGAGATCGCTGGAGGTGATTTTTGCATCGAAACGGGTATCAAGAGTGTAGTTATCGATGCCCGGCGTTTGGTAACCGATGAAGTTAACGGCGTTACTGGGCGCGTTCGGCACGTTCGGGAGGGGCCAGAGCGCCTTCAGAATCGCGGCTGAACCGGGGTCGATAATGGCAGACCCGCCCGGCTTCGTTGCCAGATCAAGGCGGTTGTTTGGTATAGGAGGCCGAGAGCTGTCCCCGTTGCTGTCATAGGTCGTTTGGAAGGGGTTGTACAGCTGGACGGGGTTTGGGTTGTTGACGAGCAGCTCACTGAAGTCGCCGGTCCGTTCTGCCGCCGAAGGCACCGCGAGGGCGACCAGCTGATTGCCATCGTGCTCGATCATTTTTTCGTAATTCGCAAAGAAGAAGACCCTCTTTCTCATACCCGGCAGGAGTCGAGGAATCCAGACCGGACCGCCCAGGTTGCCTCCAAACTGGTTGCGAATAATCGAAGGCTTGACGGCAGGCGTACCGGTAATGCCCTGCACCAGTTTGTCATACGGATTGGTGGCATTCAGGTCGGTGTTCTCCATGAACTCGTACCCTTCGCCATGGAACTGGGTGGTGCCGGCTTTGGTTTCCATGTTCATCGAAGACATGTTGCCGCCAACCGCCGGAGAAAAGTCCGATACCTGGATATTGCCCGTGCCGAGGGCCTGAGAAGAGGGTTCAAAGCTGATACTGCTCTCGTAGTTGTCGTCGATGTTCACGCCATTGACGTAGAAGCCGTTGTCGCGGGACCCCTCGAACGATCCCCCGGAGGTAAAGGCAATGCCACCCATGGCAAACTGTGCGCCTACCGAGTACGTCCCGCCGGGATTGATGTTGGCCTGAGGAAATGTCGAAACGCCGGGAGCCAGCGCAGCGATGGAAGTGAAGTTCAGGCCGTTCAGCGGCAGATCCTGCAATTGCCGGGCCGAGATGTTTGTGGTGTTGCCCGTCTGTTGTGTCTCCAGCCCGGCCGATTCACCGGTCACTGTCACCGTTTCCTTAACCGACCCTGCAGTCAGGTGAAAGTCGTACTGCGTGAGTTCTCCGATATTGACGGTGATGGGCTGCGATGCGGATGTGGAAAATCCGCTGGCCGCGGCGGTCAGCTGGTACTGGCCGGCCGCCAGATTGTCGAATTCGAAGTGGCCCGTCTTGTCCGACTTTGCTTTTCTGGTTCCGTTTTGCTCCAGGTCAGTCAGATTCACGTCAGCACCAGGGACCACGTCGCCCGACGGATCAAGCACGGTCCCGGAGATGCTGCCTCGCTGAGCAAACTGCGCGAAAACAGGGTGGGAAACAAGCAGAGACGAGAGAAACAGCAGTGATAGCCGTATCGCGTATTTGAATATCGAGTTCACTGGAGCACTCCTGGGAATCTCTGAAACGTTTCAATCTGTGAGTGTGGAACAGGCTAGTGCACTCTCTTCAGGAATGTCAACTCTCATTAGCGAAGGGTGTTTTGGTGGGATGAAGCCAGGTGTGTCGGGCGTGCGAATGCAGTTGCCACTACCTAAGCACGCCAGGGGATCCCGCGACTTCGCCGCTCTCCCACCTTCTGTGGGAATCTTGTCAAAGCTGCCGCCTACCGGCTCTTCGTGACCTTCAACTCCGTCACCATGCCCTCGGTGTTGTGGGCAAACCGGATTCCATACACGCCGTCGGTGGACTTCAGCTTGCCCTGACCCACTACCTGCGACTTGTCGTACGTCGCCACCACCACACCGTTGATCGCGCAGTCCACTTTGTCGCCTTTCACGCTCATGGCGATGTTCTGGGTCACCGGCTGTCCCACGCCGGCAGCCTTATGCACAGCATCGTTCATTTCGCCGCGTCCGTTCATCTGGAAGGGCGCCGGCCCAAACCCACGCACGATGAACTTGCCGTTGCCATAAGCCGCGCAGTACAGCTCCGTCTCCTCGGGCGTGCCCATGTCGTTGCCCGCAATCACGATCCCATAAGGATGCGGATGCGTGTTCAGGTTCATGAACTTCGGCTCGGTGAACGTCGCCGAAACGGTGTAGTCGCCGCTGGCCTTGTCCTTTGCATTCCAGTAGGTCACCGCCGGTCCGGTGGCCACGTGCAGGCCGCCGCCTTCTTTCGTCAACCTGTCATCCTTGGCGCTCTGACCGGCTTTTTCAGCGTTGGCATCGACCCTTCCGTGCCAGCCAGACACAAAAATACCGCCGTTTTGAATGGACCGGGACTCATCCTCATGGTGCTGAGCAGGAGCCAATGCGGGTAACAACAAAGCAGCCGCGACGGCTGCTGGCAAAAGAGAGGACAAACGCATCGCTGGGGATCTCCTTTCGCAATCCCTGGCATTCTACCCGGCTCCGGTAACAGTCCGCACCTGCGGGGCAACCTGGGCGGCTCTCCGCTCCGTCTCCTCACCGGGAGAACTCTATGCCTGCACGGCCCACCTGGTCCGGATCGATTCAGATTTCGCTCGTTTCCATCGCCGTTCGCATCTTCCCGGCAAGCGAGACGGCGCGCCCCGTCGAGTTCCATCAGATCGACCGCAAAACGCATCGGCGCATCCACCATCAGAACGTCGATGAAAGCGGCGCTGTCGCCCGCGAGGACATCGTCAAGGGGTTCGAATACGCGAAGAATAAATACATTGAGATCGATCCCGACGAGCTCAGGGCCCTCCGCATCCCAACGGCCACAACCATGGAAATCCGGCAATTTGTCGATGCAGACGAACTGCCGCCTTCCCTCTACGAGCGGCCCTACTTCGTCGCCCCGAAAGACGCAGCGCAGGCCAAACCGCTGAACATCATGCGCGATGCCCTGCGCGCCACCGGAAAGCTCGGCATTGGCGAGGTCGCCTTCAGCGGCCGCGAGCATCTGGCCGCCATCGCCGCGCCCTCCGATCCGAAGCAAAGAGGACTCATGCTGTACGTGCTCCGCTACGAAGAAGAGCTGCGCGAGGCAAAGTCCGCAACCGGCGATATTCCGCAAACGAAAGCCAGCCCTCAGGAACTGTCGCTCGCCAAACAGCTCATCGAGGGCAGCAGCTCCCGCTTCGATCTCTCGGCCTACCGCGACGATTACGAGGCGGCCGTGAAGAAGCTGGTGGACGCGAAGAGGAAAGGCAAGCCTCTGCCTGAAGCCGAATCACGCCGCAAATCCGAGAAGGTGGTCAACATCATGGACGCGCTCCGCCAGAGCCTCGCTGCCACCGGGCACCCGAAAAGCCGGCGAGCGCCGAAGCACAGGAAAGCCGCCTGACGCCTACTTCTGCATGGTGTACGCGTTGTTCGGAACCTTCGCCCCGGTCTGCGGCGGCGTTGGGAGCTGCGAAACATCCCAGCCGCCGCCCAGCGCCTGCACCAGCTGCACGGAGGAGATCATCTGGTTCACTTCCAGGGCGTTCAGAGTCTGTTGATCGCCGAGCAGCGTCGTCTGTGCCGTCACCACGTCGACATAGGGATCCACACCACTCTGGTACCGCTGCGTTTCCAGATCGACGAACTGCTGCGCGGATTTCTCGGCGACCTGCTGCTGCAGGATCTGCCGCGAATAAATCCGCGTCGCCGCCAGAGCATCTTCCACCTGCTGGAAGGCCGTCAGCGTCGTCTGCCGGTAACTGGCCAGATCCGCGTTGTACTGAGCCTCGTACTGGTGCAGCTCGGCGCGATAGAGTCCGCCGTCGAAGATAATCTGCGATGCCGATACCCCAATCGACCAGAAGCGGCTGGGCCAGTCGGCAATGCGCGCGATGTTCGACGCCTCGGTTCCGCCTGAAGCCGAGAGGCTGAGTTGGGGGAAGAAGGCGCCGTAACCGATTCCAATCGTTGCATTGGCTCCCGCCAGCGTCCGCTCCGCCGCCGCAACGTCGGGCCGCCGCTCCACCAGCTGCGATGGCACGCCCGTCGGAATCGCCGGAGGGCTATAGATCATGGGGCGAGCCGGAATAGAAAAGTCCGTGGCCACCTTGCCCAGCAGCATGGCGATCGCGTGCTCGTACTGTGCGCGCAGCAGCCCAACATTGATCTGTGCCGACTGCGCCGAAGCCAGCGTGGACCGCGACTCGACCACCGAGATGTAGTCGCCGACACCGGCATCGTAGGCGCCCTGCGTCGCATCCAGCGCCTTCTGATCGGCTGCCACCGTCCGGTCCAGGATCTGCTGCAGCATGTCCTGCCCGCGGATCTCGAAGTAGTACTCGGCCAGCGACGCCTGCTCTGTCAGCTTCTCCAGCTGCAGATCGGCCGCGCTCATCTGTGCCGCATATTCTTCCACGCGGACTTCGTTCCGAATCTTGCCCCACAGATCCGGCGCCCACGAGACGTCGAGCGGAACCGCCCAAATTCCGCTGGTGGTGCCGGTATTCGCGATCGAGGAAGAGCGCAGATTGCCGGAGGTCTTCTGCCGGCTGAACGAAGGACCCAGGCTGATCGTCGGCCAGTACTGCGAGCGCGCCTCAGCCACCAGCGCGCGGGCCGCCATGTACTGGTTGAAGTAAATCTTGATGTTCTGGTTGTTGATGTTCAGCTGATCTTCCAGCGCGTTCAGCTCCGGCTCATGGAACACTTCCCACCAGTTGCCGCGCAGCATCGCATCCTGCGGGCTGGCGACTTTCCATCCCGGCTCGTTCTGGAAGTTGACCGTCGATTCCTTGTAGTTCGGCGCGGTGACCTGCGTCGGCGTCGGCGCATGATAGCGCGGCCCGACCCGGCAGCCGGTGAACATCGCCAGCAGCGACGCCGCAGACACAGCCACAACCTGCGCCCTCTGTTTCGTTGTGCCCATAAGTTTGTTCCCGAATCGCCTCACGACGCGGCTCCTTCGATCTCCGGGCGGAACGTATCGTGCGACCTGCCGAGCAGCCGGAGGCGCAGAGCATCCAGAGTGAGGTAAACCACTGGAGTGGTGTACAGAGTAATCAGCTGGCTCAGCAGCAGTCCGCCGACGATGGTAATGCCCAGCGGCCGGCGCAGCTCCGAACCGGTACCGGTCCCGAAGGCCAGCGGCAGCGCTCCGCAGATGGCGGCCATGGTGGTCATCAGAATCGGCCGGAAGCGCAGCATACAAGCCTCGAAGATGGCGTCGTAGGTGCTCTTCTGTTCCTCCCGCTCCGCCATCAGCGCAAAATCGATCATCATGATGGCATTCTTCTTTACGATACCGATGAGCAGGATGATGCCGATGATGGAGATGACATTCAGATCGATATGAAACAGCATCAGAGCCAGCATCGCTCCGATGCTGGCCGAGGGCAGAGTCGAGAGAATGGTGAACGGATGCACCAGGCTCTCATAAAGAATGCCCAGCACGATGTAAACAGCCAGAATGGCCGTGATAACCAGGTACTTCTCTGAGGCCAGCGAATCCTGATAGGCCTGCGCCGTCCCGGCGAAAAAGCCGTGGACCGTGGCCGGCATGCCCAGATCGGATTCCATCTCGCTCACCTCGCGGGTGGCATCGCTCAGCGACATGCCGCTGGCCATGTTGAAGGACACGGTCACGGAAGGAAACAGTCCGGTGTGGCTCACCTGCAGCGGCGTGGTGCCCACTTTCTCCTGCATCACGTTCAGCAGCGGCGAAATCGTGTTGATGCCCGCCTTCGATCCACTGGACGCTCCCCCGCTGGTGGTGAACCAGATGTCCTGCAGCGCCCTGGGTGATTGCCAGTATTGCGGAGCCACTTCCATCACCACGTAATACTGGTTCAGCTGGGTGTAGATCACTGAGACTTCCGACTGGCCGAAGGCGCTGTAAAGATCCGAATCCAGCGACTGCGGCGTCTGACCCAGGCGGGCCCCGGTGACGCGGTCGAAGTTCAGCATCTCCTCAAGGCCCCCGTTCTGCTGGTCCGTGTTCACGTCCTGCAGGCCGGGCAGCTTGCGCATGTGGGCCAGCAGAATCGGTCCCCATTTTGCCAGGTCCGGTATGTTGTCCGACTGGATCGTGTACTGGTAGAGCGCGCTGCTGCTGCGCCCGCCGATGCGCAGATCCTGCACCGGCTGAAGGAACGCCGAAGCCACCGGCAGACGATCGATCTTCGGGCGAAGGCGATTGATCACGTCCATAGCGCTGGCTTCGCGTTCGCCCCGACCGTGACCCAGCGGCTTCAGCGCCATGTAAATGAAGCCTCCGTTGCTGGACCCGTTGCCGCCCGTGTAGGCGTTCACATGCGCTACCGCCGGATCGGCCTGGATTACCTTCACCAGCTGCAGCACGGAGTACTTCATAAACGGGAAGGAAGCGTCCTGCGGCCCCTGCACCCCGCCCACAATGGCGCCCGTATCCTGCTGCGGGAAAAACCCCTTGGGAATGCGCACGATCACCACCACGTTGAGCGCGATGGTCAGGCCCAGCACAATCAGAATCAGCACCGGATTATCCAGCGCCCAGCTCAGCGAACTCCGGTATCCGGCCAGCAGCGCGTTGAATCCCTTTTCGCTCGCCCGGTACAGCCAGTTGTGCTTCTCGTCCGCCGGGTGGTGCTTCAGCAGGTGCGCGCACATGGCCGGTGTCGTGGTCAGCGAAATGACCATCGACACCAGAATGGCCGTGGACAGCGTCACCGCGAACTCGCGGAAGAGCCGCCCAATAATGCCCCCCATCATCAGTATCGGGATGAAAACGGCAATCAGCGACATGCTGATGGAGAAGACCGTGAACCCGATCTCCCGCGCCCCCACCAGAGCCGCATTGAAAGGAGGCATGCCGCTCTCCAGATGGCGCGTGATGTTTTCCATCACCACGATCGCGTCATCGACCACAAAACCCGTGGCGATGGTCAGCGCCATCAGCGACAGATTGTCAATGCTGTAGCCGAGCAGATACATCACGGCGAAGGTGCCGATCAGGGAAACCGGCACCGCCACCGTTGGAATCAGCGTCGCGCGCGGCCGGCGCAGGAAGATGAACACCACCAGCACCACCAGCACCACCGAGCCCATCAGGGTTTCTTCAACGTTGCGAACCGAGGCCCGGATGGTGGTCGTGCGGTCAAGAACAATAGTGGTGTCGATGCCCTGGGGCAGCACGGCCTGCAAAAAAGGCAGCTGCGAGCGAATGCTGTCCACGGTCTGGATGATGTTCGCACCCGGCTGCCGGAAGATGATGATAAACACCGCGCGCGTGCCGTCCATGTAACCGGCGGTGCGAATGTTCTGCGCCGAATCGTAAACTCCGGCCACCTCGGAGAGACGAACGGCCTGTCCGTTGTGGTAGCCGACCACCAGCGGCTTGTACTGGTCGGCCTTCGAAATCTGATCGTTGGTGATGATATCCGCGGTCACGGCGCCGTTGGAGAGCTGCCCCCGCGGCTCATGCGAGTTTTGCAGGCTCAGCAGCGAACGAACACTGGAAAGCGTCAGGCCAAGGCTCTCCAGCTTGGTTGGGTCCACCTCCACACGCACCGACGGCGTGGCGCCGCCGCCCACGAACACCTGCCCGACTCCGTTGATCTGCGAAAGCTTCTGCTCCAGAATCGTCGAGGACAGGTCATAGACCTTGGTGACATCGTATTTCTTCGACGTCATCCCGAGGATCATAATCGGCGCATCCGCGGGATTCGATTTCCAGTAGCTGGGATTGCTGGGCAGGTTCGCGGGCAGGTAAGTCCGCGCGGCGTTAATGGCCGCCTGCACATCGCCCGCGGCGGCGTCGATGTTCCGGCTGAGATCGAACTGCAGAGTGATGCGGGTGCTGCCCAGGCTGCTCGACGAGGTCATCTCCGTGATACCGGCAATGTGGCCCAGCTGGCGCTCCAGCGGCGTGGCGACGGAGGCGGCCATGATCTGGGCGCTGGCGCCGGGCAGACTGGAATTCACGTTGATGGTTGGAAAGTCCACCTGCGGCAGCGGCGCCACCGGCAACACCATGAAGCCGATGGCGCCGGCAATGGCCACGGCGATGGTCAGCAGGGTCGTGGCGACCGGCCGCCGGATGAACGTCCATGAGAAGCTCACGGATGCGTCTCCGCCGGAGGTGGCATCGAATCGCCGGCGTGCTGAGCCGCATGGTCAGCGGGCCGGCGGCCGGAGATCTTCTGGCCGATGCGGTCGAAGAAAATGTAGATGACCGGCGTGGTGTAAAGGGTCAGGACCTGGCTCAGCAGCAGGCCGCCCACCATCGCGATGCCCAGAGGCCTGCGCAGTTCCGACCCAAGGCCGGTGCCCAGCGCCAGGGGCAGACCACCGAGCAGCGCGGCCATGGTGGTCATCATGATCGGCCGGAAGCGCAGCATGCTGGCTTCGAAAATAGCTTCCGTCGAGTCTTTGCCGTGCTCGCGCTCGGCTTCCAGCGCAAAATCGACGATCATGATGCCGTTCTTCTTCACGATGCCGATCAGCAGGATGATGCCGATAATGGCCACCACGCTGAGATCCTGATGGAAGAGCATCAGCGAGAGCAGCGCGCCGACACCGGCCGAGGGCAGCGTGGAAAGAATTGTGATGGGGTGAATGAAGCTCTCGTACAGCACGCCCAGAACGATATAAACGGTGACCAGGGCCGCCAAAATCAGGAGCGCCTCGTTCGAGAGTGAATTGCGGAATGCCGCCGCCGTGCCCTGGAACCCGGCTTGCAGGCTGGCCGGAAAATGAAGATTCGACGCGGCCTTGTCGATGTCGGAGATGGCGGCCCCGAGGGAGGCATTCGACGCGAGGTTGAAGGACACCGTCACCGCCGGGAATTGTCCCTGGTGCTCGATGGAGAGCGCCTCGGTGGTCTCCGATGCGTGAGTAAAGGCGCCCAGCGGCACGGCCCTGGCCGAGGTCGCGGAGGTGCTCGCGTTGGCCGTGGTTCCGGCGATCGTGCCCCCGTTAATGGAGGAACTCCCCTGCGTCGCGCTGGTGGGCGCCAGCACCTGGGCCGGCGGCGTGAGCAAATTCGCCGATGGCGTGTACTTCACGCTGCTGGTCAGAGCATTCGATCCCGCCGAAGCCGAAGCCGAAGAAGAGTAGTTGGTGGACGCGGCCGCGCCGCTGGCGCCGGACGATGCGCCAGTCTGAATGTAAAGATCGCCCAGGTTGGCCGGATTATTCTGCCACTGCGGCGCCGTTTCCAGCACCACATGGTACTGGTTCAGCTGGGTGTAGAGCGTGCTGATCTGCCGCTGGCCGTAAGAGTCGTACAGCGTATTGTCGATGGTGGTCGGCGCGATACCCAGACGCGAAGCCGTGACCCTGTCGATCATCAGCGACACCGCCTGGCCGCCCGTCTGCTGGTCGGTAGCCACGTCTTCCAGATCCGGCAGCTTCTTCAGCTGATCCACGAACTTGTTGGTCCACGTGTTCAGCTCAGTGGGATCGGGGTCTTCCAGCGTGTACTGGTATTGGGTACGGCTCACGCGATCATCCACTGTAATGTCCTGCACCGGCTGCATGTACAGGTGAATGCCGGGGATCCTGCCCAGGCGGTTCTGAAGCCGGCGAATGACATCGGAGGCGCTCATGTCGCGCTGGCTGAGCGGCTTCAGGTTGATGTCGATGCGTCCGCTGTTCAGGGTGGTATTAATGCCGTCCACACCAATGAACGAGGAAATACTCTCCACCGCCGGGTCCTGGAGGACGACATTTGCGAGCTGCTGCTGCCTGGCGGACATCGCGCTGAACGAGATCGCCTCCGGCGCCTGAGAGATGCCCTGGATCACGCCGGTATCCTGCACCGGAAAGAATCCCTTGGGAATGACGATGTAGAGGAAGACGGTCAGCACCAGGGTGCCGAGGGCGATGAGCAGGGTGAGGCCCTGGTAGCGCAGCACCACGCGCAGCGTACGCCCGTAGAAGGCGATCATCCGGTTGAAGACGTGCTCCGAGGCCCGGTAAAAGCGCGTCTGCTGCTCTTCCGGATTGTGGCGCAGGATGCGCGAACACATCATCGGCGTAAGCGTCAGCGAGACGATCGCGGAGATGATGATGGTCACCGCCAGGGTGACGGCAAACTCGCGGAACAACCGCCCCACCACATCGCCCATAAACAGCAGCGGGATCAGCACCGCGATCAGCGAGACGGTCAGCGAGATGATGGTGAAGCCGATCTGCGATGCGCCGGTCAGTGCCGCCTGCATCGGCGACATGCCTTCTTCCAGATAGCGCGCAATGTTCTCGATCATCACAATGGCGTCGTCCACCACGAAACCGGTGGAGATGGTGAGCGCCATCAGCGAGAGATTGTCCAGACTGTAGCCTAGCAGGTACATGACCGCAAAGGTGCCGACCAGCGAGAGCGGCACCGCCACGCTGGGAATGATGGTGGCGTAGAGGCTGCGCAGGAACAGGAATATGACCAGCACCACCAGGCCGATCGTCAGCATCAGCTCGAACTCGACGTCGTTCACCGAGGCCTGAATGCTGGTGGTCATATCGGTCAGCGTCTGAATCCGGATCGACGCCGGCAGGCTGGTTTCCAGCTGGGGCAGGATTTTCTGGATACTGCGAACGACGGTGATCGTGTTTGCGCCCGGCTGCCGCTGGATGTTGAGAATGATGGCCGGCGTCTTGTCCATCCACGCAGCCTCTTTGGTGTTCTCAACTCCGTTCACCACATCGGCTACGTCCTTCACAAACACCGGCGCCCCGTTGCGATAAGCAACGACGACATTCCTGTACTCGCTGGCCTCGGTGATCTGATCGTTGGAATCGATCTGATAATCCTGGCGGGGGCCGTCGAAGTTGCCCTTGGCCGAATTGGTGCTGGCCTGGGTCAGGGCTGTGCGCAGGTCCTCCATGTTCAGCCCATACGACGAAAGGGCAACCGGGTTCGCCTGGATCCGGACTGCGGGCTTCTGACCGCCGCTGATGCTGACCAGACCCACACCGGCGAGCTGCGAGATCTTGGGAGCGAGCCGCGTATCGATCAGATCCTCGACCTGCGACAAAGGCAGCGTGTTCGAGGTGATCCCCAGCGTCAGAATCGGCGCGTCCGCGGGGTTGGTCTTGTTGTAAACCGGCGGCGAAGGCAGATCCGAAGGCAGAAACGATCCGCCTCCATTGATCCCCGCCTGCACCTCCTCTTCCGCCACATCGATCGACATCGACAAATTGAACTGCAGCACGATGACCGAAACCCCGCCCGCGCTGGTCGAGGTCATCTGGCTCAGGCCCTGCATTTCGCCGAACTCGCGCTCCAGAGGAGCGGTGATGGTGGTCGCGGTCACATCCGGACTGGCCCCCGGATAGAACGTCAGAACCTGAATCGTCGGATAATCCACTTCCGGCAGCGCTGAAACCGGCAACTGCGTGTAAGCGACAATCCCCACCAGCAGGATGGCGGCCATCAGCAGCGAGGTCGCTACCGGCCGCAGAATAAATGGGCGTGACGGACTCAAGGGGCGCTGCTCTCACCGGAGATGGTGGTCTGCATCACCGGCAGTCCGAGTTTCGAGATGCTCACAGACGACCCGTCCAGCAGCTTTTCAAAGCTGCTGTCGGCCACCGTTTCACCCGCCTGAAGGCCCTGCACAGCGGTCATGCCGTTATCGCTGGCTCCGGGCTTCACGGTGCGCATCACCACGTGGTACTGCGCTTTGCCCCCTTTGGGCGGAGCGCCGCCGGCGCTGGCGGGTTTTTCACCCGTACTGCCCTTCGGCGCCGCTCCCCCGGCTCCTGCGCCGGTGCTCTCGCTCGTCGCAGTGCTCTTCGGCGGCTGCCTGCCTGTCCCACTTTCCGGCGAGCCGGCTGCCGGCCCTTTTTCGATGACGTATACAAACGCCGTGTCGCCGTTGTGCTGAATGGCGGACGATGGCACCAGAATCTGATTCTGCAGCGTTGCCACCAGCAGCCGCGCGTTCACAAACTGGTTCGGGAACAGAGTGCGCTTGCTGTTCGCGAATTCGGCGCGCAGCTTCACCGTGCCGGTCGTGGTATCGATCAGGTTATCGACCGTCAGCAGCCGGCCGCTCGCAATCTGCACCGCGTTGGAGCGGTCCCACGCTTCCACCGGCATCTTCGTCCCCTTGTGCAGAGGCGTCAGCACCTGCTCCAGGCTGTCCTCAGGAATCGTGAAGATCACCGTGATGGGCTGCATCTGGGTCACCACCACCAGAGTCGTGCCCGAATTCGCCGTCACCAGGTTGCCGGGATCGACCAGACGCAGGCCCACCCGGCCCGTAATCGGCGACACGATATGGCAGTAGCCCAGCTGCACCTGGTCGTACTGCACCACGCCCTGATCGTTCTTGACTGTGCCCTCATCCTGCAGCACCAGCTTTTCCTGATCTTCGAAGGTCTGCCGTGGAATCGCGTTTTTCGCCCATGCCGTCTGGTACCGGCTCAGGTCCATCCGGGCTTCCGCCAGCAGGTTCTGGTCCCGCTCCAGCGTGCCCTGCGCCTGGGCCAGCTGCGCGGCATAGGGCCGCGGATCGATGTCGACCAGCGGATCGCCCTTGCGAACCGTCTGCCCCTCGCGATAGTGCACGTCCGTGATCACGCCCGTCACCTGGGCGGTGATCGAATCCATGTAGACAGGGGTCACCGTTCCGATCGAATTGAGATAAATCCCCAAACTGCCGGTTTTCGCGGTCGCGGGAACTACCGGGACCGTTCCCTGCCCCACCCCCCGTCGTCCCCGCCCCGCGGCCGCCTGCTGGCTCTTCTGGTGCTGCGTGATCACCCAGAAAAAAAGGAGCCCAAAGGCAACCAGAACGGCGACCCAGATCCAGCGATGGCGCCGCTTACGGGGAGGCGTCGTCGACGGTGGCGGCAGCTGATGATCCGGCGGGGCAATGGAGGCGGAGGGTTCAGAAGTCATCTGCGGTTCGTTCGTTTACCTGTCTCAAGATGGATAACTCGGAGAAGTATCGCGGCTGGAGGCGCTGACGGCGAAAATCGCGTCAAAGTCGGAGTTTAACACCGGTAACCACCGCTCAGGATCAACGCCCATGCGCAAAACAGACACCTCTGCTACCTTTCATGGACGCTGGCCGGGAGTTTGCCTCAGGAGCCCGCGGTGATGCTCTGAAAGACGAACAAGGGGCCAATTTGGACGCAGACGCCAGACTCCTGCCCGCCGAAGTGCGCCATGCCGGGCCACCCGCTCCGAAGCCTCCCTTCCTGCTCCCGCTTTTCTCATCCGATCACGGTGCGCCTTCGGGGTACTATCGGACGAAGAGGTAACAACTTACGCCCCGTGCGACCGCATCCAAGCGACTACCCTGGCATGGCACAGGCGCACGTCATCCTGTCCGGCAAACTGCCGGGGCGATCCCCTCTGTGAGTCGATGAGCGGCAAAGGTCAGTCAGGTTCTCAAAACGCATGGGGGGATCGGATCCGAGCCCTTCGCAACACCCCTCCGGTCCTCAGGCTGCTTTGGGTCTCCGGCCGCAGCGTCGTCACCTGGGGACTCATCCTCCGTGTTTTGCAGCCGATCACCTCCTTCGGCATCGGCCTCGTCGCCGCCAACATCCTCGGTGGCGTCGCTGACGCCATTACCCACCAGCCGCCGCTGCAGCATTTCTGGTGGTGGGTCATTGCCGAAGTCGCGCTCGCTCTGGTCAACGGCATTCTCAGCCGCTCCATGGACTACACCGACCAGCTCCTCTCCGACCGCTATACCAATCACGTCAGCGTCAAGGTGATGGAGCAGGCGGCGCGCCTCGACCTCACCACCTACGAGGACCCCGCCTTCTACGACCGCCTGGAGAGGGCCCGGGTCCAGGCAACCGACCGTCTGGCCATGATCCAGCAGATGGGCCGCCTCTTCCAGCAGACCATCATGACCCTGATCTGGAGCGCCGTGCTCATCTACCGCTCCCCGCTGATGATCGTGCCCCTGGTCATGGGCGTCTTGCCCTCGTTTATAGGCGAAACCCATTTCGCCTTCCTCGGCTACGAACAGAACTTCCGCCAAACGCCCCGCAAACGCATCATGGACTACCTGCGCCAGGTGGGGGGCAGCAAGGAGTCCGCCAAAGAGCTGAAGCTCTTCAACCTGAGCGGCTACCTCACCGACCGCTTCCGCGGCCTCGCCCAGGGCATTTACGAGGAAAACGTAGCCCTGGCCAACAGAAAAATGCTGTGGGGCGGCCTGCTCTCGCTCATCAGCACCCTCGGCTACTACGGTGCTTACGTGTATGCGATCTGGGAGGCCATTACCGGCAAGTATCCCAACGTCGCGGCTTTTGCGCTGGTCACACTGGCCATCCAACAGGCCAGCAGCAACTTCCAGCAGGCCTTCTCTACGGCTTCCGGCATCGCCGACCAGGCCCTCTTCCTCACCGATCTCATCGAGTTCTTCAACGTCAAGCCCACCGTGCAAAGCAAGCCGAATGCCCTGCCCGCGCCTCAACCCATCCGCCGCGGCTTTGAATTCCGCAACGTCTCCTTTGCCTATCCCGGAACCGAACGCCGCGTCCTGAAGGACTTCAACTTCACCATCGAGCCCGGCCAGCGCATCGCCCTCATCGGCGAAAACGGCCAGGGCAAAACCACCGTGGTCAAGCTCATCACCCGCCTCTATGACCCCACCGAAGGCCAGATCCTGCTCGATGGCATCGATCTCCGCGAGTACTCCATCGAGGACCTCCATCGCGAGATGGGCGTCATCTTCCAGGACTTCATGCGCTACGAGATGACGGTCAAAGAGAACATCGGCGTGGGCCATGTCGAGGTGCCCCACACCGAAGAAGAAATTCGGTCTGCGGCGCAAAAAAGCCTGGCCGCCGAAGTCGTGAAGAAGCTCGCCGGCGGCTACGACCAGATGCTCGGCCGGCGCTTCGTCAGCGGCGTGGATCTCTCCGGCGGCGAGTGGCAGCGCATCGCCCTGGCCCGCGCCTATCTGCGCGACGCCCAGCTGCTCATCCTCGACGAACCCACAGCCGCTCTCGACGCTAAGAGCGAGCTGGAAGTATTTGAGCGATTTGCCGAGCTGACTGCCGGTAAGATGGCCTTGCTCATCTCGCATCGCTTCTCTACCGTGCGGATGGCCGATCGCATTGTTGTGCTGGCGGGGGGCCACCTGGTGGAGGAAGGAACGCATCAGCAACTGATGGCGCTGGGTGGCCGTTATGCCGAAATGTTTGAGATGCAGGCGGCCAGCTACCGCTGACGAGGTGGGCCAATGACGGGACAGGTGACGATGATCAACGAACAGCGACTGCGGGAGGCCGGCCTTGTGCCCGAACAGCTCCGCACTGCCGCCCGTGAAGACCGGCATCGCTGGAGAACCGTTCGTCAGCCCCAGGATCTCGAGGCATTCTTCGCCCGCATGGAGGCAGCCGGGCAACATCTGGAGACGCTTTCCGCCGCTCTCGATCGACTGCCCACCACCGGCTGGCCCGGCCCCGAGCCTTTGCTCGAAATCCGCGAGAACCCGCGCCTCATGCGCTCCCCTCTCTCCGAGCTGCGCACCCTGCGCCGCAAACTGCGCCGCCTGCCCTTCGCCGTCACCGACGATCATCAGGCCGAGCCCCGGGCCGCCACCGTTTCCGAGGTTTACCTCGCAGCCGCCGGTTCCGTATGGAATGCTGACGCCCTCCGCATCTATCTCGCCGAGCTGCAAAAACCCGAAGCCCTGCTGCTCGAAGAACTGTGGGTACTGCCCGTCATGCTCCGCTTCCGCCTCCTCGAGCTGATCCTCGAGCAGGCCGCGGCCCGCCTGCAGGCGCTCTCCTTCGACAACGAAGTCCCTCGCTTCAGCGGCGTACCGGGCGATCCGGCCTTTGCCCAGCTCCTCACCACACGCATCCAGTCACTGCGCGAAATCGCCTTCGTCGACTGGTTCTTCATCATGGAGCCGCTGGTTGTCTTTGACGCCGTCCTGCGCGATGATCCCGCCGGCGCCTATCCGAAGATGGACTTCGACAGCCGCGAGGTCTACCGCAAACAGGTGTCGCGCATCGCCCGCTACTCCGATTGCTCGGAGACCGAAGTGGCCCGCGCCGCCATCAATATGGCGAAGGAAGCTCAGCAGCAGCCCATCGCCGATCCGCGTGTCTACCTGCGCCGTTCCCACGTCGGCCACTACCTCATTGACAACGGGCTCGAGGACCTCAAGGGACAAATCGGTTATCACCCCCGCTTCATCGATCGCCTCCGCGCCGGCCTGCGCCGCAACGCCGATGATTTTTACATCGGCGGCATCGAAGTCCTGACCGTCATCCTCATCGCCGCCATCCTGCTGCCCCTCATTCCCAATTACTCGATCTTTGGCGGCCTCACCGTAGCCTTTCTCATGTTGCTGATCCCCGCCACCCAGGGCGCCGGCGATCTGGTCAATAACACCATCTCGTCGCTCTTCCGCCCGCTGCCTCTGCCCAAAATCGACCTCACCGACGGAATTCCCGCCGAATCCACCGCCATGGTCGTAATACCCACGCTGCTGCTGAACGAGGCCCAGGTTCGCGAGCTCGTCGAGGAGCTGGAAATTCGCTGCCTCGCCAATCCCGATCCGAATCTCCATTTCGCGCTGCTCACCGATCTGCCGGATTCCGTCTCCCGTCCCCGCGAGGACGATCGCGATCCGCTCGTCGATCTGGCCATACGCCTCATCGACGACCTGAATGCCCGCTACCAGGGCCAGCGCAAGTACGGGCATTTCCTGCTGCTCCACCGCCACCGCATCTTTAATGCCCGCCAGGGCGTGTGGATGGGCTGGGAGCGCAAACGCGGCAAGCTGCTCGATCTCAATAAGCTGCTCATGGGCGAATTCGACGCTTTCCCCGTCAAAGCCGGCGACAGCAGCGTCCTGCGTCGGGTGCGGTACATCATTACCCTCGACTCCGACACCCAGTTGCCCCGCGGCACCGCCCATGCTCTGGTCGGCGCCATGATCCATCCACTCAACCGCGCCGTCATTGATCCGGTGCGGCGCATCGTCACCCAGGGCTATGGAATCCTGCAGCCTCGCGTCGGGGTCAGCGTCCACTCCGCCGCGCGCTCCCGCATGGCCAACATTTACTCCGGCCAAACCGGCTTCGACATCTACACCCGCGCCATCTCCGACGTCTACCAGGACCTCTATGGGGAAGGCAGCTTCACCGGCAAGGGCATCTACGAGGTCGCTACCCTGCACGCGGTGCTTGAGAAGCGCTTCCCCCGCAACGCCCTGCTCAGCCACGACCTGATCGAAGGCGCCTACGCCCGCGCCGGCCTCGCCACCGACGTCGAGGTCATCGACGATTACCCCTCCCACTATAGCGCTTATACCCGCCGCAAGCATCGCTGGGTTCGCGGCGACTGGCAGATCGCGCAGTGGCTCTTCGGCCGCGTCCCCGACGAGTCGGGCAAATTCGTCCGCAATCCTATTTCCACCATCTCGCGATGGAAGATTCTCGATAACCTCCGCCGTTCGCTGGTCGAGCCGGCCACCATGATCCTGCTCGTCGCCGGCTGGCTGGGCCTGCCCGGCGGCCCCGTCTACTGGACCCTCGTCACCCTCTTCCTCCTCTTTGTCCCGGTTTTCATCCAGCTCATCTTTGGCCTCGGCCGCGCCATGTTCATCGAGCAGGAAGGCGCCGTCCAGGATGTTCTCACCGGCTTCCATCAGGCCATCGTGACCACCCTGCTCATGCTGACCTTCCTGCCCCACCAGACCATGATGGCCATCGACGCCATTGTGCGGTCATCGGTCCGCCGCATGGTCACCGGCCAGCGCCTCCTCGAATGGGAAACCGCAGCCGAAGCGGAAGCCTCGCAACGGCGCATTTCTACCGTCGATCGCTACCTCACCCTCACCCCCATCGTCTCCGCCATCATCGCTCTGGTTCTGGCCCTGCTCCATCCCTTCGCGCTCCTCCCCGCCGCACCCATCCTTGTTCTCTGGGGATTCGAGCGCGACGTCACCGCCTGGCTCAACAAGCCTCCCCGTGAACCGCGCCAGCAGTTGCGCCAGCAGGACAATCTGTTCCTGCGCGAGCACGCGCTGCGCGTCTGGCGCTTCTTCTTCGAGTTTGGCGGCGCCCGGCACAATTACCTCATTCCCGACAACGTTGAGGAAAACGGCCTCTTCGAAGCCGCGCGCGTCTCTCCCACCAACCTGGGACTGTTGTTCAATGCGCGACAGGCGGCCTGCGAATTCGGATTCCTCACCGCGCCGGAATACGCCGAACTGATGCAGCGCAGCTATGCCACCATGGCCCGCTTGCCGCTGCACAGAGGCCATCTCTACAACTGGTACACCACCGATACGCTCGAACCTTTAAAGCCCATCACCGTTTCCTCAGTGGACAGCGGCAATTTTGTTGCCTCCCTCTACACCGTGAAAACCGGCACCCTCGAACTGCTGAAACGCCCCCTGCTCGACCGGCGTCTCTTCGCCGGTCTTGACACGCATCTGCGCCTGCTCGCGCGTCTGAAGAACGTGCCGGACCCCATCGCCTCCCTCCGCGCACCGGCGGAGTCCGTCGATTCGGCCGCCTGGCTGCCCTGGGTGCTTTCGCCCGAGACGCGAGCCCCCTTTGCCGGCCTGCCGCCCTACACGCAGCCCTCCCTCGACGAAACCCTTTGGTGGACCAGCGAAACGAAGGCCCGCATCGAGAGAATCGCCACCCTGGTCGATGACTACCTTCCCTGGCTCAAGCCGGAGTACGCGTCCATCCAGCGCCTGCTCTTCGAAAAGCCCGCCGAGGGAGCGCTGCACGCCGTGCCCGCGCCCCACCCCTCTGCCGACCCTTCCATTCCCAGTCTTGAGGACACGCCGGCCTTGCTGGCCGCGCTCGATCAGCGCCTCGCAGCCCCGCGTCTCATGCCCGAATCGGCGGAGATTGCCGGCCTGATCGCCCGCCTGCGGCTGGATCTCGCTCGCGCCCGCGCCCGCTCGACAACCCTCGTCGCAAACCTGCAAAAGGTCTCTGCCGAGGCCGGACGCCTCGCCGACAACACCGACTTCGCATTCCTGGTCAACAAAGACCGCCTCCTGCTCTCCATCGGTTACGAATTTGCGACCAACAAAATTCACTGGGCCTGTTACGACATGCTCGCCTCCGAGGCGCGCATCGCCACCTACATTGCTGTGGCCCGCGGAGAACTCTCCCAGCAGGGCTGGTTCAAAATGTCGCGCGTCCACACCCAGGCGTATGGCTCCTCGGTCCTGCTGTCCTGGACGGGCACCATGTTCGAATACCTCATGCCCGCTCTCTGGATGCGCAGCTATCCGGACACCCTTCTGTCGAACTCGATCGAAGGCGCGGTCGCCATCCAGCGCGCTTACGCTAAAGAACACGGCATCCCCTGGGGCATCTCCGAGTCCGGCTACGCGGCGAAGACCGATCAGGGACACTACCACTACCAGGCCTATGGGATTCCTCAGATCGCGCTCAAATGGGACGCCACCGCCGGACCCGTCGTCTCGCCCTACTCCACCTTCCTCGCGCTGAATGTCGAGCCCACCGCCTCCATCCAGAACCTGCGCCGCATGGCGGCCGAGAACTGGACCGGCATGTACGGCTTTTACGAAGCCGTCGACTTCACGGGCCGACAGCCGGAAGTCGTCCGCGAGTGGATGGCCCACCACCAGGGCATGTGCATCCTCGGCCTGCTCAACCTGCTCGAAGACAATGCCATGCAGCGCTGGTTCTACGACAATCCCCAGATGCGCTCCGTCGAGTTGCTGCTGCATGAAAAGCCGATGCGGGAGACGGCCGCGAAATCCGACGCCCCCCCGCCCGCAAAGAAAGCAAAGAAACCCGCCGCCCTAAAAAAAGCGGGCTAGCCCGCGCCCCCGGGTGCCCCATCCTTGTCGCGTTTCGTGCGACAGGGTGGGAGGCCATGAGCCCGCGCCGGATACCGGGTGCCCCACATCTGTCCGGTTTTGGCAGGTGTGGGAGACGATTAGCCAGCCGCCCTCGCATCAGGGCAAGGATCCACGTCCCTCACCGCCCCGGCTCGTAGTTCAGGTTCGGCCCGAGCCATCGCTCCGCTTCGCCGAGGCTCATGCCCTTGCGCCCGGCATAATCGGCCACCTGATCGCGATCGATCTTCCCCACGGCAAAATAACGCGACTCCGGATGCGCGAAGTAGAACCCGCTCACACTCGACCCCGGCCACATCGCAAACGATTCCGTTAGGCGAATGCCCGCGTTCCGCTCCACATCCAGCAGCCGCCACAGCGTTCCCTTTTCTGTGTGGTCGGGACACGCCGGATACCCCGGCGCCGGCCGAATCCCCCGATATTTTTCGGAAATCAGCTCGACAGGAGTGAATTTCTCAGCGCACCCATAGCCCCACTCCCGGCGCGCCCGCTGATGCAGAAATTCCGCAAACGCCTCTGCCAGCCGATCCGCCAGAGCCTCCGCCATGATCGCGTTGTAGTCGTCGTGCTCCGCCTTGAAGCCCTGCACCAGCTCCGGCAGCCCGATGCCGCTGGTCACCGCAAACGCCCCGATCGTGTCCTGCAGCCCGGTCTCCTTCGGAGCAATAAAGTCCCCCAGCGACCGGCAGGGCTCTTTCCCCTCCCGATTCGCCTGCTGCCGCAGAAAGTGCAGCCGGTCCAGCACCTCCGCACGCGAACCATCCGTATACAGCTCAACATCGTCGCCAACAGCCTGCGCCGCGAAAAATCCATACACCGCCCGCGCGGTCAGCAGATTCTCATCGATGATCCGATCCAGCAGCGCACTCGCATCGTCAAACAGCTGCCGCGCCTGCGCGCCCTGCTTCTCGTCTTCGAAAATTCGCGGATAAACCCCCTTCATCTCCCAGGCATGGAAGAGCGGACTCCAGTCAATGTAGCCCCGCAGCTCCGCCAGCGAAACGTCATCGACAACCCGCACCCCGGTGAACGCAGGAACCGCGATATCCTCCGCGCGCCACTCAATCGGTGTCCGCCGAGCCCGCGCTTCAGCCAGAGAAACCGTCGCCTGCCGCGGCGCCGCGTGCGCCTTGCGAACCGCCGCGTATTCCACCTGCAGCTGCGTCACAAACCCAGACTTGTTCTCGTCGCTCAGCAGGCTGGTCGCCACCGGAACCGCCCGGCTGGCATCGACCACATGCACCACCGGCTGGCTGTAGTGCGGCGCAATCCGAATCGCCGTATGCGCCCGGCTCGTCGTCGCTCCCCCGATCAGCAGCGGAACGGTGAACTCCAGCCGCTCCATCTCCCGCGCCACATGCACCATCTCGTCCAGCGACGGCGTAATCAGCCCGCTCAGCCCAATCAGGTCCGCCCCTTCCAAACGAGCGCGCTCCAGAATCTTCTCCGCCGGGACCATCACCCCCATGTCGATCACTTCGTAGTTATTGCAGGCCAGCACCACACCGACAATGTTCTTCCCGATGTCGTGCACATCCCCCTTCACCGTAGCCAGCAGAATCTTCCCCTGTGCCTTCACCTCGTGCCCGGCAGCCGCCAGCGCAGCCTTCTCCGCTTCCATGTAAGGCGTCAGATACGCCACCGCCTTCTTCATCACGCGTGCCGACTTCACCACCTGGGGCAGAAACATCTTGCCCGCGCCAAACAGATCGCCCACCACGCTCATCCCGTCCATCAGCGGGCCTTCGATCACCGCCAGCGGCCGCCCCAGCTTCTGCCGCGCCTCCTCTGTGTCCCCGTCAATGTACGCGTCGATCCCCTTCACCAGCGCATGTGTCAGACGTTCCTCCACCGTGCCGCCCCGCCACTCCTCCGCCTGCTTTTCAGTCGTCGTCGAACCCGCGCCCGTCGCCTTCAGCGACTCGCCATACGTCACCAGCCGCTCGGTCGCATCCGCGCGCCGATTCAGCAGCACGTCTTCCACCAGCGTCTTCAGCTCCGGCTCGATCTCCTCATAGATTTCCAACTGTCCGGCGTTGACGATCCCCATGTCGAGTCCCGCGGCAATCGCGTGATACAGAAACGCCGCGTGCATCGCCTCGCGCACTTTATTGTTCCCGCGAAAGCTGAAGGAAATATTCGACACGCCGCCGCTCACCTTCGCATGCGGCAAATTCTCCTTAATCCACTGCGCGGCCCGGATGAAATCCACCGCGTAATTGTTGTGCTCCTCCATCCCCGTCGCCACCGTCAGGATGTTCGGATCGAAGATGATGTCCTCGGCCGGGAAATCCAGCTCATCCACCAAAATCCGGTAAGCCCGCTCGCAGATGCGGATCTTCTCCTCGTACGTCGCCGCCTGGCCGCGCTCGTCGAACGCCATCACCACCACCGCAGCACCGTACTTCTGCACCGTCGCCGCGTGCTCGCGGAACTTCGCCTCACCTTCTTTCAGCGAAATGGAGTTCACGATGCCCTTGCCCTGCATGCACTTCAGCCCGGCCTCGATTACCTCCCACTTCGACGAGTCGACCATGAAGGGCACCGCCGCCACCTCCGGCTCCGAGGCCAGCAGCAGCAGAAAGCGCGACATTGCCGCGACCCCGTCAATCATCCCCTCGTCCATGCAGATGTCCAGCACGTTGGCCCCGCTGTCCACCTGCTGCCGCGCCACGCTCACCGCCTCTTCGTACTTCCCTTCCTTCACGAACCGGGCGAACTTCGGCGATCCCGCCACATTCGTCCGCTCCCCGATCATGATGAAGACCTTCTCCTGCTGCGTGAACGGCCGCGACCCGGAAAGCCGCAGCGGCCGAAATGTCGCAGCAGCCGCGTCCTGTCCTCTGTCTGATGCCTGTGCGCCTGTGCCCTGTGCCCTGTGCTCTGTGCCCTGTGCCCTGGGCTCTGTGCCCTGTGCCCTGGGCTCTGTGCCCTGAGCCCTCGTCGCCAGCGCCCGCGGCTCCAGCCCCTCCAGCGCCTTCGCAATCGCAGCAATGTGCTCCGGCGTATTCCCGCAGCAGCCACCGGCAATATTGATCAGCCCGCCTCGCGCGAAGTCGCCCAGGTACTTCGCCATGTCGCCCGGCCCGAAATCAAATCCCGTCGGCGACAGCGGATTCGGCAAGCCCGCATTCGGATACGCCGAAATCGCCACATCGGCCTTCTCCGACAGCTCTTCCAGAAATGGATACATCAGGTCCGGGCCCAGCGAGCAGTTCAGCCCCACTGAAAACGGATGCACGTGCTCCACCGCATCCCAGAAAGCCGGCACCGTCTGCGCAGAGATCATCGTCTCGCCCCCGCGCCCCACCGCCGCCGAGATCATGACGGGCAGCTCCCTCTTCTCTTCATCGAACACCTCGCGCACCGCTACCAGCGCGGCCTTCGCATTCAGCGAATCGAAGATCGTCTCCACCAGCAGCAGATCCACGCCGCCCGCCAGCAGCGCCCGCACCTCCTGCTTATAAGCCGCCTTCACCTGATCGAAGGTGATCACCCGAAATCCCGGATCGTCCGCGTCCGGCGAATTCGACAGCGAAACCGTCAGCGGCCCAATCGCCCCGGCGACAAACCGCTGCCGCCCCGTAGCATCACCCACGCGATCCGCCCACATCCGGCACTGCCGCGCACTCTGCTCGTTGATCTCCCACGCCAGCTTGTCGAGAAACGGATCGGAAAGAATCTTCTGGTAGAACTCAGGATCCTTCCGTCCCCCATGCTCGCGCGGATCCTCGACAAAAAACTCGCTCTGCGCGATCGAAGTCGCGCCAAACGTGTTCGTCTCGATAATGTCGGCCCCGGCTTCCAGAAACCGCCGATGAATATCGCCGATCATCTCCGGCTGCGTCAGCGTGAACAAGTCGCCGTTGTTGAGCAGATCCTTCGGCGCGTCCCGAAAACGCTCGCCGCGAATATCGGCTTCCTTCATCCCGTAGGTGCGGATGGTCGTGCCCATCGCGCCGTCGATGATGGCGATGCGCTGTTCAAGAATCCGCCGCAGCGGATGGTCAGAGTTGCGGGATCGAGAAGTATCGGTCATAGGAATGGATTTACGGATGCAGCTACTCTGATCCTAAACAAGTGCCCGCCAACCCCGAACCGTCAGGGGCCAGGCGGTGCCTGCCGCTCATTGGACCTGCTGTTTTCTGAAGGGAACGGCACCCCCGTGCCGACACTCCGGATGCCCCATCGATACCCCCGGGCGCCCCATCCTTGTCGCCCCGCCTTTGGGCGACAGGGTGGGAAGCCGAAATTCCGATCCGGACACCAACCCCGGGTGCCCCATCCTTGGGAGGTCGCATGTTTCGGATCGGATCACGCCTTCCCTGCTCGCGGAGAAACTGCCGGCGAGACAGGCTTCGTGTCAGGGCACGACTTTCAGCCGTGCCGCAAAAACCGGGCCGAAGGCCCTTCCTTGCTGCCGCAGGCCCGCCGGCGGAGGGCTCTTGACGGAGCCGGCCCATTTTTTCTGAATCAGCCGCGTGGCCGCAAAAAGCCCGCTACTTCGTCGAATCCGAGTGCGTCGCAACCCCCGGCATCCCCACCGCCGCCGTCAGCATGTCTTCCTTCCGCATCACCAGATTGGTCGCGTTCAGGCTGGCCAGCTCAAAGCCGTGCCCGTGCGTAATCGCGTCCGTGGGACACGCCTCCACGCAATACCCGCAGAAGATGCACCGGTTGTAGTCGATGTTGTAGACCTTCGCGTACCGCTCCGAGCTCGAAATCCGCTTCTCGGCCGTATTCTCATCGGCTTCAATATAGATACAGTTCGAAGGGCAGGCTGCCGCGCACAGAAAGCACGCCACGCACTTCTCCAGCCCGTTCTCGTCCCTCTGCAGCACGTGCGCCCCGCGAAAGCGCTCCTGGAACACCGCTCCCCGCAGCGGCCCCTTGCCGTCGGGATAATTCTCCACTTCCGTGGGCTGAAACATCTCCCGGAAGGTGATGCTCATCCCCCTGGCAATAGCAGCGGCGTTGCGAACGATGGACATACTCTCAGTATATGGGATGACCCCCGATCCCCTTTCGTCGCACCGGCCCGCCGCCCACTCTGCCGTAACGTCGCCGCCGCGCTGTCGAATCGCCAGGCTCCCGTGCTATCCTCAGGGCCAGCAGAGCCATGCGACGCACCGCTTCCATTCCGGGCATTTTCAGTTGCAGGAACTGGAACCGGGCCTTCGTGCGCGCCACCGCGCCCCGCCGCTTCTTCCGCGTTCTGCCTACCCGCACGCGACCGAGTCTCTTCGGCAGCGACTAGTCACCGCTGTCCGCGCCGCACCTGCCCCGGCGGCGTGTCCGAAGATGACCTCTCTCCCCAATCTGTCATCTGGATTCTGCCGATGACCCGACAGCCGCTTTCCACCTGCAAGGAGCGAAACATGACTGCCACTGCTGAGATTCTGACCCACTATGGACCGAAGCTGAAGACCTCCCTCCCCGGCCCCGAGGCCAAACGGATTGTCGCCGCCGACGACCGCATCATTTCCCCCAGCTACACGCGCTCCTATCCCATGGTGGCGAAGCGCGGACGTGGCGTGCGCGTCGAAGACGTCGACGGCAATGAGTTCCTCGACTTTGCCGCCGGCATCGCCGTCGTCTCCACCGGCCATTGCCATCCCGCCGTCGTCTCCGCCATCCAGAAGCAGGCCGGCGAGCTCATCCACATGTCCGGCACCGACTTCTATTACGAGTCCCTCGTCACCCTCTCCGAACGCCTCTCCGCCATCGCCCCCATGCCCGGCCCCCACCGCTTCTACTACGGCAACTCCGGCGCCGAGGCCGTCGAGTGCGCCCTCAAGGTCGCGCGCTACCACACCGGACGCCAGAACATCATCGCCTTCCTCGGCGCCTTCCATGGACGCACCATGGGCGCCCTCTCCCTCACCGCCTCCAAGCCCCAGCAGAAGCGCCGCTTCGCACCCCTGGTCCCCGGAGTCACCCACGTCCGCTACCCCTACGCCTATCGCGGCTGTTCCGGCGGACCCCAGGAAGAGCAGGAATTTGCCCTCGCCTGCGCCCGCTACATCGAGGACAAGCTCTTCCACACCATCCTTCCCCCCGAAGAAGTGGCCGCCATCTTCGTCGAGCCAATTCAGGGCGAAGGCGGCTATGTCGTTGCTCCCACCGTCTTTATGCAGGAGCTCCGCCGCATCTGCGACAAGTACGGCATTCTCCTCGTCGCCGATGAAGTGCAGTCCGGCGCTGGACGCACCGGCAAATGGTGGGCCATCGAGCACACCGGCGTTCAGCCTGACATCGTCTGCTCGGCCAAAGGCATTGCCTCCGGCATGCCCCTGGGCGTCTGCATGACCAAAGCCTCCATCATGGACTGGAAGCCCGGCTCGCATGCTTCCACCTTTGGCGGCAATCCGGTCTGCATCGCCGCTGCCCTGGCCACCATCGATGTCCTTCAGAACGAAGGCATTGCCAATGCTGCAGCCCAGGGAGAAAAGCTCTTTGGCCGCCTGCGCAGCTGGCCGAAGAAGCATCGGATCGTCGGCGACGTCCGCGGACGCGGCCTGATGATCGGCATCGAGATCGTCAAAGATCAGCAGACCCGCGAAGCCGCTCCAGCCCTCCGCGACCAGATTGTCGATCTGGCCTTTGAGCGGGGCCTGCTCATCCTCGGCTGCGGTGAAAACTCGATCCGGCTCGCGCCGCCGCTCATCGTCAAAGAGGAGGAATGCTCGATCGCGATGGACATCTTCGAGGAGTGCATCGCGAAGGCTGAGAAGGACGTTTGAGGCGGAAATCACCCCTGCCCCCCACCCCCCCTGGCTGAAGGCCTCAACAACTACTTTGTTTTCAATTAAACGAGGGTAATACCTTTTGGGTATTACCCTTTTTGACTGCACCTTTTTTGGGGCACCGGGTTTTGCCGGGAAGTTGGCGGCGGATCAGGGGAACATCAGCGGCCGTTGTTGCGGCGCGCCTGGCGCCGGGCCTGTCGGCTGAAAAAGATGCCGGCCACCAGGAAAGCCGCCGAGATCGCGGCATTCGTCAGCCCAAGCCGCAAATTGCCATGGTGCATCGCCAGCGCGGCATTGAGAAACCAAACCGCGGCTCCGAGATACCAGATCCAGTTGAAATTCCGGCTCACTTAAAGTTGGGATGCGCCGCCCCGTGCGGCCGCTACCTTTTGATTTTGACCGCCGTACGTCTGTCGGAAAAGACACCGCCAACCGGGGCTTTGTTCCAGGTCCTACAGGACCGGCTGAGCCGCTTCGACCGGAGTCGGCGTTGGAGCGGCTTCCAGAGCCGCGATCTTCCGCGGGGCACAACAGGCCCGACTGAAGCGCGCCAGGTCCGCCTGCATGGCCTTCTCTTCCCGCAGCGCCGCCAATGTCTCCTGGAGAATTTTCGCCGCCCCCTGATGCCCGGGGACAACAATCCGGTAGTGCATCCACTTCCCTTCACGCCGCGCCGCCACCACGCCGGCACGCCGCAAATAAGCCAGGTGCCGCGAGATCTTGGGCTGGCTCTGCCCCAGAATCTCCACGAAATAGCACACGCACACTTCCCGCCCGCCCATGAGGTTCAGCAGGCGCAGCCGCGTGGGATCGGAAAACGCCGCGAACAGCAGCGCCAGATCGTGACTCTGCGAAGAGCGATTCACAGTCCCATGATATACGCCTTGACAGATATGTCCAGAGACGCATACATTCGCCTTAGCGTATACAAGGAGACGCACCGTCATGGCATCGACCGTTCAGGATCAGGTTCGGGAGAAATATGGAAACGCCGCTCGCGCTGTATCTGAATCCGGCAGCGGGCCTGCCTGTTGCGATCCCGGCCTGCGCTGCTGCGACCCGATCACCACGCATCTCTACAGCGCCGAAGAAAAGGGCCAGATTCCTGAAAACGCCGTGCGCGCCTCGCTGGGCTGCGGCAACCCCACCGCTCTGATCGACCTTCATCCCGGAGAGACGGTTCTCGATCTCGGCTCTGGCGGCGGCATCGACGTTCTGCTCTCCGCCAAACGCGTGGGGCCGACGGGCAAAGCGTATGGCCTGGACATGACGGACGAAATGCTGGCCCTGGCCCGCGAGAATCAGCGCCAGGCGGAGGCCGCCAACGTCGAGTTCCTGAAGGGCGAGATCGAGAACATTCCCCTGCCCGACAACTCGGTGGACGTGATCCTCTCCAACTGCGTCATCAATCTCTCCGCCAACAAAGATCGCGTGCTCGCCGAAGCGTTTCGCGTACTGAAGCCCGGCGGAAGGCTGGCTGTCTCGGACGTGGTGGTGCGCGGCGAAGCGCCGGATGCGGTCCGCCAGAGCATGCTGCTGTGGGTCGGCTGCATCGCCGGAGCGATGGAGGAGAACGAATACCTCGCGAAGCTGGAGAAGGCCGGGTTCGCGGAGATCTCGATGGAGCCCACGCGGGTCTACGACATCGAGGATGCCCGACAATTCCTGACCGAAGCCGGCGTGGATGTGGACGCGATCGCTCCCCAGGTGCACGAGAAGTTTATGAGCGCCTTCATTCGCGCCACGAAGCCGGCGGCTCCATGCTGTGGCCCCGGTTGCTGCACGGCCGCCGGCGCCGGCGCAAAGGAATCGTGATGGCGCACAACGTCCTGTTCCTGTGCACCGGCAACTCGGCCCGATCGATCATGGCGGAGGCCCTTCTGAACGAGAAGGGCAAGGGGCGCTTTACCGCGTACAGCGCGGGGAGCCACCCCTCGGGCCAGCCGCGGGCGGAGGCTCTGCGGCAGATTGAAGCCGCCGGAATGCCAACGGCGGGGCTGCGCAGCAAGTCGTGGGATGAGTTTGCCGCGCCGGGTGCGCCGCGCCTGGATTTTGTCTTCACCGTCTGCGACAACGCGGCTCGCGAGGCATGTCCATTTTGGCCGGGGCAGCCGATGACGGCGCACTGGGGCATTCCCGATCCCGCAGCCGTGAAGGGCACCCCGGAAGAGATTGCGCGGGCGTTCCGCGATGCCTTTGTGATCCTCGACCGGAGGATCGGGCTGTTTCTGTCGCTGCCGCTGGGCACGCTGGATCAGCTCGCCATCAAGCATGAGATCGATACCATCGGGCGCTCGTAGGAGACAACGGTGAAAAAGAGTCGTCTGTCCTTTCTGGATCGGTACCTGACGGGCTGGATCTTCGGCGCCATGGCGTTGGGCGTGGGACTCGGCTGGATGGCGCCAGGCGTGGTGCCGTTTCTCAACCGCTTCAGCGTGGGCACGACTTCGATTCCCATCGCCGCGGGCCTGATCCTGATGATGTATCCGCCGTTCACGCGGGTGCGCTATGAGGAGCTGCACGAGGTTTTCCGCAACAAAAAGGTGCTGGGCTTATCGCTGGCGCAGAACTGGGTGATCGGGCCGATTCTGATGTTCGCGCTGGCGATTGTCTTCCTGCGCGGCTATCCCGAATACATGGCGGGACTCATCATGATCGGGCTGGCGCGCTGCATCGCCATGGTGATTGTGTGGAACGAACTGGCCAAAGGCGACACCCAGTATGCCGCCGGCCTGGTGGCGTTCAACTCCCTCTTTCAGGTGTTCTTCTATTCGGTCTATGCGTGGATCTTCATCACCATTCTGCCGCGCTGGTTTGGCCTTCGCGGCATGGCCGTCAACATTTCCATCGGAGAAATCGCGAAGAGCGTCTTCGTCTATCTCGGCATTCCGTTTCTTGCCGGATTTCTGACCCGCACCGTTCTCATCCGCTGGAAGGGCCGCGCATGGTACGACCGGGACTTCGTGCCGCGCGTGAGCCCGCTCACGCTGGTGGCGCTGCTGTTCACGATCGTCGTGATGTTCTCGCTCAAGGGCGGCTACATCGTGCGCCTGCCGCTGGACGTGCTGCGGATCGCGGCGCCCCTGCTCATCTATTTCGTGGTGATGTTCCTGGTCTCGTTTTATATGGGGCGCAGGCTGGGCGCAGACTATTCAAAGACAACCACCCTGTCCTTCACGGCCGCCTCGAACAACTTTGAGCTGGCCATCGCGGTGGCGGTATCGGTGTTCGGCATCAACTCCGGCGCCGCCTTCGCCGCGGTCATCGGACCTCTGGTGGAGGTGCCGGTGATGATCGCGCTGGTCAATCTGGCCTTCTACTTTCAGCGCCGGTATTTCGTGAATCCGGACGCCGCGCAGGTTGAAAGCGTCTGCGTTGGCAGGGTCGTGTAGAAGCAGGATCGCCCCTCACGC
>DASXFH010000295.1:0-3477 GCA_036489655.1 Acidobacteriaceae bacterium | reverse complement strand
TGGACGCAAAACGCCCGTGGCGACAGGCGAGATCGCCCGTGTCGCCATCTATCCGGTACAGGCGAAGATCACGGGAGGCGCCGCCGGCAACGCCGGCGAGCAAGGCCAGGACGAGATCATCAATCAGTTGCTGGTTTTCGCACACGTGCGGCTGAACAATCCGAATAAGGCGCCCATCACCGTTGTCGACGACTGGGCCGTCATCACCATGCCGGATGGCAATACCGAGCGCAGTCTGGGGGCCAGCCAAGTGTCCTTCGATAAGGTTTTTCAAGCCTATCCGCAGCTCGCCCCGCTCCGCATGGATCCCCTGCGCCGCGACGCCCAGATTCAACCTGGCCAGTCGTTGGATGGGCTGGTTGTCTTCAGCTACCAGCTCTCACGAGAGCAGTGGGACAAGCGCAAATCGATGCAGGTCACCATCACCTTCAACGGGGCAAAAGATGTCACGCTGTTCGCACCTTTGGGCTGAGATCCCGTAGCTACTGCATGGCGCGCACATAGCCATATACCTGTTGACCGGCAATGCTCAGGATCACCAATCCGTAGCGGCGGTGTGTTGCAGTGTCGGCGAAGGTAAGGGGAACATTTACTTCGCCGCGAAGCTGGTAGCTGGACCCTCCCTCAGCGACCACCAGGGCGTAGCTTCCGCTGCTCTGATCCGGATGCTGCACGGAAAGCCTCACGGTGCGCGTTGCCTCTGTCGGCACACCCACGCGCGCATGGAATTCTCTGAGCTGCACTGCGCTCTGCCGCTGCAAACCTTCAACGGTTTCAATGTTCTGGGCGAGCAAGTTGGCGTAGGAACCGATTCCCGCGTCATATTGCGTCCCGTTGGATACGGTCAGAGCGGGGCTGCTGCTGTTGTTGTTCGCGGTGGAGGGCGACGGCGGCTTCGGCGCAACCGCCGGCGGCGGAACAGCCGTGCGCGAAGTCGTACCCGGACTCATTCCCGAATGCGCCGCTCCCGCAGCCGGGACGGGCTGCTGGTATGCCCCGGGGGTAAACGGTGCACGGTAGGCACTCGCGTTTGAAGCCTGCTGGATGCTGCCCGCGTTCTCCGCTTGAGCGAGCGTCGGATATGGCGGAACGATCTCGGGTGGGCGATCGTAAGAACCCTTTTGTGGCGGCGAAGATCGCCGTTGTCCATGTACCGGAGATCCCATGGGCGGCGGAACAGAGACGCCTTGCAGCCTCCCTGAGTGGTTGGGCCTGTGGGCCGGTGATCCCGCCTGTCCGGACAGGGCTGGGTGTTCTTCCTGCGCAGTCGTCGGCTGCTGCAAGACGGCGCCATTCTGCGGCGCGCTGGTTGCCTCCGCGGGCGGCTTCACATTCCTCTCGGCCAGCGCATCCGCCAACTTCCGGTTCTGCTCCTGAAGCGCGATCATCGCGGCATCTGGCTGCTTCGCGCGCGTTGGTATCCAGCCCTTCCACCAAAGCGCTCCCACAACCAGCGCAACACCGATGGCCAGCACCGCAAGAATCAGGATCGGAGAGCGGGGTTCGCGTTCCAGGTCCGCAGTCAAGAGCCTCGACGAGAAGCCCTGCTGCAAAGGCACCCGTTCCAGATGAATCCGGTCAGCGCGTCCCGACTTCGATCGGTCCGGCTCGCGAAATTCCTCCCATCGTCCTAAAGGAGCAACCGCTTCCTTTGGTCGCTCCCGTACTTCCTCGACTTTTTTTGTCGCCTGCGGAGTGGCAGCGGCAGGCGAAGTTACTCCGGAATGTATGTCCGGCGTTTCCGTAATCCGCAGCAGTTGTGCGGCGGGCTCTGCCACGACTGGATTGAGCTCGATCCGATGCACCTCTACGGGCTCGCGCACCTCTACCGGATACCGCTCGTGCGGGCTCAATTCCGGCCCGCTCGCCACCGAAGCGACCGCATCATTCGTTTCTTCTTCTTTTGCTTCCTCTTCTTCTTTTTCCTTTGGTACCCGAGATTCTGGTACTTGAGGTTCGGCAGGCGAATGCGTTTGGGGCGCCTCTGTTTCCGGCAGCTGGTCGACCGGCTTCGAGGCGTTCGGTTTCCGTTCGAGCCGAAATACCTCGACTCGAAATGGCTCTTCAGCCTCCACCGAGTGCTGCTCGTCTCCAAGTACCTCCGAAGGTGTCTCCCCAGCCGTCTCGACCGGCGGCGGCGCCGGTGGACGAGCACCTAGTTGTCGCATGCGTACATGCCCCCCTTGTAGCTTGGATGAACTGGCTGAGTTACCCAGTTGGAAGGACACGGTTCCGACCAGGATGTCCGGCGGCAAGGTGCAAATACCGGCCCCCGAAGTCCCCAATCTTTGCCGCGTTTCCAGATTTGATTACTGAAAGATTAACTCACTTCTATCCGGCTACAATCGAAGGCATGCACGAGCCCAAACATGTCGCGATTGCCGGCGGGGGCGTGATTGGCTTGGCTTGTGCCCTTGCTCTGCGGGGACGGGGCATGCAGGTCACAGTGCTGGAAGCCGGAGAGGCAGTCAAGGAAGCCTCCTGGGCAGCGGGCGGCATGTTAGCCGTCGAAGACCCTGAAAATCCCTTGTCGCTATTGCCGTTTTCTCGTTACAGTCGAGGTCTTTACAGTAAGCTTCTGCAAGTAATAGAAGAGCTTTCGGGGCAGCACGTCCTCCTCCGTACGCACGAGACCGTGCAGGTTGTCGATGCGGTGCACGTTTACTCCGCAGGTGTGCGGCTGTCGCCGGACGAAGCACGCAGTTTGGTCCCCGGTCTCCGGGTAACACATCACAACTACCGGTTGCTGGAGGAGGCAAGTCTCGACCCTCGCGAACTGTGCACGGCGCTGCGCTCCGCCGTGGTCGCCGCTGGCGTCACGCTCCACGAGCAGGAGCGCGTTCTGTCAGCCGACAGCGAGGGCAAGGACGTCCTGCTGACCACCGCTCGTCGCGCGATGCGCGCCAACGCTTTCGTGAACTGCTGCGGCGCTTGGGCCGCTTCGCTAGACGCATCGGCTGAAATCGCTCCGTGCAAAGGGCAGATGCTGGTGGTGGCGCAGCCCGAGGGGCCGCTACTCACACGCGTCCTGCGTTCCCCGGATGTCTATCTGATTCCACGCGGCGATGGCCGGGTCGTGATTGGGGCCACCATTGAGCAGGCTGGCTATTCCCGGCAGGTAGACTCCGCTGCCCTGTCACTGCTGCGCCAGCGCGCCGCCGCCCTGTGGCCGCCGGCCGCGGAGGCGCAGGAGGTGGAAAGCTGGGCCGGTTTGCGTCCGGCCTCCGCCGATGGCCTGCCTAGTATCGGCAGATGTGAGCGCTCCGAAAACCCGGGTGGCGCGGCACAATTTATAGCCGCAGGCCATTACCGGAACGGCATCCTGCTCGCTCCCGGTACCGCCCACGTGATCGCTGACCTCGTTTCGGGCGTCGCGCCAGCGATCGATCTTGCGTCATTTGTGCCCAGTCGCGCGTCTATCTCCGCATCATGTGACAAGCACTTTGCCGCTGCGCTATAACGGTTAGTTCCCTACTC
>DASXFH010000173.1:0-5994 GCA_036489655.1 Acidobacteriaceae bacterium | reverse complement strand
CATCTGTCGGATCTGGCGGCGGAGCACCTTGAACACTTCAATCCGGCTCTCCGGATGCCGTCCGCGCGCGTAGCGCTGCTCCACGATGGGGATGCAGTCGTACACGCGGTCGTCGGCGGCCGAGCGCAGCAACTTCAAATACTCGGAGTGCGCCCAAACCAGGGGCATGGCCGAACCTGCGGGTCCCCCCAGCACCAGGCCCTTCTTGTCCGGCTCGTCCCAGATCTGCTCAGGAAGCATGCCTCCGCCGGAGGCGAAGCGTTCGATGGTGGCGATGAGGGGGCGAACGTCGCGGCCGGCGGCCAGTTCGTAGTGGGCGCGCTCGCCCACCAGCAGCGGCCATGCGCGGCCCTGTCCGCACCCAAGGAAGGGTCCGCCATCGCTGCGCTGGCCGTAGCCATCGTGGTTGTAGCGCAGCCAGCAGGGGCCTTTCGGAGTCTCCACCTTCAGGCAGTAATCCACCACTTTCAGCGAGTCCACGATGAGAGGATCATCCGGCGCCCGCACCCCATAGCGGACCAGCTCCAGAAAGCCGGCATCGATGATCTCCCGGGCTTCGAAGTCCGCCTTCTCGCCGGGAGCAATGTTATTGATGTGCACAGTCTCGCGCCCACACTCTTCGTGGGCGTAGGGATCGCCGCACTCCGGCGGGCGAATGCGCATATAGTGGCGCTTCACGTCAGGATGGAGGACGCCGTTGTTGGTCACCGTCCAGTCTTCCAGGTGGCTCTCGATCCAGTCCGCATGCTCTTCCAGAAAATGAGCCAGCTCCGGCGAGTCGTGCGCGCAGGCCATATCGGCGGCGCAGGTGAGCGCCGCAACAACCGCAGCCAGGGTGGAGGGCGAGTAGCCAGCCGTCTCCTCCCAGCGCTCCTGCTGGGTGACCGGCGCGTAGCGCACCAGAAAACCGGCGGCGCGCTCGACAAAGGGAAATACGGCGAAGCTGCCCAGCGCGTCGTGCTTCCACAGGCGCCAGGCAAGAATGATGGGGAAGGCGACTTCGTCGAGCTGAATGCCGGTCCAGTAGGGCTCGCCATTGACCCAGAAATTCTGGGAGAATCCGCCGTCGGGCCTCTGCGTACTTGCCAGGTAGACGAGCGCGCGGAGAGCGGTTTCCCAGCGGCCGCAGGCCATCAGGGCGGTGGCGGTCTGGACCATGTCGCGGGTCCACACCAGGTGATAACCGCCGAGATCGTCGTCCCCTTTGGCGTAGCCCCAGGGAATGGAAGCGGATGCGACAAAGGCGCCGGCAAAGGTCTTGTCCTCGTGGGCCAGAACCACGTTGTGGCTGATATTCAGCAGGCGCCCGTTATCGCTGCTGGGGCGGGCCAACTCGCGCGGCGTGGCGACGCGGTGCCACTGCTCGATGAAGCGTGACAGATGGCGCTCGAAGGGGACGGCCAGCGATCCACCCGTGGCGGAGAGCGCGGCGTGATGGCCTTCCCCGAAGCCGATGGCAAGCGTGAATTCACGCTGCATCATCGGCAACTCGCCCATGATGGCGATATTGCCGTCCAGCGCCGAGCCGAACTCCCAGTCCATTTTGAAATTGTGCGCCAGGTCCTGCCAGCCGTCACTGGCGCCAACATAGCCGCAGCTGGCGCGGGAAAAGTCGCAGTCGGCTGAGAAAGCCAGCGACATGGTTTCTTTCCAGGCCAGGATGACGCGCTTGCCGGCAACGTCGACCACACGCGCGGAATTGCCGCGCCCGCCTACCTCCAGATGCGGCGCCAGCAGCGCATACAGGCGCAGCCGGGACAGGAACTCTTCGTCTCCCTCCAGCCGCACATTCACCAGCATGACGGGATAGTGGGGGTCGGCAATCATGCGGCGAACGATGGTGTAGCGCCCCTCGGGATCGCGATTGCGTACGCAGATGGCCAGCGCGTCCGGGTCAATGTAATCGAACTCGTGGATGAGGTCGCGGCGTTCCTCGTGGAAGAACGTCTCCCCATCCGTGATGAGAAACTGCATGTCGCGAATCTGGGGGCGGTCGATGGTGGGGCAGTAAATCTCGTTCAGGATGCCGTGGGAGATTGTGAACCAGATTTTGCTGGAGGTCGCGTAGGCAGTGCTGACCGTATCTTTGGCGGAGGAGGTCCAACGTGGCTCGAGGCCAGGCGCACCGAAGGCCTCGCCCTGCCCTTCGATCCATCGATACCGCGGAGTAGAGTTTGCCATCGAATCAGCCATTCTCTCCAACTTCTCAGAATCTTACGTAACGATTGGATCAATTCAGGGATGAACAGGTGTCAGCATTTCTTCAGCAATGCCGATTATCTGCGACCGCGACCCCATTTGAATGCGCAGCGCGACGGCCCGGCGTCAGGTCACCTGCCACATCGCGTTCACATCGGGGTGGAACTGCACCTGGCTCATGGCATGGCCGATTTCGGGGTTTTTCATGAAGTACTTCCACACGAAACCGGTGCGCAGATTTTCGGCCATGAGCATCATGATTCCCTGATCGATGCCCAGAATATCCGGCGCGAACCAGTTGGCGTGGGGCTGAAAGGCATCCACAAAGCCGTACCGCGTGTACACCTTGTCCTTGAACTGCTCGCGCATGCTCAGCAGCACGTGGGTGCATTCAGCGGGCAGGAAAACCACCGATCCTCCCGCCGCGTTCGGCACCAGCGTGCCATCCAGCGGCCCCATGGCCGGCGGACCGCCCCAGACGCGGTAGCCCTCGCGGGAATCGGAAGCGGAGACCCCCCACAAATTCTGATCGAACCAGGGAAAGCGACGCCCCTCGGTCAGGCACCATAACTGGTGGGCGCTGGTGGCGGCAATGGAGTTGGTGAAGTAGTTCGCATGCAGGTCGGCCACGTTCCTGAGATCGCACCACGCATGTGCGTATTGGTGAATGAAGATGGGGGCCACTCCGCTGATGTAGTCCAGTCCGCCGAACTGCACTACCGGCCGTTGCAGATCGTTCCAGGTGGTGGCAGGAATGGGGTGGGTGGGCGAGCCGATGGCCAGAAGATACAGCACCAGCAGCTCCGAATAGATATCCCAGCGATGGTTCAGGAAACCCTGGTCGGGCAGCCAACCCATGGAAAGTGTGTTGCCGCTGTTGAGCATCCACTCCCAGTCGACGCGGCGATAGAAGGTGGTGGCCAGGCCCTGGATGCGGGGATTGTCGGCAAAATACTGGCGGCAGGTGAGGATTCCGCACAGCAGCCAGCAGGTGTCGATGGAAGAGAGCTCGCTGCCGAACATGCGCTGCCCGCTCTCCGTGTCAATGAAGTGGTAGAGAAATCCGTGCTCATGCGGGCAGTCTTCCAGCAGAAAGGCGAGCGTCTTCTCCACCCTCTGCTCGCAGTCGAAAGGAAGCAGGTAGTGCCGATGATGCGCGATGCACAGCGCGGTCAGCCCGAAACCTGTGGCCGCGATGCTGGAGACGCGGCTCACCGAGAGGCCGGAGGCCGGAGCGCGATCGCGCACCATCCCCGTACGCGGGCTGGCTTCGTTGTAGAAAAAGTCGCTGGCCCGCCCTTCCAGATCGTCCAGCAGCGTCTCGGCGGCCGTGGTCACCTGAGTAAAGGGGTGATTGATGAAGACCCCGGGCGCATGCGGATATTTCGCCGCTGCCTGGGACTCGGACTTCGGCTCCTGCCCCGCCTTCACCTGCGGCGCCTGGTTCTGGTTCTGCGCCAGAGCCAGCGCGGGGGCGCCCAGCGCCAGCATGCCGGACGCTCCGGCTCGGCGCAGGAGCTCTCTTCGCGTTAGGGACGATGGAGCCAATCGAGGCCCGTTTTTATCCTGAAATTTCAAAAGAAGTGCAGTCCGCCACCAGACACAAATTTTCCACTCATCTCCACAATAGACGGGATCAGCGGCAGTCCTTTTCCCAATGTATAGGAGCCACCCGGGCGGAAACGCTTCAGGCAATGAAAAACCGAAATTCCAGGATTCGCCGCGTCCCAGGAACTCGACTGCCCTTGCACCCTGCAGCCGCCTCGCTGCATCCAGTATGATCGGAGGGCGCTTTCGCCGCGGGCCTCCGTCTGTACATGCGCGCCCGCGCGACCCCTCGGCACAATCGAACCACCAGCCCGTCCAAGGAGGATGCTTTGGCACACGAAGTTCCACCCCTTCCGTACGACTATGCGGCTCTGGAACCGCACATCGATCAACAGACGATGCATCTGCATCACGACAAGCACCACGCCGCCTACGTCAACAACCTCAACGCGGCGATTGAAAAGCACCCCAACCTCGGAAAACACTCCGCCGAAGATCTGCTGCGCAACCTCAACAGCGTTCCCGAAGATGTTCGCACCGCGGTCCGCAACAATGGCGGCGGCCACGTGAACCACTCCATGTTCTGGGCCATCATGAAGCCGAATGGCGGGGGCGAGCCCAGGGGCGCCATCGCCGACCAGATCAAAAAGGACTTCGGCAGCTTTGAGAATTTCAAAAAGCAGTTCAACGAGACCACGGCGAAGCAGTTCGGCTCCGGATGGGGCTGGCTCATCTGGGACGGCAAGCTGAAGATCGTCACCAGCGCGAACCAGGACAGTCCGCTCACGCAGGGACATTTCCCCATCCTCGGCAACGACGTCTGGGAGCACGCCTACTACCTGAAATACCAGAACCGGCGACCGGAGTACCTGGCTGCATGGTGGAACACGGTCAACTGGGACGAAATCAACAAGCGCTTCGAAACCGCGAAGAAGTAAACCTGCACTCGCTTCGAATGCCCTTTCTTCTGCCTGACGCAGGGGAAGGGGCATTTCCATCTTCGGCGCCGTTTATGATGGTCCATTCCGCACCGTCCACTTCTCCGGAGGATCGCCTGATGCATCGCTCGCGCTCTGCGCTTCTGTCACTGCCTGGCCGGCTGTCGGTCGCGGCTGTCTCCATCCTGATGGGGTTCGGCCTCACCACCTCTGCGCAGACGACGGCGTCCGCACCGCCGCAGCATTGGGTTGGCACCTGGGCGACATCGCCCTTTGGCGGCGACCCCTGGCACTCGGTTCCCACCGTCGTCGATTCCACCCTCCGCGAGATCGTCCATACCTCGATCGCGGGCAAGGCGCTGCGCGTCCGCTTCACGAACGAGTTTGGCACCGAACCGCTGACCATCGGCGCCGCCAACATCGCCCTGAGCGCCGGCGAGTCTGCCATCCAGCCGGGTTCCCTGCACACGCTCTCGTTCGGCGGCCAGCCTTCCATCGTGATTCCGACCGGCGCCGAAGCTCTCAGCGATCCCGTGGATATGGCCACACCCGCCTTTGCCAACCTTGCCATCAGTTTGTATCTGCCGCTGCAGCAGATCAGCAATGTTTCGGTCCACTCCAGCGCGCAGCAGATCAATTACATTCAGGCCGGCAGCGACGTCGTCAGCGCGCCCACCCTGGCAGACGCCACGAACGCGGCTTCCTGGTACTTCGTCAAAGGCGTGGACGTGGAGCCCGTGGCACCGCATGCCGCCGCGGTGGTGGCCTATGGCGACTCCATCACGGACGGAGCGTATGCGACCGATAATGAAAACCACCGCTGGCCGGATTACCTGGCGGTGCGTCTGCACAACGATCCTGCCACCGCGCACCTTTCGGTTCTGAATGAAGGCATCGGCGGGAACTGCGTGCTGATCACCTGCGTCGGCCCCAACGCCCTGGCTCGCTTCGACCGCGACGTGCTCTCCCAGTCGGGCGTGAAATACGTGATCGTGCTGGAGAGCATTAACGATATCGGCGCACTGCATGAGACCAATCGTCCGAATTACAAGCTGACCGCCGACGATCTGGAACAGGGCCTGCGCCAGATCGTTGCTCGCGCCCACGAGCACGGCATCAAGGTCTTCGGCGCAACGCTCACGCCTTATAAGGGCGCCGGCTACTTCACTGAACAGGGCGAGCAGATTCGCGAAGCCGTGAATGACTGGATCCGCTCCGGGGGCGTTTTTGACGGGGTGATTGATTTTGACAAGGCCACCCGCGATCCGGCCAACCCCCTGGTCTATGCGCCCGCCTATGACAGCGGCGA
>DASXFH010000140.1:0-3369 GCA_036489655.1 Acidobacteriaceae bacterium | reverse complement strand
TGGCTGGTCCGGACCCACGGCGACCCGCATCAGTACATTTCTGCCGTCACCAGCCAGCTGCGCCAGGCCAGCGGCGGCTTTCCCGTCGCGCGCGTCCGTCCCATGACTGAGGTCGTTGTCCAATCCATGGCCAGTCAGAATTTCAACATGCTGCTTCTCACCATCTTCGGAGCCGCCGCCCTCGTCCTCGCCGCCATCGGCATCTACGGCCTCATGGCCTACTCCGTCCAGCAGCGCACTCAGGAGATGGGCATCCGGATGGCTCTGGGCGCCGACCGCAGCCGCATTCGCAATCTGATTGTCTGGCACGGCATGCGCCTCGCCCTCATCGGCGTCGTCCTCGGCATCGGCGCGGCCTTCGGGCTCACCCGCTTCATCGCCAGCTTCCTCTACGGTGTCAAAACCTGGGACCCGCTGGTATTTGTAACCACGCCGATTGTCTTATCCATCGTCGCCCTGCTGTCCGTCTGGCTCCCCGCCAGCCGCGCCTCCCGCCTCGATCCCCAGCAGGCCCTGCGCGTCGAATAAAGAAACGTTAACTGTTACACATTCCGCGAGACAGACATGGGCTGAAGTTGCGCATCCTGCTGTGGACTGTGGACTGTGGACTGTGGACTGTGGACTGTGCCCTGTGGAATGTGCCCTGCCTCACTCGCTTCTCAGCGCCTCCACCGGATTCACCCGCGCCGCCCGCCGCGCCGGCAGAAAACTCGCCATCAGCGCCGCAACGCCCAACACACCGGTCACCGCCGCCAGCGTGGGAACATCCCAGGCGGCCACTCCAAATAACAGGCTCTTCATCAGAGCCGCCGCACCCACCGCGCCGCCCAATCCCAGAAGAATGCCCAGCACCGCCAGCCGCCCCGCCTCGCGCAGGATCATCCCCTGCATCGCGCCGCGCGGTGCGCCCAGCGCCATCCGCACACCGATCTCCCGCGTCCGCTGGCTCACCGAATACGCCACCACCCCATACAGCCCCACCACGCACAGCAGCAGAGCCATCGCCGCAAACCCGCCCACCAGCCACGTCGAGAAGCGGTGCAGCATCGCCGTCGGCGACGCGCTCGCCTGCTCCTCCATCGTCACCTCGCCAAACACCCCCGGGTTGGGAGTAATCCCCTGCATCGCCTTCACCATCTCCGGCAGCAGAGCCCCCGCATCGCCCGCGGTTCGCGTCACCACCGAAAAGTTCGTCTCCGGCGCGTGATAAATCGGAAAATACTCCGCCGGCCACGGCGGATCGTCCAGCGCCCCTTCGCGAATATCCGCAATCACCCCCACAATCGTTCGCGTCGACTCCGGCGTCAGCTCGCCGTTCCCGATCCTCTTTCCCAGCGCGTCCTCGCCCGGAAAATACTTCTTCGCCAGCGATTCATTAATGATCGTCACGTTGGGATGCTGCGCATCGTCCGCATCCGTGAACATCCGACCTTCCCGCAGCCTGACCCGCAGCAGAGGCAAATACGCCGGGTTCACATCCCTCTCCAGCACCTCATTGTGCTCACCGTGAAACGGCTTCCCGGGGATTCGGATCCAGTCCGTGTCGCAGTTGCACTGGATCGGCAGATCGCTCGTGATGCCGACGCCCGACACGCCCGGCAGCGCGCCCACCCGCCGCTCGATCTCCCGATACAGCTGCATCTGCTGCTCCGGCTTCGCATACCCAGGACCCGTCGCCATCACGTAGGCGGTTGCCAGATGCGTAGCATCGAACCCCATATCCACATGGAGCAGCCGGTAGAGACTTTTGCCGAGCAAGCCCGCCCCGGCCAGCAGCACCACCGCCACTGCCAGTTCCACCACCACCAGATTCGCGCCCAGCCGCCGCCACAGCCGCCCCGCCGTGCCTCGCGCGCCTTCGTTGAGTCCCTCATGCAGATCCGTCAGTTGCATGCGCAGCGCCGGAATCGCCGCCAGCAGGGCCGCCGCCAGCGCCGCCACTACGGCGGCAAACAGCGCCGTGTGCGCATTCAGCCCCACCACGCTCAGGAACGGCATGCCCTGCGCCATCGTCTGCGGCACCAGCCGCGTCAGCAGCTCCATCAGCCCGCCGGCAACCAACAGGCCGCCCGCGCAGCCTGCCACCGCCAGCAGCAGCCCTTCCGTCACAAACTGCCGCACCAGCCGCGCCGGCGTTGCCCCCAGCGCGCCTCGCACCGCAATCTCCCGCCTCCGCTTCTCCGCCCGCACCAGCAACAGGCTCGCCACATTTACGCATGCGATCAGCAGCAGCAATCCTGCGCCGGCCAGCAGCGTCAGCAATATCGGCCGCACCCGCCCGACGATCAGCTCCGCCAGCGACTCAACACTCGCGCTCTGCCCCTTGTTCGAGTCCGGATACTGCACTGCCAGCTGCGCCGCGATCGTCCTCAGATCTGCCAACGCCTCCTGCTCCGTCACTCCGTCTTTCAGCCGCCCTATGCCGTCCAGATCGTGGCAGCTGCGCCGATCCTCACACCCCGCCCTCGGGTCCAGCAGCGGCACGTAGAACTGGGCATTCGCCCGCGGGGCAAACGCAAAGCTCCGCGGCAGCACGCCCACAATCGTGTACTCGTTGCCGCTCAGGCTCACCTGCTGCCCAATCACGTCCCGCCGCCCGCCGAACCGCGTCTTCCACGTTCCATACGGAAGCATCACGATCCTCGGCTGCCCCGGCGCATCCTCGCCCGGGCGAAAGTCCCGCCCCAGCATCGGCTGTACGCCCAGAGTGTGAAAGAAACCCGCACTCACTCGAACCGCCGGCACCGGTTCCGCTACCGGACCCTGGCGCAGCAGAAATCCGAAGCCGTTGTACACATCCAGCGACGCCAGCGAGTGATTCATCCGCTTCCAGTCTTCGTAGTCGTAGCGTGACAAATTCGACCGCGGAAACACCGCCTCGCTCTCATCCACCGCCACCAGCCGGTTCGGCTGCGCGTACGGCAGCGGCTGGATCAGCGCCGCATCCACAAACCCGAAGATCGCCACGCTGGCGCCCATGCCCAGCGCCAGCATCAGCATCGCCGTCACTGCAAAGCCCGGACTCCTCCGCATCTGCCGCCCCGCGAACCGCACATCCTGCGCCACCGTCTCCCACTGGAATCCCATCACCTCATGGCTCCTCTCCCGCAGCCGCGTCGCGTTCCCAAACTGTCGTAGTGCTGCGCAACGCGCTTCCTCACGCGACATGCCCTGCGCCTCCAGCTCCCGCGCCGCCTGCTCACGGTGGAAAGCCATCTCCTCATCCAGCTCGCCGCCGAACTGCTCCCGCCGCAGCAGGACGCCCAGCTTCCGCGCAAACCGGCCCATCGCGCTCAACAGGCTCATCCCGCCTCCTCGGCGTCTGCCAGCACCCTCCCAATGGCTGCCATCATCTGTTCAAATTTCGAG
>DASXFH010000080.1:0-5263 GCA_036489655.1 Acidobacteriaceae bacterium | reverse complement strand
ACCCTGGAAGAGCATGGGGACGAAGGGCGCGGTGAGTTCAAGCGCGGCGGCGATTTTTGCCCGGCCGAGGCTGACGAGGTGGCAGAGGCGCTCGCCTTTGGCGCGATTGCCGACCTGATCGTGGTTCTGCGAGAAGCCGAGGAAGCGCCAGCCGGGCAGGCCGCACACGGGCGCGCCATGAATACGGTCGCGGTAGGGCGAGTAGCAGCCGTCGTAGACGAAGACCTTATGCAGAGATTGGGCGAGCTGGGCAATCTGGCCGAAATCCGCGTAGTAGCCGGTGCGGTCGCCGGTGAGCACGGTGACGAGGGCATGGTGGAAGTCGTCGCTCCATTGGGCATCCATGCCGTAGCCGCCGGCTTCGCGGGCGCGCACCAGGCGCGGGTCGTTCAGATCGCTCTCGGCAATGATGACGGAATGGCGGCCGGTCTGGCCCTCGAGGGCGTGAACCTCCATGGCGATCTGCTCCATGAAATGGATGGCGGAGCGATCGATGTAGGCGTGGACGGCGTCGAGGCGGAGGCCATCGAAGTGATAATCGCGAAGCCACATGAGGGCGTTGTCGCAGAAGAAGCGGCGGACTTCGTGGCTGCCTAGGTCTTCAAGATTCACGGCGTCGCCCCAGGGGGTGTGGTGGGCATCGGTGAAATAGGGGGCGAATTTTCCCAGGTAATTCCCTGCCGGGCCCAGGTGGTTGTAGACCACGTCGAGCAGGACGGCGAGGCCTCTTTCATGGCAGGCATTGACGAGGCGCATCAGGGCTTCCGGGGCGCCGTAGGGCTCATGGGGTGCGAAGAGGTCGACGCCGTCGTAGCCCCAGCCCTGGCGGCCGGGGAAGGCATTGACCGGCATCAGCTCAACGTGGGTAATGCCGAGCTCGCGGAGCGCGTCGAGCTTGCTCTGCGCAGCGTCGAAGGTGCCTTCGGGTGTAAAGGTACCGATGTGCAGCTCGTAAACGATGGCGCTGGCCAGAGGTAGCGGCTGCCACGCGGCGTCGGTCCAGGGGAAAGCCTTCAGGTCGAAGACGCGCGAGGGGCCATGGACGCCGTGGGGTTGCCACAGCGAGCGCGGATCGGGGAGGGCGAGAGGATCGTCGTCGAGGAAGAACGCGTAGTCGGTGCCGGGAGCCGCCGCGTCCACGGCCGCTTCCCACCAGCCGCCGCCGGCTTGCTGCATTGGATATTTCTGCTGGCCGATGCCGACAGAGACACGCTCGGCCTTCGGCGCCCAAACGCGAAAACGATGCATACAGTCCTTCCCGGATACCGCTCAGGCCTTTGTTTCGACCGGGGCGCCGCGGCGATGCGCCCGCTGCCGGGCGCCGTCTTTGCCCACCAGATCGAAGGCGGCGTTCACCAGAGAAATGTGGGAGAAGGCCTGGGGAAAGTTCCCCACCAGACGTTTGCGGTTGACGTCATACTCCTCCGAGAGCAGGCCAACGTCATTGCAGAGGCCGAGGAGCCGATCGAAGAGGGCGTGGGCGTCATGGAGGCGCCCGATGGCCTTCAGGCAGCTGACCATCCAGAAGCTGCAGGCGAGGAAGACGCCTTCACCCGGGGGCAGGCCGTCCTTCACTCGGCTGGTGTCGTAGCGCAGCACAAATCCGCCAGGCATCAGCTCGCGCTCGATGGCTTCGATGGTGCCGCGCACGCGCGGGTCGGTAGCGGGGAGAAAACCAACGAGGGGCATGAGGAGCAGGGCAGCATCCAGCTGATCGGCTCCATAAAACTGCACAAAGGCGTTCTTCTTTTTGTTGAAGGCCTCGCGGCAAATCTGCTCGTGGATGGTGTCGCGCAGCTTCTCCCATCTTTTTACGGGCGCCTCGCAATCCAGTTTCTCGGCGATGAGGATAGCCCGGTCGAAGGCGACCCAGGCCATCATTTTTGAGTAGGTGAACTGCTGGCGGCCGCCGCGGGTCTCCCAAATGCCTTCGTCGGGGAGATGCCAGATTTGCTCCAGGTGCTCGAGCAGCAGGATCAGGACGCGGAAGTCCTGCTCGGTGTGCTGTCCGAGGCCGTGCAGGGCGTGGAAGAAGGTGTCCAGCATCTCGCCGTAGATATCGAGCTGCAGCTGGCCGGAGGCGGCATTGCCAATGCGCACCGGCTTTGAATTTTCGTATCCCGGGAGCCAGTCGATCTCCCACTCCACCAGCTGGCGCTCGCCTTTGATGCCGTACATGATCTGGACCTGATCGGGACTGCCGGCGACGGCGCGCAGCAGCCAGTCCTGCCAGGCGCAGGCCTCTTCAAAGTAGCCGGCGGTCGTCATGGCCAGCAGAGTGAACGTGGTGTCGCGCAGCCAGCAGTAGCGGTAATCCCAGTTGCGCGGGCCGCCGATGGCTTCCGGCAGCGAGGTGGTCATGGCGGCGACCAGACCGCCGGTAGGACGAAACGTCATCGCCTTCAGGGTGATCAGCGAGCGCTCGACGGCATGCTCGTAGCGACCTTTATAGGTGAGCTGAGCGATCCAGCGGGTCCAGAACGCCTCGGTGTCTTCCAGAGCCTGTTTGGCGTCGATGGGCTCGGGGTCGTCCTGGAAGGACTCACCATAGGTGAGCGTGAACCACACGCGCTCGCCCTCGCTCACCGTGAACTCTGCCACCGTTTGCAGGTTCTCGCCGTGCACGGGCACGGAAGCATGGAGCACAGCCAGGTTGGGACCGGCGACGGCACGGATGCCGTCTTCGATGGCGTTCACCCAGGGAACGGTGCGGCCATAGTCGAAGCGCAGGGAGAGCGCGGAGCAGAGGTCCATCTTGCCGCGGATGCCCTCGACGATGCGCACCACATCGGAGTTCCGCTCGCGGATGGGCATGAAGTCGATGAGACGCACGGCTCCTTCCTCGTTCTCGAAGATCGTTTCGAGAATGAGGGTGTGGTCGCGGTATTTGCGGGTTGACTTCCAGCCTTTGCCGGCGGGCGCGACCTTCCAGAAGCCGTTTTCTTCCGAACCCAGCAGAGCGGTAAAGCAGGCGGAGGAGGAGAAATCGGGCCAGCAGAGCCAGTCGATGGAGCCTTCCCGGTCGACCAGCGCTGCAGTCTCGCAGTCGCCGATCATTGCATAGTCTTCGATCTTTGAGGGCATAGGCAGAGACTTTACTGTTCGTGATAGTTGCGCATCAACCCACCGTCGATGAGAAACGTAGCGCCGGTGACATAGGAGGCATCTTCAGAAGCCAGATACGCCACCATGCCGGCGACGTCTTCCGGGGTGCCGAGGCGGCCCAGGGGGATATTCTTCAGCAGCGCATTTAACTTGGGCTTGTCTGCGAGCAGCGCTTTGTTGATGGGGGTGGCGACGGCGCCGGGGGCGATGTTGTTCACGGTAATGCCGAGCGGTCCCAGCTCGACGGTGAGATCGCGCATAAGCATGCGCAGGCCGCCTTTGCTGCAGCAGTAAGTGGCAAAGCCGGGGAAGGCCATGTCTTCGTGGACGGAGCTGATGTTGATGATGCGGCCGGGCTTTTTGGCGTCGCGCAAACGGCGCACGAAGGCCTGGGTGAGGAAGAAGGGGCCGCGCAGGTTAACGGCCATAACCTTGTCGAAGTCTTCTTCGGGGGTATCCCAGAAGTCGGAGCGCTTTTCCATGCCGGCGTTGTTGACCAGGATGTCGGCGGCGCCGAAGCGCTGCCAGGCTGCGTCGACGAGGTGGCGGACATCGTCCATTTTCGTGACGTCGGCCTGCACGACTTCGCCCTGGCTGCCGCAGGCCTGAATGGCCTGGCGGGTTTGGTCGGCGCCGGCCTCGCTGCCGATGGTGTCGATGATGACGCGGGCGCCCTCGCAGCCAAGCCGTTCGGCGATGCCCTGGCCGATGCCCGACCCGCCGCCGGTGACAATCGCGACCTTTCCCTGTAAACGCTGCATGGACTTTCTCCAGGATGTGCCTTGGTCTCTTCTATTAGATGCGAAAAGAGCGCCGTCCAGACGCAATCCGGCGCCACCTGAAGAAAGAGGTCGTCCCGCGAGGCGGCGCGCGGAACCCGGGAGGGGGTGGGTGCGTATCTAACGAGGTAGCGGTGGTACGGAGATCCGGCTGGATTTCGAACCGCACGCTATGCTGTACTTCTGGCACGGAGCCGGTGCGGCTCCTGGGAGGGAAAGGTCATGGCCATCTATTGCAGGAATTGCGGGAAAGGGCTGGCCGATGATGCCCGCTTCTGTTCCGGATGCGGCGCGCAGACACCGCCGCCGGTGGCTCCCTGGCCCACGACCACGAGTGTCACGCGGCTGGTTCGGCCACGGCACGGGCGGATGATTGCCGGCGTCTGCCAGGGGCTGGCCAATGCCTATGCCTGGGACGTTGTGTGGGTGCGGGTGATCACCGTGCTGCTGGCAGTTTTCGGAGGAGGTTCGGGGCTGCTGGCCTACGTGATCTTCTGGATCGTGATGCCGGAGGAACCGCTGATGTTCCCGCCGCCGGTTCCGCCCGTCGCGCCGTATCCGCCGCCCAGCTAGTCCCCGAACAACTCGGGGAATCGGTGTGCGGGAAGAGCAGCCCTCAGGGGCTAAAGCCCAAGCTTTTTTGAGCGACTTGCGGCATGGCTGAAAGCCATGCCCTGACACGAGAGCTCTGGCCTCGGGCGATTTTTCCGCAAGCTGTGAAGCCATGCCCTGACACGAGAGCCCTGGCCTCGGGCGATTTTTCCGCAAGCTGCGAAGCCATGCCTTGACACGAGAGCCCTGGCCTCGGGCGATTCTTTCGCAAGCTGGGAAGCCATGCCCTGACACAAGCGATTTTTCCGCACGCTGGGAAGCCATGCCCTGACACAAGAGCTCTGGCCTCGGGCGATTCTTTCGCACGCTGTGAAGCCATGCCCTGACACCAGAGCCCTGGCCTCGGGTGATTCTTTCGCAAGCTGGGAAGCATGTTCTGACACCAGAGCCTGGCCTCGGGTGATTTTTCCGCAAGCTGGGAAGCCATGCCCTGACACAGGAGCGGAGAATATTTCCTTAACGAACTTCGGGGACGGGACACTAGAATAAGCGGCGATGTTCTATCACTCCGACGGCGCGAAGCTCTTCTGCACCACTTTCGGGCAGGGGCCCGCGGTGGTGCTGCTGCATCCCACACCCCTCAATCATCGCTTCTGGCTGCCGGTGGCGGAGATTCTGGCGCCAAAGTACCGGCTGATCATTCCCGATCTGCGCGGGCATGGCGAATCGGAGCTGGGCGAGGGACCCATTACGGTGGAGAAGCTGGCTGCCGATGCGGGGCGGCTGCTGGACCACTTCCAGATCGGCAAAGCGCTGCTCGTGGGCTG
>DASXFH010000064.1:0-4392 GCA_036489655.1 Acidobacteriaceae bacterium | reverse complement strand
CATCGACTCCAGCCGGGACAGAGCGTCGCGCGGTGTGTTGGCGTGAACCGTGGTCATCGAACCTTCGTGACCCGTGTTCATCGCCTGCAGCATGTCGAATGCCTCTTCGCCGCGCACCTCGCCGATGATGATGCGGTCGGGACGCATGCGCAGGCTGTTGATCAGCAGTTGCCGCTGGCGCACCGCGCCCTGTCCTTCCACGTTGGGCGGACGCGTCTCCAGCCGCACAATGTTCTGCTGGGCGAGCTGCAACTCGGCCGCGTCCTCAATAGTCACGACGCGTTCGTTCTGCGGAATATTCTGCGAGAGCACGTTCAGGAATGTCGTCTTGCCGGCACCCGTCCCGCCGGAGATCAGGATGCTGATCCGGGCGCGCACCGCGGCCGACAGCATCTCCATCATCTCGGCCGAAATACTCTTCAATTGCACCAGCTGGTTGGCGGCGAGCGGTCCAGTGCCGAAGCGCCGGATCGACAACGCCGGGCCATCGAGCGCGAGTGGCGGAATGATGGCGTTCACACGCGAGCCGTCGGGCAGCCGGGCGTCGACCATCGGGGACGACTCATCCACCCGGCGTCCGATCCGCGACACGATACGATCGATGATCTGCAGCAGATGGCGGTCGTCGCGGAACTTGGTGTCCACCCGTGAAAGAAGGCCGCCGCGTTCGATGAAGACGTGGTCCTTGCCGTTCACCAGAATGTCCGAGATCTTCCCATCGCGGAGCAGCGGCTCGAGCGGTCCCAGACCGAAGACCTCATCCAGCAGATCGGCACGCACGCGCTCCTGCTCGCTGAAGTTCAGCGGCACTCTCTGGCTGGTGATGATCTCGTTGACCATCCGCGCCACCGCATCCCGCGCCTGCGTCGAGTTGACCCGCGAAAGCTTCTCCAGATCCAGCTTGGAGATAAGGGTCCGATGAACGTCCGATTTGAGTGCCTCGATATCGAGTTGTTCCACGCTATCCCATCCCTGCGGTCAATCGTGCTGTGTGCCTTCGGCCTCTTAAAACAGGAAGCCCTTCTTTTTCGGTGTAGGTGGCAGACCGCAGGCGACTCTCGCCATCTGTCTGATCACCCGGGAAATTGGCGAATCTGTCTGCGAAAGTGCGATAGCCGTGTTCTGCGCGCGCTTCACTGCCGGATAATCGCTGGGAATCTTCCAATTCGCCGGCAGCGTGAGCGCCTTGGTGATGCTGTCTTCGTCGATTCCGGCCATCCGTGGCATATAGCGGTTGAGCACGATCTCCAGACGGCGGCTGTCCCTGGCGAAGAACTCACTGACCAGCCGATTCGCATTGCGCAGCTCCGGAATGCTGACCTGGGTCACCAGATATACGGTAGCCGCCATATCGAACAGCGCCTTGTAGTTCGTCGCGGTCGCCGCGCCGGCATCCACCACGACGTAGTCGAAGTCCTGCCGCGTCACCGTGATCAGCTTGTTAATCGACTCGCCGGAAATCTGGGTCGGAGAGTATTTGTCCGGAGCCGCAAGGACGGAGAGGCCGGAGCTGTGTTTGCTCAGCAGCTGGGTGAGAAATGTGGAATCCAGCCGATTGATGTCCTGCAGCGCATTCGCGGTCGAGTGCTGCGCGTTGATGCCCAGGTCCAGCGCCGCATTGCCGAGCGGAAACCCCAGATCGATCAATACGGTGTTGCGCTCCGATTCTCCGGCCAGCGCGGCTGCGAAATTCGCGGCGATCGTGGTGGTTCCAGAGCCGCCCTTGGCGCCGGCAAACACCAGCACTTTCCCACCCAGCTTCTTTGCCGGGCGGACTGCGGGACGGCGCACCGACGCCCGCACCAATGCCTCGGCCATCGCGCTCGGCGATACCGGCTGCGTCAGGTATTCCCGCGCACCGGCCCGCATGCAGCGCACCAGCATCTCCGAATCGGAGTGCGTCGAATACACCATGACGGTCGCAGTGGCATTGCCACAGATGCACTCGACCAGATCCAGCGCATGTTCCGGATTGCTGTCCAGCTCCACCACAATAATGTCGTGGCCTGCTTCCAGCAGCCGCGGCATATCGTCCAGATCCGGATAGGAGCCGAACTCCTGGGTCACGCTGGCCTGCGGGCCGCTCAGCGCGTGCACCATCGCTTTCCGGCCGGACTCGTTCGGGCCGATCAGGGCCACCGACAGAACATTCGCGCCCAGCGCATCCGGATTTTGCGTAACGGTAGACATCACCGATTCCCGGCCTTTCTCTGGTCGTGTACCGCCCGGTGTATCGAGAGTCGTCGCCATAGTGTCCATAACCTGTCTACGATCGCCATTCCCGATCCTTAACGAGAGAAAAACGAGGCGAGGGTCCCAATTGCAATGGCTGGCGCGTAGGGCATCTTGCGCGTCAGCGGATTGTTCAAAATCAGCTCCGGATGAGGCCGTAGCCCGCGTTTCTTCACTCCAGACATCAGATCGCCCGCCCCCTGGAAGAGCTCTCCCAGAAAGCCCGACCACGCCGCCCAGCACAACGCCATGACGCCGCCGGCAATCCCGGTCAGCACCAGCGCCGTCAGCAGTTGCGAAGGTCCGATCCATGCCCCGATCGCGGCCACCAGCTTCACGTCACCCATCCCCATGCCACCCATCCAGCAAAGAACTCCAAATAACAACCCGCCCAGCGCCAGCCCGGCCACGCTATGGCCGATCCCGCTCCAGCCGTGCATCCAGCCCGAGACCACGAGGCCCGCCAGAAGAAACGGGAGCACCACCCAGTTCGGGATCCTGCGGCTGCGCAGATCCGTGAACGTGACGATGATGAGAACAACCAGGGTCGGCCACCAGGCGATGGAATGCATGCGTAGGTTTCCCCACCCCACCTTCCGGGCGGACGATGCTTCAAAGAGCAATTCGCTGCCCAAGTTGCAGAGACCCAGGAAGCCCTGAATTCAGCGTCTTGCAGCTGGTCCTGAAGGCTGGTGTACACGGCTGTTTACAGGCGGCTCGGGAGACTGACGCAGAGTAGATACACCCGCGGCGCCCTCTCTGGCTACCGCCGGGAAGAGCAGCGGCAGGTCGGCTATCGGACCGGTGATGAACTCATGCCCTCCCATGGAGAGAGTGCGCAGATCCCGAGCCGGAAGCAGCGCCAGCACCTTTTGCAGATACTCCCGGTTTTCCTGCTCTCCGGCAGGCAGCGGAAAAAGCACGAACCGGGTATAGTGCTGGGCCGGCAAAGCCGTCAAAAGGCGGGTCTGCCGGCCTTCCATGGCGAAGACGCGGGTCCCTTCCATCAGCTTTACCGCCGGATACTCCACACTGAGATAGCCGGGCAGATAATAGCCGGCGTCGCGGTATCCCAGAAAATGCGAGTCGAAGCCCACGATCAGGGTGTCCCCTGCCGCGGCCACCTGGGGAAGCGACGCCTGCACGCTCCGCATCTCTGCCTCGTGCCGCCGCACCTGCCGGTACGAGCAGTACAAAGGCGACGCGAGAAACATCAGAGAGTTCGCTGCGGCTCCGGCGCCGAGGATGGCGAACTTCCACCATCGCGGCCATGTGCTCTTCGTATACCAGCCAGCCGCCCACGCGCCCAGCCAGATGGAGAACGGAGCCAGCACCACCAGCAGGTAGCCGCTGTTCACAAATTTCAGGAAAATAAAGGTGAAGAAGCACAGAGCCGGCCCAATCCAGACCAGCGTGAATCTCCGCTTCTCTGGCTCCGGCGGCAGATCCGCGCGCCCTCTCCACAGTGGTGTGAAGAGCGCCGCCCCAAAGCACAGGAACAGGATGAATACGATCGTCACCGCCCGGGCGATCGACGTGGCCGGGTTCGAATTGAAGACCGTACCTCGCGATGGAACCAGCCGCCAGAGCGACAGCAGCGCGCCAAAGTATCTCTCATAGCCCCCGCTGGCGGAGATCATGGGCAGGAACCATGCCAGCAGCACCACCAGCAGAGTTGCCATCGCGATCACGGCCCGCTTCCAGCCCGCTCTACGCAGAGAAAACAGAAACAGCGGTCCCAGAAAAACCAGAGAAGAGGGCCGGATGCCAGCGGAAATTCCCAAAATGAGACTGGCTGGCAGGATCATGCGCCAGCTTCCGCTCTCTATCTGCCAGCATAAGAAACCCACCAGCGCCGAGAAGAAGGCCTCGACGATATAGGTAAGCGCCACAGTGCCGTGAAACCACGCCAGCGGAGAAAACAGGAATATCAGCCCGGCAAATCGCGCCGCCTCGATGCCAAACCACTCATGGGCCACCTGGTAAATCAGCGCGGCCGCTCCGCAACTGGCGGCGATGCTCAACAGGACGAGCGCGAAGTTCACATCCGGGATAAGTACATGAAACAGCTTGCCCAGGCAGATATACAAGAAATAGCCGGGCGGATGAGGCTGATAGACACGAGGATCAAAATGCTCCACGCCCAGGGCAAAACCGAGT
>DASXFH010000185.1:0-23126 GCA_036489655.1 Acidobacteriaceae bacterium | reverse complement strand
TGGGATCGGGCGCAGCCATTCCGGATTCTGGGACACAACGGGGAGATCAACACGATCTGGGGGAACCGGGCGCGGATGACGGCGCGGGCGGCGACGCTGCCGGATGAGCTGCGGCCGATTTTTACGCCGAGTGGGTCGGATTCGACGAGTCTCGATGAAGTCATCGAGCTGCTGGCGCGGAACGGCCGCAACGTGGCCGAGGCGGTGCGGATGGTCATGCCGCCGGCGGATACTGGGCGGCACTCGGCGTTTCTGGCGTATCACGGGGACTGCATTGAGCCGTGGGATGGGCCGGCGGCGGTGTCGTTTACGGACGGGCATTTGATCGGGGCGGCGCTGGATCGGAATGGACTGCGGCCGTGCCGGTTCTTTGTGACCGACGATCATCTGGTGGTGGCCGGGTCGGAAGCGGGTCTGGTGGATCTGGATCCGGAAAAGATTGTGCACAGCGGGCGGCTGGGGCCGGGGCAGATGCTGCTGGCGGATCTGGATCGCCATGTTTTCTACGAAGACGATGAACTGCAGGCGGTGTTCGACCAGTCGGCGCCACAGTACGAGGCGCTGCTGCAAAAGGCGACCCTCGAGGACGATACGCCGGTGCAGGGAATTGAAGCGGCGGAGCTGAACCGGTTGCAGCTGGGGTTTGGCTACACCAAAGAAGACGTGAACATGGTGTTGAAGCCGATGGCGATGGACGGCAAGGACGCCGTCTGGTCGATGGGCGATGACACGCCGATCGCGCCGCTGGCGCGGACGCCGCGGCCGGTGTATGCGTTTTTCCGGCAGCGATTTGCGCAGGTGACGAATCCGCCGATCGATTCGCTGCGGGAGGTGTGCGTGATCCAGCTGCATACGCGCCTGGGTCCGTGGCCGCATGTGTTGAACACGCGGGAGCGGCTGCCGGGTTTGTCTCTGGAGTCGCCGTTTCTTTCGCTGGCGCAGATGGAGTCGCTGCACCGGCGCAAGCACGATCTGGCGGGCGACCTGCCGCTGGCGGTGCTGGACTGTGTATTTCATCCGAAGTGCAACCTGCTGACGGCGATCGAAGATCTGTGCACGAAGGCGGTGCAGTTAGTGCGCGGCGGGGCCGCGGTGCTGCTGCTGACCGATCGCGGTTGCGGGGAGCAGGCGATGCCGATTCCGATGGCACTGGCTTTGGGCGCGGTGCACCACACGCTGATCCGGAGCGGGGAGCGCATCCGGGTGGGGCTGGCGGTGGAGGCGGGCGACTGCCGCGATCTGCATCATGCCGCGGTGCTGATGGGCATGGGGGCGGGGGCGATTTGCCCGTGGCTGGCGCTGGAGACGGCGCGGCAGATGAATCCGGAGAGGGGCGAAGCGAACCTGCTGCATGCCTTCGATCTGGGGCTGGCGAAGATCATGTCGAAGATGGGCATTTCGGTGGTGGACAGCTACCGCGGCGCGCATCTGTTCGACTGTCTTGGGCTGAGCCTGGAGGTGGTGGATCGGTGCTTTGAGGGCACGCCGGCGCCAATTGGGGGGATTGGGTTTCCGGAACTGGAGACCACGGTGCGGGCGCTGTGGCTGGGCGCGCCGGGCGCCGAGGCAGGCGGGGAACATGCCGACGCGGGCGATGGCGGCGGCCCGCTGGTGACGGTGGTGGCGGCTTCAAAAGAGCTGCCGGATTATGGATGGGTGCGCTTCCGAAAGGCGGAGCGCTCGGAGCCGCATGGGTGGCAGCCACAGACGGTGCGCCTGCTGCAGACGATTACCGGGGCGACGAAGGCGGCGGCGGCCGCGGCTGCGGATCAGCCGGCTGCGTGGCAGGCGTTCACGACCCAGGCGACGGAGAAAGAACCGGCGGTTCTGCGCGATCTGCTGGAGATTCGGGCGGCGGCGGCGCCGTTGCCGGTGGATGCGGTTGAACCGGCGGAGAATTTTTATCGGCGGTTTATTGCGAGCGCGATGTCGCTGGGGTCGCTGAGCCCGGAGGCGCACCAGACGATTACGGCTGCGATGAACCTGCTGGGCGGGCGGTCGAATACGGGCGAGGGCGGGGAAGATCCCGCGGTGTATACACCGGACGTGGATTTGCCGCTGGTGGGTGCGAAGGTGCCGTCGCATCTGCTGAACAACAAGGTGAAGCAGGTGGCGTCGGCGCGCTTTGGAGTGACGGCGCGGTACCTGATGCATGCGGAAGAACTGGAAATTAAGATCGCGCAGGGGTCGAAGCCGGGTGAAGGCGGGCAACTGCCGGCGCACAAGGTGACGGAGCTGATTGCGCGGCTGCGGCATGCGCAGCCTGGGGTGCAGCTGATCAGTCCGCCGCCGCACCACGATATTTATTCGATCGAAGACCTGGCGCAGCTGATCCACGACCTGCGGCGGATTAATCCGAAGGCGGCGATCGGGGTGAAGCTGGTTTCCGAGTGCGGGGTGGGCGTGGTGGCCGCGGGCGTGGCCAAGGCCTACGCGGACTACATCGTGATTGCCGGGCACAACGGGGGGACGGGTGCGTCGCCGCTGTCGAGCATTAAGTATGCGGGGAGTCCCTGGGAGCTGGGGCTGGCGGAGGCGCAGCAGGTGCTCATCCGGAACGGGCTGCGCGGACGGGTGCGTCTGCGCTGCGACGGCGGGCTGCGGACGGCGCGGGACGTAGTGATGGCCGCTCTGCTGGGCGCCGATGAGTATGCCTTTGGAACGGCGGTGCTGGTGGCGCTGGGGTGTGACATGGCGCGGCAGTGCCACCTGAATACCTGTCCAACGGGGATTGCCACGCAGCGGCCGGAGCTGCGAGCGAAGTTCCGCGGCAAGCCGGAGCACCTGGTTCGGTTTTTTGAAGGCCTGGCCGGGGAGATTCGCGCGCTGGTGGCGCAGCTGGGGCTTCCGTCGCTGGAGGCGGCGATCGGGCGGACGGATTTGCTGGAGCAGGTACGGTTCGACGGCTGTCTTGACCTGGGCGCGATGCTGGCGGCGCCGGCGGATGGCGGAGCGGCGGGAGCGCGGCACTGGCAGGGAAGCCGGAATCTGCGGCCGGAAGAACACGCGCCGATCGACGATGCGTGGGTTCAGGCCGCGCTGGCGGCGTACGAGGCGGGCGAGCACTTCGTCATCGATTCGCTGATCGCCAATGAGGATCGGACGTTTGGGGCGCGGCTGGCCGGCGAGTTGGCCATGCTGCAGTCGGGCGGGAAGACATCGCCGGCCACGCTGACGTTCCGGCTCACCGGTGAGGCAGGGCAGTCGTTTGGAGCCTTTGCCGTTCCGGGGATGCAGCTCATCCTGAAAGGTCTGGCTAACGATTTTGTCGGTAAGAGCTTGTCTGGCGGGGAGATCATCCTGCGTGGGCAGGGCCGCGCGGCGCTCCAGCCCGAACTGCACACCATCCTCGGCAATGTGGCGCTCTATGGGGCGACGAGCGGAGCCCTGTTCGCCGCCGGATGTGCTGGAGAGCGCTTCGCGGTGCGGAATTCCGGCGCGCTGGCGATCGTGGAGGGCGTGGGCGACCACGGCTGCGAGTACATGACCGGTGGCCTGGTGGCGGTGCTGGGCACGACCGGCACAAACTTTGGTGCGGGTATGACGGGCGGGATTGCCTGGGTCTTCGACGAAGACGGGCGATTTCTGTCAGGAAAGCGCTATCACGCGGGCTTCCTCGCGCCAGAGCGGTACGAGACACTGGATGCCGAGGCGAGGGAGAGCATTCTGGGCCTGGTGCAGCTGCACGCGGAGAAGACCGCGAGCACACGGGCGTATTGGCTGATGTCGAAGTGGGAGGAACTGGCGCCGCGGTTTGTCCGGCTGACCCCGAAGCCGCAGGTCTAGGAGCTCCCTGATCAAAGGCCAACGCCCGCGGGGAAAGAATGTGTTGCAGGGGCTGAAGCCACGCCCGGTACAAAAGCCAGGGTATCGAGGCATTTTCTCGCAAGCTGTTTCCCGAGGGTACCAAAGGAATCTGCGGTGGTTCGGCAAGGTCGTTCGCGCCCGGCAATTCCATGTATCCTTTGGTTAACCCGCGACATCCACAACATCGGTTCTTACCAGTTCCATGGGTCTTTCTTCTGCCTTCCTCCGCCGTTCCGGACGGATTTTGCTCCTCGGAATCCTGCTGTTGCAGGGCTGCGCACGGCTCACGCCGCATGCTTCCCACGAATATGTCTATGTGTGGGCGCGGGGGACGTTCCTGCGCGACCGGGTCGCCGCGGTAAGCAACCGGGTGGCCGAGGTGACCAACGGACAGCGGCTGCAGGTGCTGGAGCACGCCCGGCGCTTTCTGAGGGTCAAAACAGACAAGGGCGAGATCGGCTGGATCGAAGATCACGCTGTCATCGACCAGAATGTCTACGATCGGTTTGGGCAGATGGAGAAGGACAACGCCAGCGATCCGGTGGTAGCGACCGCGATTCTACGGGAAGACTACTGGTTGCGCGATGCGCCTGGGCGCACGTCGAACCGGTTTTACCTGCTGCCGGAGAATGCAAAGCTGCAGTTGCTGATGCGGGCGTCAGTTCCGCGGCCTGAGGCTCCGCAGGCGGTGCCGCTGCCGACGAAGAAGACTGTAAAGGCCGGGAAAGCGGAACAGAAGAAGAATGTGGACGATCTGGCCAATCCTGCGCTCGAAGACTACTGGCTGGTGCGGGCGAGTTCCGGGCGGGTGGGCTGGATTCGGGGGCGCACGCTCGATGAGGATGTTCCCGACGCCATTGCCGGGCTGGCGGAAGGTCAGAAGGTCGTTGGGGCCTATGTGCTCAGAACCGTGGAGGATCCGGGAGCCAATGTGCCCGGGAATCAGGTCCCGGAGTATGTGACTGTGATGGCGCCCTGGCGGGACGGCCTGCCGTTTGACTTCGATCAGCTGCGGGTTTTCACCTGGAATGTGAAGAAGCACCGCTACGAGACCGCGTATCGGGAGCGGAATATCGCCGGGTATCTGCCCGTCACGGTGACCCGGCAAACCTTTGGGAATCAGACGGAACCGGTGTTTTCCTTTCGGGCTGCGACGGATCCGTTCAGCGCCTCTCTGGATCCGCAGACGGGCGTGGTAAGGCCCGATACAACGACGATCCAGGCGTATCACATGGAAGGAGTTCTGGTGCGGAGGGTAGGCGCGCCGGCTCCAGTGGTCTCGTCCGCGGCGCGTTCGATCCACGAGAGAAGGCATCGCCGGCATCGCCGGTAGGAGCCCAATATTTTGGGCGAAGCCCATTTGCGTAAACGCCGGGCATGCTCGTATGGTGGATTACACGCCCTGATGGTGGGTGCGGCGGTTCAAGTTTTGGCTTCGCTGTGGTTTTTCCCGTAGTTGGCAGGTTCACCGTCAGGACAAAAAAAGAGGGAAAAGGAGATCGGCTCATGGATAACAAGCCGGCACAGAACATTCAGGACACTTTCCTGAACACTGTTCGCAAAGACAAAACCCCGATCACGATTTATCTGGTGAGCGGCGTGAAACTCACTGGAAAGATCCGCTCATTCGATAAATATTCGGTTCTCCTGGAGAACAATAGCCAGGAGCAGCTGATTTTCAAGCACGCCATCTCGACCGTGGTCAGCACGCGTTCCGTGCTGCATGGCGAGCACCGGCCTCCGCACAGCGCGCAGACGGGACCGGTGGCGGTGGCGCCGCCAGGGGCGGTGCAGGAAGCCTCGGGATCCTGAGGGGTCGGGGGTTGAAGCAGGCGCGCATCGTTCCATGTCCTTGAGTGCGACGGGTCCAAAGGGGGAGTGCGCTCTGCTGGTATCAGTCTCCTTTGGGCGCCCGGGGAAAGGTCTGTCCCGGGGAGCGGCCCAGGCGCGTGCCGCCGCTCGAAGCGAAGAAGATGGGGCCGAATCGGCACAGGTTGCGCGCGGCGTTACCGAGGAAGAATCGCGCCTCGAGGAATTCCGGGAGCTGGTGGTCAGCGCCGGGGCGAGCCTGACGGTGGAGATGGGGCAGCATCGGCCGAAGGCGGATCCGGCCACCCTGCTGGGTAGCGGCAAGGTGGAAGAACTCGCCGCGCTGGCCGTATCAAGCCAGGCCGATCTGGTGGTTTTCGACCACGATCTGAGCCCGACTCAACTCCGCAACCTGGAAGACGCCCTGCCGTGCCGGGTGATCGACCGGACCCAGCTGATTCTGGACATTTTTGCGCGGCATGCGCGCACCCGCGAGGGCCAGCTGCAGGTGGAGCTGGCGCAGCTGGAGTACATGCTGCCCCGGCTGACCGGCCGGGGCAAAGCTATGTCCCAGCTCGGAGGCGGCATTGGCACGAGGGGGCCGGGCGAGACGCAGCTGGAGACGGATCGCCGGCGGATTCAGCGGCGGGTTCTGCAACTGCGGCGGGATCTGGAGGCGGTGCGGCGGATTCGCACCCAGCAGCGGCAGCGGCGGGAATCGGTTCCGGTGCCAACCGTGGCGCTGGTGGGGTACACGAATGCAGGGAAGAGCACGCTGTTTAACGCGCTGACGCACGGAGGCGTGCTGGAGTCGGAGCGGATGTTTGCGACGCTCGATCCGAAGCTGAGCGCGCTTCACCTGCCCAGCCGGAGAAAGATCCTGCTCTCCGACACGGTCGGGTTTATTCGCGATCTGCCCCACACGCTGGTCACCTCGTTTCGAGCGACGCTGGAGGAGGTGCGTCAGGCGGAGGTTCTGGTGCATGTTCGCGACGCCTCCAGTCCGCTGCGTGAGGAGCACAAGGCGGAGGTGGAGAAGGTTCTGGCGGAACTGGATGTGCTGCGGAAGCCGCGGATTGAGGTTTTGAATAAGGCGGATCTGCTGAGTGTGGAGCAAACGGCGGCGCTGTTTGGGCGCGGCGTGCCGATTTCCGCGAGGCTGCGGACGGGTCTGGAGGAGCTGTTGGGGCGCATCGACGAAGAACTGGTGCAGGACCCGATTCTGGAGCAGAGATTTCAGGTGCCGCAGTCAGAGGCGGATACGCTGGCGGCGCTGGAAGCGGGTGCGGTAGTTACCGATCGCGAGTACGAAGGAAACCTGGTGAGGATGACGGTGGCAGGTCCCGCGTCGCTGCTGGGACGGTACCGAAGATTTCGGTCGACGCGAAACAGCTGAAATTTGCCTGTAGACAAAACGAACCGGATGACAGAGTGGTGGGAACTCCGATCATCCGGTTCGCCGACCCTGACCCGGGTCGAGGTGGTATTCTCATCATACGCCGGAACCTGGTTCGGTCAAGGGCCGCCGGTGGCGGGATCAAAAAAAACCCGCTGGCAAGGCTTGTTCGCAGGAACCATGGCCTGGCAGCGCAAAAGTAAGTGTCTTTCGTTATTTGACACTCATTTTTGGCGTCTGTTAGAACCTAAGGTTCCACCTGGTCTTCAGCCGTTTCCGACCGCCAGCCTGTCTACCTATGGATGAATTGCTGCATCAGATCGGTGATCTTGCGCTCGGTGCCGTGCCGACGCTGATCCTGTTCATTTTGCTGGTGTTGGCCTACCGTTACATCCTGTATGGCCGGCTCCAGCAAGTGCGCACAGAGCGCCGGGAGCGCACAGTCGGCGCACTGGAAAGATCGCGTCTGGCGATCGCTGAGGCGGATGTTCGGGCTCAGGAATATGAAGCGAAGCTGCGGGTGGCGCGGGCCGAGGTTTTCCGGGCCCGAGAGCAGCGCATCCGGCAGTGGAACGCCGAACGGGAGAGCGCTTTGGCGGCCGCTCGGCTGTCGGCCCAGCAGCAGGTGCATGCGGCCCAGACGGCTCTGCAGGCCCAGAGTGCCGAGGCGCGGAAACAAATTGAAGCCTCCGCCGGCCAACTGGCGGCGCAGGTGCTGGCCGCGGTCCTGCCTTCGACCGCAGCGGAGAGCATGCATTGAAGCGTACTGTCTTCATCGTTTGGCTCGCATGTGTGTGTGTAGCGCTGTCAGGGGTGACGGTGCCACGGCTCCATGCCCAAAGCCATGCCCAAAGCCATGCTCAAGCCGGCGCCACGGCCTCCCAGTCAGCCGCCCGGTCGATCGCCAAAGACGAGCACATGGATGCTCCTGAGAGCGAAAACCAGATTGAACAGTACCGGCACTCGCCGATGGTGCAGGGCATTGCGCGAACTTTGCATCTCAGCACGGAAACGGCGGCGCAGATTTTCGAGGATATCAACTCCGGGGTGCTGCTGGGGGCGGTCCTGATCGTACTGTTCAGAATTGTTCCGAAGCTGTTGCGTAGCCGCTCGGAGAAGATGCAGCAGGATTTGGTGGGGGCGCGAGTTGCAACCGAAGAGGCCAATCGGCGTCTGGCCGAGGTAGAAGCGAGGCTGCATCGGCTGGACTCGGAGATCGATGCGATCCGCCGGCAGGTGGAGCAGGAAGCTGCCCAGGATGAAACGCGCATCCATGCGGCAATGGAATCGGAACGAGAGCGCATTGTGGCCTCAGCCGAGCAGGAGATCGCCGCCGTCCAGTCTGCGGCGCAGCGCGACCTGAAAAAATTCGCGGCCGATCTGGCCATCGATCACGCCATGCGCAAGCTGCAGCTTTCCACGGATACCGATCGCGCGCTGATTCGTGAATTCGGAAAGAATCTGAACAGCGGCTCGCGGGGGAAGGCATAAATGGCGAGTTTTGCATCCCGATACGCGCGAGCCTTCGCCGATGTGCTCATTGAGGGGCGGCTGAATGTGCAGGACGCGCAGCGGCAGCTGGGGGATTTCGCCGCGGCGTGGCACGAGAGCCGGCCGCTGCGGGAATTCTTTACAGACCCTTCGTTCCCGGTGGAGCAGAAGGTGGCTCTGCTGGACAAACTGAATGCCCGGCTGCAGATGGCGCAGCCGACGCGGAACCTGATTGCGGTGCTGATTCGCAACGATCGGATCGGCGGGCTGGACGACGTATTGGCGGAGGTTCGTCGCGAGATCAACCAGCGGCTGAACATCTCGGAAGCGAAAGTCATCTCGGCGCGCAAGCTGGATGAACAGGAGCGGCAGGAGCTGGAAAAGCAGATTGCGGACCTGACCGGTGGGCAGGTGGAGGCTCAGTACGAAGTAGACGGCTCTCTCATCGGGGGAGCGGTGGTTCAGGTCGGGAGCACGGTGTACGACGGCTCGGTGCGGGGACGGCTGGACCGGCTCCGGGAAGAACTGACGGCGAGTTAGCAAAAACCCACAGCGACATAACAGGAATCGGAAGCGGATCAGGAACAAACGAGCATGGCGCAGATCAAGGCAGACGAGATAACCGCGCTCCTGAAGGAGCAAATCGCCAACTACGACGCGAAGATGCGCGTCGATGAAGTTGGAACCGTCATCACCCTCGGCGATGGCATCGCCCGCCTGCACGGACTGGATAAGGTGATGGCCGGCGAGTTGCTGGAATTCCCCCACGGCATCGCCGGTCTGGCCATGAGCCTCGAAGAGGATCAGGTGGGCAGCGTGCTGCTCGGTGACTACACCGAGGTCCGCGAAGGCGACCAGGTGAAGCGCACGGGAAAGATTCTCAGCGTGCCGGTGGGCGATGCCATGATCGGGCGCGTGGTGAATTCGCTGGGCCAGCCAATCGACGACAAGGGTCCGATCCAGACCTCCGCGATGCTGCCGGTGGAACGGCTGGCGCCGGGCGTCATCGATCGCCAGCCGGTGCGCGAGCCCATGATGACGGGGCTGAAGGCCATCGACTCGATGATCCCGATCGGCCGCGGCCAGCGTGAGCTGATCATTGGCGACCGCCAGACCGGCAAGACCGCGGTGGTGCTGGACACCATCATCAACAACAAGAGCAACGACCTGATCTGCATTTACTGCGCGATCGGGCAGAAGCGCTCCTCGATTGCCCAGGTGGTGCAGACGCTGGAAGAGTACGACGCCATGGGCCACACGATTGTGGTGGCCGCGTCAGCGTCGGAACCGGCGCCCATGCTGTATCTGGCGCCCTACGCGGCATGCGCCCTGGGCGAATACTTCCGCGACAAGGGTCGGCACGCGCTGGTGATCTTTGACGATCTGTCGAAGCACGCGATCGCTTACCGCGAGATTTCGCTGCTGCTGCGCCGGCCGCCCGGCCGAGAGGCCTATCCGGGCGACGTCTTCTATCTTCACTCCCGGTTGCTGGAGCGCGCCTCGAAGCTGAGCGACAAGAACGGTGGCGGTTCGCTGACCGCTCTGCCGGTGATCGAGACGCAGGCGGGCGACGTTTCGGCGTACATTCCCACGAACGTGATTTCGATTACGGACGGGCAGATCTTCCTGGAAACGGATCTTTTCAACTCCGGCGTGCGCCCGGCGGTGAACGTGGGCCTGTCGGTGTCGCGCGTGGGATTTTCGGCGGCCATCAAAGCGATTAAGCAGGTGGGTTCCACGCTGAAGCTTGATCTGGCGCAGTATCGGGAACTGGCCGCCTTTGCACAGTTCGGCAGCGATCTGGACAAGATTACGCAGAATCAGCTTAACCGTGGAAAGCGTTTGACCGAACTGCTGAAGCAGCCGCAGTTCCATCCGATTCCGGCCGAAAAGCAGGTGATCATTCTCTTTGCCGGGACCCAGGGCTACCTGGACGACCTGAAAGTGGAGCAGATCCGCGCCTTCGAAGACGGGCTCTATCCCTACCTGGATTCGGCTCAGAGCCAGCTGCTGAACGACATCGCCACGAAGAAGGCGCTGGACGACGATTTGCGGAACCGCATTCATGCGGCGCTGAAGGAATACAAGCAGAACTTCCTGGCGGAACATGAGGGAGCCAGGCTGAAGCAGAGCGCTGTGCAACCGCTGGATTCGCAGGAAAAGAAGAAGGAAGACGTGCAGCCGGTAGGAGCGGCCCGGTAAGGAATGGCCAACGTTCTCGATTTACGGCGGCGTATCCGCAGCGTACGCAACACGCGCCAGATCACCAAAGCCATGAAGATGGTTTCGGCGGCGAAGCTGCGGCGCGCTCAGGAGCGGGCGGTTGCCGCGCGTCCGTACGCGGCGATGCTGGCCAGCGTGCTGGAGTCGCTGAAGCGCCGGGCCGAAATCTACGATCCGGAAACGGGCGAATGCCGCCATCCGCTGCTGCTGACGCGGCCCGAGAAGCGCATTCTGCTGGTTGTCGTTTCCGGAGACAAAGGCTTCGCGGGCGCATTCAACAACAACATCTTTAAGGCTGCCGCCAATTTCATCATCGAGAATGACCGCAAGCAGATCGATATCGAGGCAATCGGGCGCAAGGGGCGCGATCTTTTCCGCCGGCGGTACCCGGCTGCTCAGTTCGCCGAACCCCCGGAAGGCTCAAACCGCCGGGAGCGCCGGCGGGGCAGCAACATTGAAGTCATCGGCGAATCGACCGGACTTCTGGAAAAGCTGGATTACGAGCGGATTCGCGAGATGGCCGAGGAGATCATTGCGCGCTATACGCATGAAGAGATCGACGCGGCTTATCTGGTTTACAACGAATTCAAATCGGTTATCCAGCAGCGGGTTGTGGTGGAGCGGGTTCTGCCCATTTTGACACTGGGCGAGCAGCAGCTGGCCGAGGCGCAGGAGTTCACCGCGGAAGAGCGGGAGAGGGCGGCGGAAGCGGCTCTGTCAGCGGGTGTGAGTCTCTATCCGCAGGAAGCCGCGGCAGCGCAGAAGCAGATCGAGGACGAGGCGAAGCACTTCGGAACGGCCGAGGTGGACTATATCTACGAGCAGTCGCCGGCGGAGATTTTTGCGGATGTGCTGCCCCGCTACGTCACCTCGCAGCTGTATCACGCGACTTTGGAATCGGTAGCCGCCGAGCATGCCGCCCGTATGACGGCGATGGATTCGGCGACCAACAACGCATCGGACATGATCGATTCGCTGACCCTGACCATGAACCGCGTTCGTCAGGCGGCGATCACCAAAGAAATTATCGAAATCGTGAGCGGCGCAGCCGCCATCTAGAGCGAGAGTTATGGCAGAGAACATCGGCAGAGTGATACAGATTTCCGGTCCCGCGGTAGACGTGCAGTTCGAAGAGGCGACTATGCCTCCCATCTACCAGGCGCTGCGTGTGGTGAGCGACGGCTTCACCGTTCCGGTGCCCATCAACGTGATTCTCGAAGTGGAACAACACCTCGGCGAAGGGCGAGTGCGCTGCGTGGCTATGGAAGCCACCGAAGGCATGGTGCGCGGCATGAAGGCCATCGATCAGGGCGGCCCCATCACGGTGCCGGTGGGTCGTGCGACCCTGGGGCGCGTGCTGAACGTGATCGGGCAGCCGGTGGATGCGCTGGGCCCAGTGGATGCTAAGGAGCGAAAGCCGATTCATCGGCCGGCACCGGCGTTTGACGAGCAGTCGACCCACGAGGAAATGTTCGAGACCGGCATCAAGGTCATTGACCTGATCCAGCCCTTCCTGAAGGGCGGCAAGATTGGCCTGTTTGGCGGTGCCGGCGTCGGCAAGACAGTGATCATTCAGGAGCTGATCAACAACGTCGCCTCCCAGCATGGCGGATTCTCTGTGTTCGCCGGTGTAGGCGAGCGCACCCGCGAAGGGAACGACCTCTGGCTCGAAATGCAGGAGTCAGGTGTCATCAACCTGAAAGAGCCCGCGAAATCGAAGGCTGCCCTGATCTACGGCCAGATGACCGAACCGCCAGGCGCGCGTCTGCGCGTGGCGCTCACCGGGCTGACAGTCGCTGAGTTCTTCCGCGATGAGGAAGGCGCGGACACGCTGCTCTTCATCGATAACATTTTCCGTTTCACACAGGCGGGCTCTGAGGTTTCGACGCTGCTGGGCCGTATGCCGTCCGCCGTCGGCTACCAGCCGAACCTGGCGACGGAGATGGGCGAGCTGCAGGAGCGCATCACGTCGACGAAGCGCGGGTCGGTCACGTCAGTGCAGGCGGTATACGTGCCCGCCGACGACCTTACGGATCCGGCGCCGGCGACGACCTTTGCTCACCTTGACGCCACCACGGTGCTTTCTCGCCCGCTGTCGGAGCTGGGGATTTATCCCGCGGTCGATCCGCTGGCCTCCACCTCCCGCATCCTTACGCCGCGCGCGGTCGGGCAGGAACACTATGACGTGGCCCAGGGCGTGAAACGCATTCTGCAGCGCTACAAGGACCTGCAGGATATCATCGCCATTCTGGGCATCGACGAGCTGTCGGAAGAGGACAAGATCACCGTTTCGCGCGCCCGCAAGGTGCAGAAGTTCCTTTCGCAGCCCTTCCATGTGGCCGAGCAGTTCACGGGTATTCCGGGTAAATACTGTAAGATCGCCGACACGGTGCGCAGCTTCAAGGAAGTCATTGAAGGCAAGCACGACGATGTGCCGGAGCAGGCATTCTACATGCGAGGCAACATTGAAGAAGTGCTGGAAGAAGCCGAAAAGCTGAAGGCGGTCTCGAAATAATGGCGGAGACGCTGAAAGTCCGGCTGGTGACTCCTGAACGCATTCTTGTGGATCAGGCGGTCGAGGCGGTCGAGGTGCCGGCTAAGACCGGATATCTGGAGGTCCTGCGCGGGCACGCTCCGCTGCTGGCCGAGATTGGGGCGGGCGAAGTGCGCCTTCACGGCGGCGAGGCCGGGGACCAGCGCTACAGCGTGGCGCGGGGTTTCGTGGAAGTGCTGCCTGATCGGGTGACCATCCTGGCCGAGTACGCACAGAAGCCGGAAGAGATCGACGCCGGCGCCGCGGAAACGCAGATGCAGCAGGGACAAAAGCTGTGGAGCGAGGCTGGCGAGGATGCGGACAAGTACGCCCACGCCAACGAGGTGATGGCGGAGGCCGAAGCGAAGCTGGAAAGCGCCGGAGCCGGAAAGCACTAAGTTCCCCTTTAGCCCCGGGACCCTCGCCGTTACTTTTTCTTTGCCGGCTTGTACCCGCAGCCAGCTGCCTTCTTCATGACCTCCATCCCTTCTTCTGTGGTCATCAACGGAGTTGTCCGCACGTTGGCGCAGGCTCCGCCCGCTCCCAGGGCCATGGAGAAAGCCGCAGCGCTGACGTTACTCGGCATCTCCACGATGCCCATCACGTCAAACTCGCCAAACGACAGGTAGAAACGGTCGACCTTGCCGCCGAGTTTCTCGATCGGCTTGCGTACCGCTTCGTTCCGATCCTGGGGACGGTCCATGAGCGCTGCGAGACCCGCGGACGTGTACGACAACTGCACCAGATAACTGGGCATAGCTTTTTTCCTTTCCGATTTTGAGGCACACGGAGAGCCCTTTGGGAGAGGGGACTAAGTATACAGAGCGGGAGGCGCAGCGTGGTAACCATGCGGGCATGCTCGGGGGATTCAAGGCCGGCCCTGGTTTCCCATCACGGATTCGATGGTTCACCGAATCCCTTCCTGATGAACATCACGATCCGCTGGCGCCCGTCGAAGCCATGCCAGGGCTCGGGGCTGGGCATGCCGAAGATGCCGCCGGCGAGCGGACCGTGGTCCTCGCGGGGGTATTCGACGAACTCGACCGGGACGCCCATCTGTCGCAGTGCACGATACATTTCCTCGCTCTGGCCCAGCGGATCGGTCTTGTCGCTTTCCCCCTGCAGCAGCAGGAACGGAGTCTTTGCCTTCGCAACATCGGCGAGCGGACTCTGGCGCCATGCCGACTCGGGGCGCTCCCAGGGATGTCCTCCGTAGAACCAGCGGTCGTACCAGGAGCCGTCTTCCGTGCCATACTCGCTCTCCTGATCGATAACCGGCGCGCCGGCGACAATCGCCCTGAAGCGGTCGGTGCGGCCTTCCACGAAGCCGGCCATCTCGCCGCCGTAGCTGTAGCCGATAAGCGCGAGCTTATTGGGATCGATGGGGTACTTTGCGATCACGGCATCGACGCCCGCCATGATGTCGCGATAGTCGCCGCCGCCCATGTCATTCTTGTTAGCGGCGGCAAAAGCGGCGCCATAGCCGGTGCTGCCTCGCGGATTGGTTCGCAGTACCGCCCATCCCTGGCCCAGCAGGAATTCCGTCAGAGCGTTCCAGTTGTCCTCAAACGCCCCCGTCGGGCCGCCATGCACATCCACAATCAGCGGCACCTTTGCGTGGTCCGCCTGCGGAGGCAGATAGAGCAAACCTTCAATGCTGAAGGCGTCGCTCTTCCAGGTGACGAGTTGTGAGTGGATCGGGGTCCATGAGCCCGGCGGCAGATCCGGAGTCTTCAGCACGGTTGGCTGCTGGCCCAGCTCATCCGCGTAATGGAGGGTCGGCGGCCGATCGCTGGACGCGCCAATCCAGACCCAACCGGTGCGGTGAGCGTTGGTGTTCAGTTGTGTCACTGTGGCGTTGCCAAAATGCAGGAGTTCGTGGCGACCTTCCACGAATCGCGCGATGGTTGTATGTGTCCCTGTCTGCACGTCTTCCAGAACTGCATCGCCCGTGGCGATGGGCTCTGCGTGACCGATGCTGCCAGCGAAGCCTTCGCTCAGGTCGCGAACGGCGCCGTCGTCCAGAGTGAGGGCATACAAATCGCTGTAGCCTGGAGGGGCGTCGGCCCTGGCCTGAGCCAGGAAGTAAATCTGGTGGTCGTCCGGAGACCAGGTTGCCGATCCGATCGTCGTCGGGGCGGTGGCGATCTGCCTGGGGTGATCCGGATCCGCGATGGTGAGCACCCATGCGGTCGCTCCCGGAGAAATATCGCCTTCGTCGTGCATGGGCTCGCAGAGGGCGAGCAGACGATCGCTCTGTTTGGCCCAGGCCACCCGTTCCACGTTGGGGGCGACGGCTGTTATGGTCACCTTCCCGCTCTGCGGGTCGAGCAGGTACAGGCGCGTTCCATGCGGGCTAGCATTCACATCCACGGCGTCGGCTTTCTCTTCATGCTCCTTCTTCTCGCCGGACGTTTCAGGATCACGGATGAGGATGGCGATTGTCTTTCCATTCGGGGCGATGAAGTAGCGCGAGATATCGGCTTCTACCGGCTCCGGCTTCGCACTGTCTTTGTTGTCGTGGTCTTTCTTTGCAGGTGGAATGGCGTCAGGCTCCTTCGATTCATCGACGGGCGGGACAATTTTCACGTCGAAGGAATGGGCCTCGCCGCCGTTCATCGGCAATCGGTAGAGCTGCGTGTGCTCGCCGCGGTGGGCGAGGAACAGGACGCTGTCGCCGTCGGGCATCCACTCGCCAGCGGACTCGCCCCGTTTTTCAGCGGCGGAGGAATAGGTGAGCTGCCGCGCGGTATTGGCTTTTATATCGACCAGCCAGAGATGGCTTTTGCCTCCGTCGGCAGTTGCGTCAGATACCTGAAGCAGCACCTGTTTGCCGTCAGGGGAAAGCCTCGGCTGGGCCATCGAGCGCACGTGCCGGAGGTCTTCATTGGAAGGGAAGTGGTTCTTATCGGTCGCGTGAGCCAGGGGCAGGGATGCCAGGCAGGCTGCCGTCAGCAGCGAACAGACGTGCATTTTCCGCATGGAGGAAGCATACCCGGGGAGTGCGAATCGCGCGAGCCGGCGCGGTGAGAGCTCGGCCCCGTACACTGGAGCCATGCTGCATCTGCACAATCCTGTCCCCGCCAGCAGAATTCGCCTGATCGTCTTTGACCTGGACGGGACGCTGATCGATTCGCGGCTGGACCTGACGAACTCGATCAACGCCATGCTCACCGAGTTCGGTCGGCAACCGTTGCCCGAAGAGATTATCGCAACCTATATCGGCGACGGTGCAGGGATGCTGGTCCGCCGTGCGCTGGGGGATCCGGACGACGAGCCCCTGGTGGAAAATGCGCTGCAACACTTCCTGGCGCATTATCGCGAGCACAAACTGGATTACACCTACGTATATCCGGGGGTGTTCGAATCCCTCGAAGCGATGCGTATGGCTCCTGACGGTCGGCCGCGCAGGATGGCCGTGCTGACCAACAAACCAATCGGGCCGTCGGTTGCGATCTGCGACGGTCTGGGCCTGAGCCCCTACATGTTCCGCATCTACGGAGGCAACAGCTTCGCGACCAAGAAGCCCGATCCCGAGGGTCTCACCACGCTCATCCGAGAAGCGGAGGTCTCGCCTCAGGAGACGCTTATGGTCGGCGACTCCAGTGTGGATATTCTGACCGCGAGGCGTGCCGGAGCCTGGGCCATTGGCTGCCGGTTCGGCTTGTCTTCGCATACGGTGGAGGACATCCCCTCGGACTGCCTTGTCGATGCCGCGTCGGAATGGGCAGAGGCTCTGGCACTGGAAGTCACCGGCAATGCGGCCCCGCAAATTCCTGGAATGCGCAAAGCATAGCCTGGCCCGCTTTCGAAAAAGTTGCCTGTCAGCAGCTCTGCTGAGGCGAATTGAGCCGCAATTTCCTGCCAGTTGCAGCCGTTTTCCGAGCGCGCCGCCGCATCCCAGCAAAGGAAAGACTGCTCATTGCAGAAGACTTCAGGAGCGAATTATGAAACATGCAAAATTAACGATCGCTTTGATTGCAGGTCTGGCTTTTACGGGCGGAACGACCTTCATGGCCCACGCGCAGGAAGGTCCACCGCCGCCGGGCGCGTGGCAGCCGATGGAGCCGCCGGGAAGCTGGTCCTCGGCCTGGCACAGCGGATTCAAGGACGGAATTGAAGCCGCGCGGCACGATATCGATGCTCATCGTCAACCCGATCCGCGCCGGCACGACACCTTTCGCCATCCCGACCGGCCGCGAGACCAGCGCCCGGACTTTCGTGACGGCTTTCGCCGTGGATACCGGATGGAGTATGACCACTTCTGGCATCACCACGACCATGACGATCATCGCGATCGTTAGCTCTGCGTCGCCTTGCCGAGGGAGCCGGTCCGCCGGCTCCTTTCTTTTTGGCAGGCAGGAAACAGCCCGCAGATGCCTGGGCTTACACATGTCCGCTATTCAGCCTGCGCTGGCCGCTTGGGCCGGGCAAACACCTTTGTGATGGCGATCACCGTCGATTCCGGGCCGCTTCCTTCAAAGTGACAACAGGATGGTTCCTCAATGGCGCCATTCGTTGCACGAGGAGTGAGCGTGTCCCGCGAGAGTTCTCTGCATCTTGTTGTACCCCGAGCCGGCAGCGCGCCGAGAAGGCTGGATTCGGCCCGGTGGCGAGCGATATTTCAGATCGTGACCGTCATTGGCATGATTCTTGTGCTGATCTCACTCCTGCTGCTTTTGCAGAGGCTGGGCGCCGGAGACGCCCCACAGGCGACCGTCGGCCTGTAGCCAGAGAAGTCGATCGAGCCTACAGATACTCATTCATCATGCGCGCCCAGGTCGGCCAGTCATGGCTGTTCCACGAATCCCAGATATACAGGTGGTGGGGAATGGATTTCTCCCCCATGATGCGGGCGAGATTCTGGCTCTGGCCGAGGCAGTGGTCGTCCCATCCGGAGGCGAGAATATACGTATTGCGGCGATAGCGGTCGCAGTACCAGGGTTCGCTGAGGTTGGGCAGGAAGTGCGGCGGCGTGTGGAAGTAGACGTCCTCGTCGTAGTAGCCGTGTAGGAAGCCGCTCACGTCGAAAGCGCCGCTCATGGAGAGAAATCCGGTGAAGTGGCCCGGATAGCGAAGAGCGAGGTTGACGGCGTGATAGCCGCCGAAGCTGCATCCCACGGAGATAAGGCGGGGATTCCCGTTCTTTTGGCGGAGCAGCGGCAGCACTTCGTCCATGATGTAGCTCTCGTACTGCATGTGCCGGGCGATGCGCCAGCGCGGGGGAACGCCGCGGTTGTACCAGCTTTCGGCGTCCACGGAATCGAGACAGAAGAGCTGGATCTGCCCGGCGTCCAGCTTGTGCGCGACAGCCCCGATGAGGCCACGATCCTCAAATTCGAAAAAGCGCCCCTGTGAGCTGGGGAAGACGAGGACGGGCATGCCGGCGTGGCCGAAAAGGAGCAGCTCCATGTCACGCCCCAGGCGCGAGGAATGCCACTTGTGATATTCGCGGTTCATATGGGTGAATTGTGAGAGTTACGGTATCGTAAAGCATCGGTGGACCCATGCGCGACCCTGAAGGGGAGCGCTCGCGGAGAGACCGTACGAGGAGACGGGGAAAACCGGCATTGGCGACACAGCCCCAGGCCACAACATCAGGCGTCTTGCCGCCGAGCGGGCCACACCCGCGGGTGCGAAAACACGAAGGCTTTACGAGCCGGTTTTTGCCCGGCCAACGCGACGTGTCCGTCTATCTTCCACCAGGATATGAGCAGGACGACGGGCATGATTATCCGCTGCTGGTCCTGCAGGACGGACAAAACCTGTTCGACCCGGAGACGGCTTTCATCCGCGGACGCACCTGGCGGGTGGCAGACAATGCAGACGCGGCCATCGACGAGGGAGAAGTCGAAGCGCTGGTGATTGCGGGCGTGGCGAATGCCGGGGAGCGGCGGCTGGCGGAATATACGCCAACCCGCGACTGGAAATTGGGCGGCGGAGAAGCGCGGCTCTATGGCGAAATGCTGGTTCAGGAACTGCTGCCGTTCCTGCGCGAGCGATACCGGCTTCGGCCGGGCGCTGCGCAAACCGGGTTGGGCGGATCGTCGCTGGGTGGGTTGGTTTCGCTGTGGCTGGGTCTGACCCACCCTGACAGCTTTGGGAAGCTTGCGGTTCTGTCACCGTCAGTCTGGTGGAATCATCGATCGATTCTGAGAACCGTGGATGAGTTGGCGCCGGCCTTACCGCAGCGGCCCCGGGTGTGGCTGGACGTGGGGGATCAGGAGGGGAGACGGGCCATCGCCGACGTGGAACGGCTGCACGCGCGGCTGACGGCGCATGGGTGGCGGGATGGACTCGACGCGCACTTCGAGATTGTGGATGGTGGTACCCACGACGAGAATGCCTGGGCCCAGCGTGTGCGGCCGATGCTGCAGTTTTTATTTCCGGCGGAATCGGCGCCATGACGGAGTTGCGGATGCAACCGCTTCCCAGGCAGAAGAGCCGAGGCGATTCGGGCGCCGGGAGCGGGATGAACGGACAGAGTTCGCGCACTTCCTGGCAGCTTCAGACTGCGGGTGAAACAACCTGGGATCAATCCCGGTATACTTAGTATTCAGAGGAAGTTCCGGACGAACGCCTCATAAACCTGCCGCCCTGCGGGGTACAGGTTGAGCTTTTAGTTCCGGGACGTCAGGTCCGCTGCCCGTTGCTGCTCCATGCGGCCCCTCTGGAACCCCGATGGGCAATCTTCTCGACGCCATTCACTCTCCCGCCGACCTGAGGAACCTGACGATTGCGCAACTGGAGTCTCTTACCCAGGAGATTCGCGAACGGCTGATCGTTACGCTGTCGAAAACTGGCGGTCACCTGGGGCCGAACCTGGGTGTCGTGGAGCTCACGCTGGCCCTCCACTCTGTGTTCGACACCCCGCGGGACAAATTTGTTTTCGACGTCAGTCACCAGGCTTATGTGCACAAGATGCTGACCGGCCGTTGCGACCGGCTGGACACGATGCGGCAGCCGGGCGGCCTGAACGGCTTTATGCTGCGTACCGAGAGCGAGCACGATTGCTATGGCGCGGGCCATGCGGGAACGGCATTATCCGCCGCACTGGGCATGGCGGTGGCGCGGGACCTGGCCGGAGGCCGGGAACATGTAGTGGCTCTGGCCGGGGATGCTGCATTCACCAATGGCATTTCTTTTGAGGCCCTCAACAACATCGCCGATCAGACCCGGAGGCTGATTGTCGTACTCAACGACAACGAGTGGTCGATCGACCGCAACGTCGGGGCGATCGCGAAATATCTGCATAAGATTGTGACCAACCAGCACGTGAGCCAGCTGCACGACAGCGCGGCGCGGCTCCTGGAACGCATTGGCGGCCGGGGTGCGCTGCAGATGGTTCGGCGCGCAGAAGAGGCCGCCAAGGGCATGCTGTGGCCGTCTTTCCTCTTTGAGGAGTTTGGCCTCACGTATTACGGCCCGGTGGATGGACACAAGATCGGTTTGCTGATCGAGACCTTTAAGTTCCTGAAGCAGCAGGAGCGCCCCGTGCTGCTCCACGTGATTACCCAGAAGGGGCGGGGATTCCAGCCGGCTCTGGATAAACAGAAAAAGTTTCACGGACTGGGCCCCTACGATCCGGAGACGGGGAAAACGCCCAGCACGGGGCAGCGAACTTATTCCGAGATCTTTGCGGAAACGCTGGTGAAGCTGGCCACCGATAACGACAAAATTGTTGCCATTACCGCGGCTATGCCAAACGGCACCGCGCTGGACCTGTTCCGGCCTCACCATCCGAAGAAGTATTTCGACGTGGGCATTGCCGAAGAGCACGCCGTGATATTCGCGGCTGGAATGGCGACCCAGGGTTTCAGGCCGGTTTGCGCGATCTACTCGACATTTCTTCAGCGGGCGTTCGATCCCGTTGTGCATGACGTGTGCCTGCAGAATCTGCCCGTGGTCTTCTGCATGGATCGCGCCGGGCTCAGCGGAGATGACGGTCCTACGCATCACGGGCTGTTTGACATTGCGTATCTGCGCGGAGTTCCGAACATCGTGCAGATGGCGCCCACTGACGAGGACGAACTCGCCGACATGATGCTGACGGCTGTGCAGCATCCCGGGCCCAGTGCGATTCGTTATCCGCGCGGCACCGGGCCCGGCGCTGTGGTCAAGGAGAAGCCGCAGGCCATCCCGCTGGGTCAGGGGGTGGTCGTGCAGGATGGCGAGGATGTCGCGATTCTCGGACTGGGAGCGATGCTGCCCATGGCCCGGGATCTGGCGCGGACGCTGGCAGAACAGGGATATTCGGCGGCGGTCATCAATCCGCGCTTTATCAAACCTCTGGATGGGGAGTTGCTGGCTCGATACGCGCGGCACGCGATGGCGGTAGTCACCTTTGAGGATGGTGTGCTGATGGGAGGGTTCGGCAGCGCCGTGATGGAAACGCTGAGCGAGATGGGAATCGACAAGCCGGTGGTGCGGATCGGCTGGCCGGATCGGTTCATTGAGCACGGCAAGCCCGACCATCTGCGGGCGCGTCATGGCATCAGTGTGGAGGCCGCACTGGAGAAGCTGGCTCCGCATCTGAAGCGCACCGCGCGCCGCCTGGTGGCGCAATAGTGGTAGCGGCTGCCGACCCGCGCTGTGGCAAGATGCGGAGGAGAACTCCGCGGCTGTTCCCGTCATGACTGCCTCCTCCATCCAGCTTCGGGCCTCCGGATCTCGCCTGCATCGCGCTCGGTGGATCATCGCCATCGGAGTATTTAAGCTCTTGCAGGCGCTTCTCTTCGTTGTCCTTGGCGTCGGAGCCCTCCAGTTGCTCCACAAGGACCTGATGGATGTTGCGGAGCACCTGATCCTGGCCATGCGGTTCGATCCGGAAGGTCGGTTCATCAGTCTCTTCCTCGACAAGGTCGCGCTGATCGATCCACACCGGCTGAAGCAGATCAGCGCGGTGGTGTTTGCTATTGCGGCCCTGGATATCATTGAGGGGACCGGACTGGTGCTGGAACAGGTATGGGCGGAGTACGTCACTCTCGTCCTGACGGCGTCATTCCTGCCCTGGGAGTTTTTCGAAGTTCTGCGGCACGTCACCTGGATCCGTCTGGTCCTGCTGATCATCAATCTCGCCGTGGTGATGTACCTGCTGTACTACGTGAGGCTGCGCGACCGTCAGCGGCGGGATACACAGGGTGGGGAACTGGGCTGAAGCCCAGCCAGGCGCCCATAACAGGAGTGGGGGATGGGTCGTGCACACGTAATTGGGGCGGGACCGAACGGGCTGGCGGCCGCCGTCGTGCTGGCCCAGGCGGGTCTGGCGGTCGATGTCTACGAAGCGGAAGCTCAGCCGGGTGGCGGTGCGCGCACTCTCGAGCTGACCTTGCCCGGCTTTCGGCACGACTTCGGTTCGGCGGTGCATCCCATGGGAGCCGCGTCGCCTTTTTTCTCCTCTCTGCCGCTGTCGGAATACGGCCTGCACTGGATTCACGGCACCGCGCCGCTGGCGCATCCGCTGGACGACGGCACGGCTGTGACGCTCGAACACAGCCTCAAGGACCAGGAAACGGTGCTGGGCCCCGACGGGGCTGCCTGGCGAGAACTGATGGAGCCGCTGGCGCTGTACTGGCCCGACTTCATTCGCGATGCCATGAAGCCGGTGACCGGGCTCCCGCGTCGACCCTGGCTGATGGCGCAGTTCGGGCGCAAAGCGATGCAGCCGGCATTGATTCTGGCGAAGCGGCTCTTCCGGTCGGAGCGGGCGCGGGCGCTGTTCGGTGGTTTAGCGGCACATTCGTTTCTCAGTCTCGATGAGGCGATGAGCTCGGCGGTGGGGCTGGTTCTGGGAGCCGCGGCCCATGTGTCGGGCTGGCCGATTCCGCGGGGCGGAGCGCAGACCATCACGGATGCCCTGATCACCTG
>DASXFH010000048.1:0-3610 GCA_036489655.1 Acidobacteriaceae bacterium | reverse complement strand
CCCTGCCGCATCGATGGGGAGCTGGTCTTGCTGTGCTGGCGGCGCGGCGAAGCACGTATCGAGTACTGGCATACGCTCGAGGCGGGTTTTCGCGGAAGGCAGCCGCTGGACGAGCGCTTTGGACGCGGCTGGCGTGACCGTCCGAATTGAGGACTGGCCGTCCCGGCGATTGCGCCTGCGGCGCGAGTTGTTGGATTCGCTCCCCTTGGTCGCTCACGTTTACATCAGTGGTGACCAATGAATCCCATGATCCGACCCAGGGATATGGGAAACGCGACGAGCCGGTACCGCGAAATTTTACTGGGAATTGACACTTTTCAATAACTATTTTCCAATTACAGCAGCATGTCGACTGCACACACAGCGGGGCATCATGGTTCCTTTCGGGAGCTCTGTGCCGCTCATGGCATCACCGTCACGCACCAGCGCCAGGTGCTGTTTGAGGTGATGCAGAGCATTCCCGGGCATCCCAGCCCCGAGGAAGTGTACGAGCGTGTGCAGGCGCATATCCCCTCTATCTCGCTGGCCACGGTCTACAAGAACATCCACCTGTTCATCGCGAGCGGCCTCTTTCGCGAAGTAAGCATGCATCATGGCTCGCTGCGCGTGGAGATGAACGATCGCCCGCACCATCACATGGTCTGCACGCGTTGCAAAGCAATTTACGATCTGGATGAGGAGCAGCTTGGCGGCCTGCCGCAACCGCACCGGCTCCCCAATGGCTTTGTCGCGGAGCGCTATGCCATCGATGTCCTGGGGCTTTGCGCCAACTGCCAGCAAGCGGAACCCGCCGTCGAATAGCAAATCCTAATTATTTCGTCACTCCCGCTATTGCATAGGTGAGCGGTCCGGGCCTGAGCGTTCTGGGCCGCGCCTGCGTCGATGCGAGTGGGCCCGTGCAACGATCCGGCGGAGCGACGCAGGCGTCTTAGTGCGCATAGACGCAGGCGTCTTGGTGCACATATAGGATGAGTGACATGTTCGGCAGACGGCTTTGGAGTCGATGGGTGATCGGGGTGCTGTGCAGTTCAGCCTTGCTGCTGGCTGGATGCGGGGATTTCTTCACCAAGGACAACAGCGGGGGCGGCGGCAGCACTGTTGGCAGCTACATTTACGTGGGGACGCAGGGCGGCCTTTTAGCCAGCTATTCCGTATCGACTACGGGGGCACTGGCAGCGCTCTCCGGTTCTCCGTCCCAACTCGCCACGGCCGGGATTAACTCGCTGGCTGTGACTCCGGGCAATACGGTTCTCTATGCAGGGGTCGCCGGGATCGGCGTCTTCGGCCTTGGCCTCAACAGCAGCACGGGGGTAGGGACGCTGATCGATACCAATGCGCTGGTGCAGGATGTTGCGCCGTCGGCCCTCACAGTCGATCCGTCGGGCCAATTTCTGCTGGTCGCCGGTCTAGCCAATGGCGCGGCGGCCGTGGGTGAGTATGTCATCAATTCCGATGGCACGCTCGCCGAGGTGACAGGTTCGCCGGTCACGATCACGTTTCCCAGCGGCACCGACACCACCAATCTGTCTATCCAGAACATAGCCGTGGCGCCAAACAGCAGCTATGTCTTCGTTACGATGGGACAGCTTGGGGTGGCACCGTTGCCGTTCAACACCAGCGGCAGCCTCGCGGCGAACGCTGTGATCCTTACTCCGAAAGCGACCGGCGGCATCGCGAATCAGGACCTTGGCCTTGCGGTCAACTCGAGCAGTTCAGCTCTCTTCATCGGCGAGACGAATGCCGGGGTGCGTGTGTTTACGATTGGCGCCAGCAGCAGCTTCAAGGAGATCACTGGATCACCGTTCGCAGCGGGCGGGCAGCCGCGCTCCATCACGTTCGATGGCACCGGCGACTATCTCTACGCTGCAGATGCCTCGGCCAGCTCGATCAGCGGCTACACTGTGCTCTCCTCGGGCACACTCACGGCGCTGTCCGGCTCGCCGTTCTCCTCCGTGGGCTCGCAGCCGTTTGCGCTGTCACTCGATCAGTCGAAAAAGTTTCTTCTTTCCGCGAATCTTGGCGGTAGTCCGTCTCTGCAGCTCTTTTCGTTTGACGCAACGACCGCGGGGAAACTCGATCCCGGCGCCACTGCCACGGACGCATCTCTGCCGGCGGCGATCGCCAGCACCCACTGAAGTTTGCGCGCATAAACAAAGGTCGGGGCTGGTTGCTCCCGGCCCTTTGTATTTATGCTGCAGCGATGGTTACTTGACGTTTCCGTTCAGCCCGTTGGGGAAGAATGCGCCTCCGCCTGCAACGCCGCCGTAGACGATGTTGAGGACCTGCGCCGGAGTGCGAGTGGTACGTGATGCCGTTCACGTCAGCATCGACAATGGTCGCGTCGCAGTGCTGGCAGTTGCGCGACGCCGACATCGTCCGGATTACCCTGCGGGTTTCGGGGCTACAGCGAGGCACAGCGGGGCACGTCCGGCCGCAATCTGCTGCGACCGGCCTTGAGCTGCGCTTACGGCGGCATCGATGCGGATACGATGCCGCTGCCGCATGCAGAGAGCGTGGCCACTGATCGGCGTTCCCGCGGCGCCACTCGCCAGCTTTCGGCCGCGCCTGTATACCTGAAAGAGATCGTGGTCCAAGAACTATGGAGCAGCCGCATTCTCCCTCTCGCTTCGCGCGTTGCCGTGGCGTGGATGCTCGCGCTCGCCTGCGGCGCAGGCCTTGCGGGCTGCCATCGGGCTGCCTCCGGCACGGCTGACGTCGTCTATGTCGCAGTCAAAGAGGCGTGGCTGCGGGATCGCATCGCACCGGTTTCGAGCAAGATTGCGCCGGTCAGCAACGGTGAGAAACTCGTGGTCCTGGCGCACGATCGCCGCTTCTATCAGGTGCGGACGCCGGACGGCAAGAGCGGCTGGATCGAGGAGCACTTTGTCATTGACCAGCCCACCTACAACGCATTCCAGGCTTTGAGCCGGGAGCACGCGAACGATCCGGTGGTGGCGACGGGCGTGCTGCACGACGAGCTCTACGCGCATCTTTCACCGGGACGCGACACGGATCGCTTCTTCCTGATGCCGGACGGCGACAAGCTACAACTGTTAGAGCGGGCGAGCGTCAAGAAGCTTACGGCAGAGGAGGCTTATCGCGAGCAGCAGCGCAAAGCCGCGCAGGACCGGGCGGAGGGCGCCGCGGACCGATTGATGGAGCTGATCGCGAAGGGCAAAGGGCCCACGCCGGCTGGTCCGGTCGTGCTGGGCAAGGCGCCGGCGCCGCCAATCGCACCGGGCATTGCATTTGTCGCCCCACCGGTGCCGGTGGATCCCAATGCGCCGCCCCCCCAGTACGAGGACTGGTGGCTCGTCCGCGATAGCCACGACCGTGTCGGCTGGCTGCTGGCCCGCCGCATGGATGTGGATGTGCCGGACGAGGTAGTGCGTTACGCGGAGGGTCAGAGGATCGTTGGCGCGTATCTGCTCGCTAAAATCCCGGATGCCGCTTCGCCCTTTCCCGATCGGCAGGCGCCGGAGTACGTGATGGTGCTGAGCCCGTTCCAGGACGGCCTGCCCTATGCCTATTCGCGGGTGCGGTTGCTGGTGTGGAACGACCGTAAGCATCGCTACGAGGGCGGTCTGCGGATGAACGATGTGGCGGGATA
>DASXFH010000029.1:0-1887 GCA_036489655.1 Acidobacteriaceae bacterium | reverse complement strand
TGCCGAATTCGTTGGTGCGCTGAGCCACGCTGTAGGAGACGACGCTGTAGAGACCAACGAGCGCGAGTGCCAGGGCGAGCGCGGAGAAGATTCCGAACAGGACGGAAAAGAGACGCTCCCGGCTCCATTCCGGATCCAGGGAGAGCGCCTGTTCCAGGTCAACAGTTCCATTGGCGACCTGCTGGTCGGCACTGACAGATTCAACGGCGGTACGGACCTGGCGCAGCAGCGCAAGAGGTTCACCCTGGGTGCGGATCTGGAACTGGGCAAAGGGCTCCATCAGCGTCGTGTAGGGCAGATAGATCGCCGGTTCAACGGGACTGCCCACGCCATTGTTTCGGGCATCGCCGACAATTCCGATCACCTGACGCCAGTCCGCGCTTCCGGGCGAGGCCGAGACCAGCGGGGCGGTGGATTTGAGGCCGGGGATCCGGATCTGCTGGCCGAGCGCGTTTCCACCGGGCCAGTTGCGTTGCGCCATGGCGCGGTTGATGACGGCAACGGAGTCGCCGCGCTGATTCTCCGCTGCGTCCCAGATTCTGCCACCGAGAAGAGAGATGCGCAGCGTCGAGAAGTATTCCGGGCTGACGCGAATGACGCGTGCATGCCGATCCGGGTTTGCCTCGTCCGCGGAAGAGGGATTTCCTGATATTTCGAAGGCCCGTTCCTCGCCGCTCGTGGGAGGCGTGGCATCTGTTCCCACGGAAGCTGAAAGCACGCCTGGAATGGCCGCGATCTTTTGCCTGATCTCTTCGATGAAGGCGGCGCGGCCGTCTCGCGATCGTATGCGTCCCCAGTCCTGGGGATCAGTCCAATGCATCACGATTCCCACCTGCATGACGTGGTGCGGATCGTATCCCAGGGAAGTGCGGGTGAGCTTGAGGAATGCGGTAGCGGCTGCGCCTGCGACGGCCATCAGTACGAGCGTAAGCGCAATCTGGCTCGCGATGAGAATTTGATAGGAGCTCTTCCCGTGCCTGGTATTGGTTCTTTGCGAAGTCTTCTGCGCCATCTGCGAAACGTCGGGCCGGGAGAGTCGTAACGCCGGCGCCAGGCCGATCAAGAGGCTGACAATGACGGCCAATGCAACGGCAAAGCCGAGAACCGGCTGGTTGACGCGGATGACGGCTTCGGGTGGAAATGAGGCTGGGGAGAGCTGCAAGGGAAGTTTGGCCAGGAACCAGGCAAGCGCGGCGCCGGCGATGGAGCCGGCAAGGACGAGCATTGCGGATTCGACGAGGAGTTGCCGGACGATGCGCCAGCGGCTGGCTCCGATAGCCGAACGCACCGCGAGCTCATGCTGCCGCGCTGCGCCGCGAGCCAGCAACAGAATGGAGCAGTTGGCGCAGCCGATGATCAGCAGCATCACGACGGCGGCGAAGAGGAGACCCAGCGTGCGACCGCTTTTTTCCGCGAAGGGAGCGGCGATCGGCTGGAGACGGAGCTGAAATTTCTTCGGGTAATGTTCGGGATTTTCCCGTGCGAACTGCTCGACCACGGTTTGGAGCTCGGCGTCGGCCTGGGCCGCGCTGACTCCAGGTTTCAGCTTGATCAGCGGCGTCCAGGGCCAGTGGACGGGAGGAGATGCAGTGTCACGGAGCAGGCTGCGAGGAAGATAGACGTCGCCGGTTCCCGTCATATTGCTGAAGGCGAAGGCCCGCGGCATAACGCCGACGATGGTGTAGTTTTTGTGGTCCAGCTGAAGAGTGCGGCCAAGCACGCTGGGGTCGCCGTTGTAATGGCTCTGCCAGAAGCGGTAATTGAGCACGGCGATCTGGTTAGAGGGGTGGCCGGAGCTGTCCGCCGCGTCCGATGGCTGAATGTCTCTGCCCAGGAGAGGCGGCACGCCGAAGAAGCTGCTGGTGTTTTCGGTGAGATAGACGGCGT
>DASXFH010000025.1:0-2654 GCA_036489655.1 Acidobacteriaceae bacterium | reverse complement strand
GCGGTCGGCTATGATCCGGTCAGCTGGTGGGGCGACCGGCGATTCGTCTGCCAGTGCGCCTTTTTGCTGAAATTCGCGATATTCTTATTCCCAGCCGGGAGGGTTCTCCATGAGCCAGTATCCGCCGATTCAGCCGGTCATCGTGGCGCGCACCAAGAGCGTCGCGCTTTCGCTCGTGCTCACCTTCTTCCTTGGTCCCCTGGGCATGCTTTACAGCACTATCTGGGGCGCGCTGGTGATGATCGTCTGCGCCATCCCCTTCATCATTCTGACCCTGGGGCACGGCGCTTTCCTGATCTGGCCTATTTCCATGATCTGGGGCGCGTGGGCAGCCCACAGCTACAACCAGCGGCTGCTGCGGCGCGCGGGATTCTGAAGCGCCTCGCACGTTAAAGGCCTTGAGCCCAATTCTCAACAGTCAGATTGCGAACGCGGCGGAATTCCCGCTCGTTGTTCGTCACCAGCAGTAGTCCAAGGCTCCGAGCGTGAGCCGCGATCAGCAGGTCGTTGGCTCCGATCATCTCTCCTCGCGCTTTCAGGTCGGCCCGTATGTTCGCATGGTGGGAAGCCGCGCCGTTGGGAAAATCAAGTACCTCTACGTAGCGCAAAAAGGATTCGAGAGCCGCCTCATCCTGCTGCTTTCGTGGAGACACCTCGACGCCGAAGATCAGTTCGGCCTTAGTGATCACCGAAATGCAGACGTCGTCAATCGCAGTTCTTTGAAGCCGTGCCAGAACTGCATCATTCGACCGCCTCATAATGTAGGAGCAGGTTTCGGTGTCGAGCATGTAGCGCGGCATCAGGGTCGGCGTTCCTGCACCGGCAGGTCTTCCACGCCTTCCATAAAGCTGTCCGAAGCAACCGGTGCTTCGGCGAGATAAGAGGACCAGTCGGCGGGCCGCGGCGAGAGGATAATGTCGCTGCCCTCTTTCCGGATGAAGACCTCAGCGGAATCTACCTGGAACTCCTTTGGAAGCCGCACCGCCTGGCTGCGGTTATTCATGAAAACCTTCGCCATTCGCCGCATTCGAAGATCCTCCATGGTTGGGATATACAAAAGTTTATGCCGTTCGACTCGCTTTCGCTATTCGAACTTTGGCCACCCAACTTTCTGCATTCCGCCGCGTCACACCCCGCGTATAGACAAATGAAGGGCGAGTCCGGACCAACCGTCCGTCCGCTCCGATGGCGACGTGACAGCGAGCTTTTCACCCGACGATCTGCGCTTCCGCAACCTGATGCTCGAACACCAGTCGATGGTCTTCAGCATCGCGCTCCGCATTCTTGGCGACCGCTCAGCGGCCGAGGAAGCGGCGCAGGATGTCTTTCTCGAGCTGCACGCGAAGCTTGGTGAGCTGGCCTCGGACGAGCACATCCTGCATTGGCTGCGCCGGGTGACTGTGCATCGCGCGATCGACCAGGTGCGGCGGCGGCAGCGGCGGCCCGAGGTACAGATGGACTGGAACGAGCTGCCGGACATGGCGGGCGGGGCGATGCAGGACGACCAGCCGCTCAGCCAGCAGCTTCAGCAACTGGTGGGCTCGCTGCCGCCGGTGCCGCGGTCCGTGCTGGTGCTGCGCTACCAGGAGGACATGAGTCCGGACGAGATCGGCGCAGTGCTCGATATGCCGGTGGCCACGGTGAAGAGCCATTTGCAGCGCAGCCTGCGCCTGCTTCGCGAGAAGGCGGTGCGAGTGGTGCGGCAAGGCTAATCGATACCGGGAAGAGACGAGTGGAAGGGCATTCAGAAGAAGGCCGGAAATGAACGATCCAAGGGTGAACAAATCGGAGATGAACGAACCGGAGATTTACGAATTCGATGCCGGGCTGGAACAGGCGCTTTATGCCGCGATGGCGCGCGAGACCGCCCCGGCGAGCCTGATGGCGCGCGTTGAGCGGCAATTGATGCGCGCAAAGGCGGAGCGGGCTGTCCCGACCTTCCGGCCGCTGACCATGGGCGTGCGGAGCGCGTGGACAACCTTCTGGTCGGTTGGCGCCCATGCTACAGCCATCGCGTTGATTGCCCTGGTTGTCTTTGCCGGCGGCAGGGTGCAGGTCAAGTCAGTGCCGCTGGCGAGCGTGGCCGTGAAGCTGAAGCCTCTCGTTCCGATGACCTTGCCCGGCAAGGATGCCATGGGTGGCGGCGGCGGGGGCGGTGCGCACGAGGTGGTGGAAGCCTCGAAAGGCCATCTGCCAAAGTTCTCCGACAGGCAGATCACACCGCCGCAGATTATCCGCAATGACGCGCCCAAGCTGCCAGTGGAAGCTACGGTGGTGATGCCCCCGATCAAGCTGCCGGACGCGAATATGCCGAATGTGGGTGCCCCTCAGTCGCCGCAGGTTTCCCTGGCCTCGCAGGGACCAGGCAGCGGATCGGGATTCGGCAGCGGCAGCCACGGCGGCATCGGGCCGGGGAACGGCAATGGCATTGGCCCCGGAGAAGGCGGCGACTATGGCGGCGGGGTGATGCGCGCCGGCGCGGGCGTAACGCCGCCAGAGCTGCTTTACTCAGTCGAGCCGGAGTTTTCTGACGAGGCCCGGCGTGCCAAGTATCAGGGTGTCTGCATCGTATCGCTGATTGTCGACTCGCATGGAAACCCAACCCATGTCCAGATAGAACGCTCGATCGGGATGGGGCTGGACGAGAAGGCTCT
>DASXFH010000179.1:0-7907 GCA_036489655.1 Acidobacteriaceae bacterium | reverse complement strand
GCGACAGGCCCAAATTCTGGCAGTAAACCCATCCAAACTTGGTATTCTGAACTTATAGGGTAAAAAAAGAAAAAAGCCGCCTTCACCGGCGGCTTTTCTCTTGTGGACCGGCCCCGCGCCAGGTCCCGGAGTGATGAATGTCGAGCCTTGTTTCTTCGCCGCACGCCGCAGCCGGAATCGTTTCGCGCCGATCCGTCGCGGCCTCTCTCCGGAGGCATCACCCCCCATCGCCGGACCTGGACGTTACCATTGCGCACCTGCAGAATCAGGTACTTGCTTGCTTCGATGCCCCGCTTTTTTGCGGGCGGCGTGGCGTGGAGGCGGGCGCACAAACAGCAGGGCGGCGATCCGAAGACCGCCGCCCTGCGAGCCTGCTCCGACGCTTCCGGCTACCGGCCCATGCCGTCGAGCACGGAGCCGAGGACGCCGCCGAGGATTCCGGCTTCGGCCGTGCGTCCCTGCTGGGCGGGCAGATACTCCTGGATCTGGTGCGCGAGTTTGGAGATGGGCAGGGTCTGCAGCCAGATGCGCCCCGGGCCGGTGAGCGCCGCGAGGAAGATGCCGTCCGCGCCGAAGATCAGGTTCTTGATGCCGCGCACCATGGTGATCTGGAAAGAGACTCCGGCCTGGAAGGCGCCCACGTGGCCGGGATGGACGAGCAGGGTTTCGCCGGGACGCAGGTCGCGCTGGACCAGCTCGCCGGAGAGCTCGAGCCACGCCGTTCCCTGGCCGCCGACCTTCTGCAGCAGAAAGCCGTCGCCTCCGAAGATGCCCGCGCCCAGGGACTGCTGGAATCCCACGCTGAGCGTGACGCCGCCGGTGGCGCACAGGAATCCGTGGCGGTGGACCATGTACTCATTGCCGGGCGCCACTTCAACGGGGACGATGTGGCCGGGGACGCGGGTGGCAAAGGCCAGCTCGCCCGGCCCGCCCTGGGCGCGGTACTCGGTCATGAAGAGGCTGCCGCCTCCGGCGACGCGCTTGATGGCGCCGAAGAGGCCTCCACCGCCGCCGAACTGGGTGTGCGTGGTCATCTGGACGTTGGAGGACATCCAGGAGAGCTCGCCGGCTTCGGAGATGATGGCGTCGTTGGGCTCGAGGAGGAACTCGAGCACAGGCATGGTGGTGCCGGTGATGCGGTTTTGCATGCCTGACAGGATAAAGGAAGTGCGGGGAAGGCGTCAGGCGGGGGCGGGTGAAATTCGAGGCGGGGGCTGGGGTGGGACGACGGCAGACCGAGGAAAACAGGTGACCATAGTTTGCATCGATCCTGCAGCAGCGCAGAAGAGTAAACGCTTGTTTTTTAGAGAGATATTACTGGATGGGTGTGGATGATTGGCCGCAGGGAGGCGTCGCCAAAGGTAGCGAACCTATGCTACTTTAGGCAACTATGTAGGCGAATCATGCATTACCATTGGAATTACGGTTCCTAATCTTCAGAAGTGAGGGCCCTGCAGCAAACCGGACTGAAAGCTGTGACCGGTTTCCGACAGACACACCCACGCGAAATTGCCCCGCAGTCCCGCGCAGTTACGCGAGCTGAGAAGCAGCGCAAGGCTGTTCCAGATTCGCCCAGCCTCGAAAAACCCAACCTGATCGACGCCCTGGGAAACTCAGTCTGAGAGAGAAAGGTAGTGTCCCGCCCCGATAAGGGTCGCGTCCTCCTGCTGCGCACGGCTGTGCCTGGCAGGCGCCGGTGCTCGAGCTTCCACTGATCCTGCTCCCGCTCTGCTCCGGCTGCGAGACTCCCCTCCCTTGCGAAGGCGGAAGCGCAGGATCACTGCTCCCTGAGTTGTGCTTTCGACGGCCGCGCCGGGTTCCGCGCGCGGACAGGGATCGTGTGTTTGTGCGCGGACCAGGATCGATTTCGATGATGTTGAGCCTGATTCATCCCTCCTGCGGCCACCGTATTGTGAATGGCCGCGGCCTCCAACCTACTTCACCCGCCTGCATGGAATCGACTGAGCCGAGGGCGGTTTTGTCTCGCCGGCGGCTGCGCTTTGTTTTGGCGATGGCGCTGGCCGGAGTGTTGCCCCTGTCGAGCTTCGCGCAGCGCTACCGGCATGGCGGCGGATCGCATTCCAGCGCGCAGCTGAGCGCGCTGACCTGCAGCCAAAGCACGCTGAGCGGAGCGGCCAGCGACAGCTGTTCGGTCACGCTGAGTGCGGCGGCCAGTTATCGTGGCGCCACGGTCAGCCTGAGCAGCAGCAACGCGGCGCTGGCGGTTCCGGGCTCGGTTGCCGTGCCGCGAGGCGGCACGGCAGCCACCTTCACGGCCAGCGCGTCGGCGGTCACGAGCCCGCAGAGCGTGACGCTGACGGCCAGCGCGGGCGGGACATCCGCAACGTTTGTTCTGACCCTGAGCGCCACAGGAGCGGGCGCGCTGACGGTCAACGCGACGCAGGTGGCGTTTGGCAGCGTGGCGGAGAACAGTCCAGCGACCCAGGCGCTGCTGCTGAGCAACAGCGGCACGGCGGCGCTGACGATCGACTCGGCCATCGTGACGGGAAAGGGATTCAGCGCAGCGGGCGTGAGCTTTCCGGTAACGCTCGGTCCGAAGCAGTCGGCCACGCTGGATCTGCAGTTCGATCCGACGGCGGCGGGTGCGGCTTCGGGGACGATCACCATCAACAGCAATGCGTCGAATGGCGCGGCGGTGACGATCAGCCTGAGCGGCACCGGGCAGGCCGCCGCCGCGAACGATCCGGTGGACTTGAACTGGAAGGCTCCGGCAAGCTCCTCGGATGCGGTGGCGGGGTACAACGTTTATCGCGCGACCGGCAGCGGCAGCTATCAACTGCTGAATACGTCGGTGAATCAGCCCACGACGTATTCGGATACGACCGTGCAAAGCGGCACGACTTACAGCTACGAAGTGAAGAGTGTGGACGCATCGGGACTGGAGAGCACAGCCTCGAACATCTACACGGTAACGCTGCCTTAGATTGCGGTCGCGGCCGGCCTCCGGGGGAACCGGGGGCTGGTCTGCGCCCGTGCGGGAAGCGGGGATGGCGGGCGGCGGCGGTGCGGGCTATTCGGCTTCGCGCATCTTTTTCTCGACGGATTTGGCGAGCTTCTGAATCTGCTCGGCGGTATGGATGACGGCGAGAGAAACCTGATCCTTACTGCTTTTGTCGACGGCGGTCTTGAGCTGCTGGACGAGCTCGAGGAGCTGTTTCGTGTCGTCGACAATGGCCTGCTGACGCAGGTCGTTGCGCTGGCGGGCCATGTCGGCCAGCATGTGGTTGCGGGTGGAATCGCCGGCGGCAACGTCGTCGAAGCCGTCGGTGGCGATGGCAGAGGCGGTGACTTCAGCGGAGCGCGGATTGGGCGCGCTCTGGGGGTGGGCGGAGAGGGCGAGCAGGAAAAAAGCGCCGGCGAGCGGGAGGATCCAGCCGGAACGCAGGCGGCTTGCGGTCGAATGCAGGGCAGCCATGGGTGATCTCCTCTGGGGAGGGGATTCAGCTGTTGGAGGTTGCTGCATTATAGGGCGAAAGGGAGAGAGAAGTCCGGTTCCGGGGAGAAGGTATTCTTAAAAAAACATGTGGGCTGAACTCTTATTTGCGGGGCGGCGGGAGCTGCTGACCAGTCTGGGCGAGCGCTATCGGGGCGATCTTCTGGATTTTCTGGACGAGAAGCTGCCGAAACTGATCGGCGTGGCGGTCATTGCGTGGCTGCTGATGTGGGTGCTGCGGATTGTGACCGATCAGATTCTGCGGATCGCGACCCGGCAGCCGAGCACGGCAGGGCATCTGGCGCAGGTGCGGACGCTGACCTCGGTGATCCGGACGACCGGGATCGTGGTGATTGTGTTTCTGGCCGCACTGCAGGTGCTGCCGATCCTGGGGCTCAACCTTGGGCCGCTGCTGACCAGTGCGGGCGTGGCCGGGGTGGCGATTGGGCTGGCGGCGCAGAACATCGTGAAAGACTGCTTCAACGGATTTCTGATTCTGGTGGAGGACCAGTTCAACGTTGGAGACGTGGTGACCATTGCCGGCGTGTCAGGGACGGTGGAGGCGATGACGCTGCGGCGGACACAGGTGCGCGGCGGGGACGGAACGCTGTACATCGTGCCGAATTCGCAGATCACGACGGTGGCGAATGTGACGCGGGATTACACGCTGGCGACGATCCAGGTGTCGGTGGATTTCTCGGCGAATCCCGACAAGGTGATGGCGCTGCTGAAAGAGGTGGCGATGAGCGTGCGGGAGGATCCGAAGTACAGCAGCGTGTATCTGGCCGATCCGACATTGCTGGGGGTGGACGCGATCAAGGGATCGCAGGTGATTTATCCAGTGCAGCTGCGGACGAAGGCGAACCAGCAGTGGGCGGCGATGCGGGAGACGCAGCGGCGGATCCGCCTGGCACTGGAGGAGCATGGGATGCTGCCGGGGGATCCGATGCGGGTCTGGAAAGGCAGGCAACAGGCAACAGGCAACAGGGAACAGGATGAGGCCGTGCGGTTTGAGGAGAGTCGCGCCGTGGCGAAGGCCGATCCTACGACGGTGAAGGCTCCGGAGGGGAATCCGTTTACTGGCGAATAGGGGCTACGGGCTACGGTCTACGGGTTACGGTTTAGGGATCTCGGCGAAGGTCAGATTTTCGACGGGGCTGGCGGTGTCTTTCTTCCACTGCTCGAAGAGGCGGCCGTAGCTGAGGGTGATGAAGTCGGCGTGATCGACGCCTAGTTTGTGGCCGGTGGCGTCGATCCACTCCGCGGGGCCTTCGAGCTCGGCGTAAACGCCGATGGGGGTTTCGTCGAGAACGCAGTGGCCGGTTGCATCGGCAAATTCGGTGCGCCACTTTTCATAGACAAATGTGGGTTGATAGCCGAGCTGGACAAAGATGGCGCCGATGGCTTCGCCGTCCTGGACCTGGGTTTCGGTTTCTTCGCGGTGCTTGTGGCGGGCGGCGGGATCGTTGTTGGGCGGCGGGCATTTGAAGGTGACCACCCACTTTGGGCCGTATTTGCGGACGCGCAGGATGGCGGTTTGGGCGCGCAGGCGGCGGTCGGGCGTGTCGTAGAGGACGTTGCGTTCGAAGGTGCGCGGGGTTTTTTCGTGGAAGCCGGCAGCGGCGAGACGGTTGCGGAGAGCTTGGGGGTCGGCGACGCGGAATTTGACTTCGATTTCCATGCCCATAGGGACAGGGTACCGCGCACAGGGCACAGGACACAGAGCTGGGAGCTGGGAGGGAGGAGCTGGGAGGAGCGCACAGGGCACAGAGCACCCGGCACAGGGCTGGGAGCTGGGAGGCAGGAGCTGGGAGGCGGGAGGCGGAGGTGGGCGCGGAGTTATCGACGGGAGTCATCTGGTTCCATTACGAAGGACGGATCGATTTGAAACGATTCGAGACGTAGCATGGATTCGATGAAGACGCTGCGACTGACGGTGGATCCCGGCGATGTGAAGAGCGAGGCATCGCGCCGCGCGATTGCGCAGGTGGCAGAGATTCTGCGCGGGGGCGGGACGGTGGCGTTCCCGACTGAGACGGTCTATGGGCTGGGAGCGAACGCGCTGGATGCGGCGGCGGTGGCGAAGATCTTTGCAGCGAAGGACCGGCCGTCGTGGGATCCGCTGATTGTGCATATCGCCGATGCGGGGATGCTGCCGCTGGTGGCGGCGGAGGCGAGCGCCATTGCGGACCGCTTGATCGACGAGTTCTGGCCGGGGCCGCTGACGCTGCTGCTGCCAAAGAGCGAGCAGGTGCCGGCGGCAGTGACGGCGGGGCTGATGCGGGTGGGGGTGAGGATGCCGGCGCATCCCGTGGCGCACGCGCTGCTGCAGGCGGCGGGAATACCGGTGGCGGCGCCGAGCGCGAATCGATTTGGGCGGACGAGCGCGACGACAGCCGAACACGTGGCGGAGGATCTGGACGAGCGCATCGATGCCATTCTGGACGGCGGAGAGACGACGCACGGGGTGGAATCGACGGTGGTGGACGTGCGGGAGACCAGCTGCGTGGTGTATCGGCCAGGCGTGATTTCGCTGGAGCAGCTGCGGACGGCGTGCCGCTGCCCGGTGTGGATCCGCGAGGGCAAAACGGCCGAGGAGACCACGGGGGCGGCGGCAGCGCCGGGGATGGGAGAGCGCCATTATGCGCCACGGGCGCGAGTGGTGCTGGTGGAGGGCGAAGGCGAGGCGCAGAGGGCGAATCTGGCGGCGGCGGTGCGGCGGTGCGAAGAGGCGGGGGAGACGGTGGGGGTGATGCTGCCGGACGTCTTTCAGGCAGCGGCGACTGGGCGGCAGGCGCGGGTTTTCCGATGGGGACGCTGGGAGGACGCGGAAGAGCTGGCGCAGCGGCTGTACGCGGGGTTGCGCTGGCTGGATGGCGCGGGGGTGACGGTGATTGTGTGTCCGATGCCGGCGGAGGGAGGGCTGGGCACGGCGATGCGGGATCGGCTGCAGAAGGCAGCGAAGGGCAGAAGCAGCGTATAGCGGATAGGGTGTAACTGCCCAGGCTTGCTGGGCGATCGTTTTGTTGCGCTACCGGCTACCGGCTGCTCTTCAGAACTGGGGCTGGTTTTCGCCGGCTTTGAAGAGGTACTTGATTCCGGATTTGTAGATCAGGATGCGCGTGAGGTGATCGCCGGAGCGGAAGGGCGACGAGCTGCTGGAGCGCACCTTGATGACGTCGCGGTCGTACCACTCGATTGAGCCTTCGATGCGCTGGCCATCGTCGAGGACGAAGACCATCGGGGTCTGCGCCTGAATCTGCTTCTGGAAGTAAAAGGCCTCGGCGCTGGAGCTTTCGTGGGAGGCTGCGGCGGGCGGCGCGGCGGGACGCCAGAGATAGGGAGTCTCCTCGGGGCGCTGCGGGCGGCGGCTGCGGGCGAATCCTTCGGGCAGGTGCGGGCGGATGAGCTTGCGGGGGCCGATGATGTCGAGGTCATGCGTGTTGTTGCGGCGTTCGGGGGGCGCGGGCGGTGCGGGCGGCGGTACGGCAACGGGTCCGGGGACTGCGATGGGCACGGCGCTGGGGACGGGACCGAGGGCAGAGGAGGCTCGCTGGAGCGAACTCTTGGCGGACTGCGCGCTCAGCGTGCGCACGACAGAGGCAGACGATTGGGGCATAAACCCGGAATCCTTTACGGACAATGATGCCTATGTGATGCGGCAAACCGAGTCTGCGTCGCACAGACAATCAAGGGAGTGGAAATCTGAGAGACATGGTACTCCGGTGGGGTGTGAGGAAACGAATGCCGGGATCGGGGAGACAGATTAAATTTCGGCCATCTGGCTGAGTTGCGCGGCGAAGCTGTCGAGCGAGAGGGAGCGAAGCAGGTTGCGGCGCATGCCGGATTCGACCTGGCGCAGGCCGCGGGCGGCGGACTCGATCCAGTTGAAGCTGACGGCTGCGGACATGGCGGCGAGCTCTTTGCGGAGGTCGATGTTGCGGATGAGGTCGGGCGTTTCGGACTTGAGGAGGAGTAAGTCTTCGAGCAGCGAGGCGCCGGTGCGGAGGAGGGCTTCGGTTTTCTGCTGACCTTCGGCGCCGGCTCGGTAGGTTTCAGTGATTTTGAACAGGTCGGTGGCGTCGGCCTGGCCGATGGAGTTGCGCAGGAGGACGAGGGCGTCGGCGCGGCTGGTCAGCCACGCATCGAGATCGAAGCCGATGGCGCGGCCGATGGCGCCTTCTGAGAGGCGGGCGATGAGGGCACGCTCGGCGGGCTTGTTTTGCGGACGGCGCTCGGCGAGGAGATGCTCAATTTGGTCGGTGGGGATGGCGCCGAGGCGGAAAATGCCGGCGCGGGAGCGGATGGTGGGCAGCAGCTCGCCGGGATTTTCTGCGAGCAGGACGATGGTGGCGTGCGGGGGCGGCTCTTCGAGGACTTTGAGGATTGCGTTGGCCGCCTCTTTCATGAACGAGGCGCAGGTAAAGATGGAGAAGGCGCGGCGGGCTTCGGC
>DASXFH010000430.1:0-4759 GCA_036489655.1 Acidobacteriaceae bacterium | reverse complement strand
ACTGCACCGGAACCTCCGGCAGTTTGGCCCAGGGGTGGCCTTTCGGGACAATGAGAACCATGTGGTCTTCGAGGAAGCGCTCCTTGTGGACGTCGCGGCTGGAGACCGGGCCTTCGATGATGGCGATGGCGGTATCGCCCTTGAGCAACCCGGCGACGATGCGCTCGGTGTTGCCGCTGGTGACAGAGAGCGCGATACCTGGATGCTGCTTCTGGAAGGCTCCGAGGATGCGAGGGAGGATGTACTGGGCCACGGTGGTAGAGGCCCCGATGTGCAGCTCGCCGGCGGGCTCGCCGTGGACACGGGCCAGGGCTTCCAGGGCTTCCGCGGCGAGCTTGGCTCCGCGGCGAGCGTACTTGATCAGAACCGCGCCTTCTTCGGTGAGGCGCACGCGGTTGTTGCTGCGATGGAAGAGGGTGACGCCGAGCTCTTCTTCGAGAGCGTGAATCTGCTGGCTGACAGCGGGCTGGCTCAAGTTGAGGTGTTCCGACGCTTTGCGAAAGCTGGCGAGGTCGGCGACTGCCCGAAAGACTTTCAGCCGGAAGTTTTCCATTCGTTTTTATTATCGGCCTTATCGGCAGTCAATGGATTTCCGGTCTTTGCCGGGCGGGTAAAATCGACGCAAGGATCATGTCGACAACGCCTCTCACTCCGCGATGGCAAAAAGCTCTTGCCATGCTCCGTCCTTCGCACCGTCACACGGCGTTCACGGCGACGCTGCTGCTGATGGGGTCGGCGATGGCTTCGCGGGTAATCGGCCTGGTCAAGACGAAGTACATTGCCTACCTGCTGGGCCGGACGGCGGCGGCGGATGCGTTCAACGCGGCATTCCAGTTACCGGACATGATCGCGTATTTTCTGGTGGGCGGCGCCGCTTCGATCACCTTTGTCACCATGCTGACGCGCTACCGCGACGCAGGGCGGAAGGCTGAAGGCGAGCGCTCCATGTCGGTCATCCTGACGACGATGGCGCTGGTACTCGGGGTGGCGATACTTGCGGGTGAATTTCTGGCGCCGCTCTACGTTCGCGCGCTGCTGCATGGCTTCGAGAACGACCCGGCCAAGGCCGCGCTATGCGTACACCTCACGCGCATCCTGCTGCCCGGGCCGCTGTTCTTTTTTGGCGGGGGAGTGTTTGCGGCGGTGCTGCTGGTGCGGAAGCAGTTCGCCGTGCAGGCGGTGACGCCGCTGATTTACAACTGCGGAATCATCTTTGGCGGCGTGCTGCTGTACCGGTACCTGGGATCGTCGGCGCTGGCGATTGGCGCGGTCGTAGGGGCTTTCCTGGGGCCATTTCTGCTGAATGCCGTCTGGGCGCACCGCGTAGGCATGCGCTACCGGCCAATCCTGGACTGGTCGGACCCCGGCCTGCACGAGTGGGTGCGGATGTCGATTCCGCTGATGCTCGGCGTCTCGTTGGTGACGGCCGACAACTGGATCATCAATTACTTTGCCTCGCATACCGGCGGCGCGATTTCGCTGCTTACCTATGCCAAGCAGCTGTTTACGGCTCCGGTGGCGCTGGGGCAGGCGGCAGGCGCAGCGTCACTGCCGTTTCTGGCTTCGCTCTATGGCAAGGGCGAGGGTGACGCGGGCCCGGCTCCGTTTGCCCGGGCGGTGAACTCTTCGGTCTCGCGCATCCTGGCGTTTTCAATTCTGCTGAGCGCGTTCATGATCGCGATGGCTCTGCCATTGGTGGATGTCCTGCTGCGCGGCGGTGCGTTTCATCGCGTGGACTCGGGGACGATGGCGATTTACTTCGGCATCTTCTCTCTATCGCTGTGTCTGTGGTCGGCGCAGGCGATTTATGCTCGGGCATTTTATGCCGCCGGCAATACGCTGACGCCGATGATTGCCGGAACCATCGTGACGCTGATCTCGCTGCCGGTGTACTGGTCGCTCTACCGGTCAATCGGTGCGGTTGGGCTGGCGATTGCTTCCGATGTCGGAATATTCATCCAGACGATTACGCTGGCAGTTCTGCTGCACAAGCGCCGCATGGTTGCGCTCGGCGGCCTCGAATACGTCGAGCTGATGCGTTCGCTGTTTGCCGCTGCGGTTGGCTACGCCGTGCTGCTGGCCTTGCGGCACTTTATGCCGCCTTCGACCAGCCGGCTTTATGAGCTTGGTTTGCTGGTGCTGGCTACGGGCGTGTGGGTCGGGGTATCGGCGCTTGTGCTCAAGCTCAGCGGCTCGTCTTTGCCCGGGCAGCTGATATCCCGGTTGAGCAGAGCCCAGGCCTGACCGCCGCGGTGCAGCGGCGCGATAGGGTGACGCGAAGGCTTTCACCGCTAAGACGCAAAGAGCGCAAAGAGTGAAGCATCGACAATCGCGTGGACCCACATCCGAAAATCCGGATGTGGGGCACCCGAGCGGTTGTGCACGCCTTAATTCGTAGGGTGCTGCGGGTCAGGCCTGGGAATATCTCTCTCTGAGGTAAATGGAGAGGCGGGTAGACCGGCGCGGTTGTAGAGATTGAGCACCGGCGCATTCTGCCAGCCGTAGCGCACGTACTTCGGATTTTTTACCTCGGGGCTGGAGACGACTACGCTGTCTCTCTCAATGCTGGCCTTGGCCTTCACGAAGCTGTGGTCGCTGCCCGCGACTTCAAAGCCGGTGAGCGGTCCACCTTTGGCAACGAGCCCCTCGGCGTGATCGAGCCATACGTGGATCGAATTGCCCTCGACGCTGGTCTGGCGATAGAAAGGGCCGGAGTCTTCGACCTGCTCGCCATAGGCGATGGCGCGGGCCGCGAGGGCCAGCCTTGCCCCCACGTCCTGCTTGTCGGCGGGGTGAACATTGTCGGGGTTGCCGATATCGATGGTGACCGCCATGCCCGTGTTGGCCAGTTGCAAAGTCCGGCGCTGGGCCTCGCGGATGACCGGCCAGTCTTCTCCGGCGGTGGAGCGGAAGCTGGATATCTGCACGAAGAGAAAGGGAAAATCTCCTTCCCGCCATTGTTTGCGCCAGTCCTCAATGAGCGTGGGGAAGACCCGCTCGTAGCTGGCGGCGCGGCGAACGTCGCTGTTGGATTCGCCCTGATACCAGATCACGCCCTTGATGGGATAATTCACAGCCGGCGCGACCATGCCGTTGTAGAGCCACGACGGATCCCATGAATCGAGGTTGGGATGCCAGTCATGCTTCGGTTTGAGCTGGCCTGCGGCCTGGGCGGCTTCGTCTTCGCGCTTTTCGGCGGCGAGCATGCGGGGAACGTCGGCCTCGTCGCGCGATTTGTCGGCCCACTGCGCGAAGACCGGCATCAGCGAAGCATCGGCGGAGATGGAATTGAGACTGATCCAGGACTCGGCCGGCGTTCCTCCCCATGTGGAGTCGATGAGGCCGACCGGCACGTGTTCTTTGCTGGCAATCTCGCGGCCGAAGAAGTAGGCGACGGCGGAGAAAGTCGCAGCGGTGTCGGGCGTGCAGAGCGTCCAGGAATTGTTCTGGGTCGACTGCATGGTGGGGCTCTGGTTCGCGCCGGTATTTACGTCCTGCAGAGGATAGGACGAGGCCGCGGTGCGGATGTGGAGCAGGCGCAGATTCGGCTGGTTGGCATTGCGGATTTCTTCGGCGCTGTTGTTCATGATGGCGTTGCCGGGAAAGCCGAGCAGCGGAAATTCCATGTTGGACTGGCCGGAGGCGAACCAGACATCGCCGATGAGCACGTCATCGAGGACGATTTTGTTGGTGCCGGAGATGGTGAGTTGGTAGGGTCCGCCGGCCTTTTCGGGCGGCAGGTAAAGGCTCCAGTGGCCGAGATCGTCTGCTTTCGTGGTTTCCGTGGAGGCACGGAGGGTTGCCGTTACCTGCTCACCGGGATCAGCCCATCCCCAGAGATGAATGGGCTGGTTACGCTGCAGCACCATATGGCTGCCGAGCATGTTGGGCAGCGTTACTTCGCTTTGAGCATTGAAGGAAACAAGCACGAGAAGAGTGGCGAGGAGCGAGAGCGGGCGCAGATTTTTCATGGTCCCTTCGGAGACAGGTGTACGGATGCGGGCGTTCGGGGACCATTTTACAGGCCACCGGTGCGGATGCCCGATCATGCGGTTCCGGGTTCTCTCCAGTGGCGGAAGATCTGAATGACGGCGAGGAAGGGGGCGTGCAGAATGGCAAAAGCCCCGGAAATCACTCCGGGGCCTTTGAATTGAATGTGGTGCGCTAAACCTGTGCCGCGACGGCCTTTGCGGTTTCGGTGCTGGCGACGGAGTTGGCCGCCTTGCCTTCGTTGCCGGGCTTGCGGATGTCGATGCCGCCCTTGAAGAACGCACCGTCTTCGATGGAGATGCGCTGCGCGGTCACGTCGCCGGTGAGCGAGCCTTCGCTGCGGATATCTACGCGATCGCTGGCGGTCATGTTGCCGCGGACCTTGCCGAGGACGACGATCTCCCGGGCGGTGATGTTGGCGGAAACCTGTCCGTTGCGGCCGATGGTGACGCGGTTGCCGGGAAGATTGATGGCGCCTTCCACCTTGCCGTCGATATAGAGCGATTCGGAGCCGGTGACTTCGCCTTTGACGACGAGGCTCTTGCCGATTGTGGCCTGGTCGGCGGAGGCCGACGTCGATGCGCTGGCGGTCGAGGTGCGCACGGGCGGATCATAGCTGGGGACCGCAGGAGTTGTAGCCGGACGAACGGGTTCGTTCGATGGCGTCTGCGAAGAGTTACCTGACTGATTTGGTTTCCACATGGTTTTCGTTTTTCCTCTCTCTTCTTTGCTTGCCCCATCCGGACGCTAGTGACAGTGGGAAACTTTC
>DASXFH010000404.1:0-2520 GCA_036489655.1 Acidobacteriaceae bacterium | reverse complement strand
GTCGCCACCGCGCAGGGTACGGCGATCGTCCCCGCCGTGATGTCATGGAAGGCCGCCGGATACTGCGTTTTCATCGGGTAGAGAACGACGTCGGCCTGACCCTGGCGTCCATACTCCTGGTTCACCAGCGCCATGATGCCGGCAAAAGCCGGCGCCGCGGCCGAGGTGCCGCCCACGCCAAAGATCTGCACCGGTCCGCTCGAAGCAGCCTGGCAGTCTCCGTCCTCATAGCAGATGGGGTAGTAGCTGTAGTTCGATCCGTCGGCAGCAAAGAGCGAGACGTCGGGGATGTCGCGAACCCCGTCGCCGGGCACATTATTGCCCGTCTGCCAGGCGGGCTTGGCATAACCCGCAGGCGTGCCGTTGCAGGCGCCCGTGCTGCTGTTGTAGCCCGCCGAGCAGACGGCCGCACTGCTCGCGCCTCCGCTTCCCGCGCCGATGGTTGTGGATCCGTAGCTGGTGTAGTAGTTCGAGGCGTTCAGACCGAACTGGCTGGCGTTCCAGGGCTGCTCCGGGATGCGTCCGAGGAGCGAGCCACCGGCGGGCGGCGTGTTGGTCCCGGTTGTGCCCCAGTAGGTAGCCAGATTGGTGAGGCTGAGGCTCGCGTAATTCGAGTAATAGAAGTCGGTGCCGCCCACGGCGACATCCCAGGGCGTGGACGCGAACCCGTTCACGCCGAGTCCCTTCACCGCGAAATCCTGCGTGTCCGGATTGTCGCAACCGGCCGAGCCACTGTCTCCGGTCGAGACCGTCACCGTGATGCCTTCCGCAGCAGCCTGCTCCATCAGCGTCTGATTAATAAAGCTGTTCGATGAGCCAAGGTTCGCCTCGCACTGGCCGAAGCTCATGCTCATCACCGGAGCAACGTCGGCGTAAACGGCGTGCTCGGCGGCAAGGACCAGACCGCTTTCCAGAGCGGTGTCGCCACCGATCACCAGATCGATGGTGGCATCGGGAGCGACCGCGCCCGCCCATTCCACGTCCAGATAGGCTTCCGGCGATGCGTTGTTCGGTCCATCGGGGTTGTTGATCCCGTCGATCCCCGGATCGTTGCCGTCGATGATGACGTTGGGCGCATTCGCGGGCAGTCCGAACAGCTTGCGGAACTGGTTGACCAGCTCGATGTTGATGTTTGACTCGTTGATGATGGCAATCGTCTGCCCGGTGCCGTTGACGCCTGTGTTATACAGCGGGTTCAGGTCATACTGCGTGGCGAAGTCCGCCGGCGAGAGCGCGAAGTTGACGCCGCCGACCGTGGGATAGCCCGCGCCGCCGGGCACCGTCCACGTGGGCGTGGCTTTGCCGGTCTTCGGATCGTACTGCGCCCTGCCCAGCAGCCGGGCATAGCTCTTCGGATGGAAATTGTTCAGCGACACAAAGCCCTTCACCACCGGCGCCAGCGCGGCCGGGATCTGCGGCTCCGTCGCCGTGGCGAAATGCGAATTGCCGTTCATTGTGTACTGGTGTACGCGGACGGCAAAGGCGCTGCGCATCTGGGCGACATTGCCGCTGAACTCAATCACCTGTTTGCCCGGGAGTGCGCCATGGACGGCAAAGCCCTGCGAAGCCAGCCACGCTTCCACCGTGGATATGTCCTGGTCGGACGGCCCGAAGCGCTGGCCGAATTCCGCGGGCGTCAGCCATTTGTGGAAGTTTGGAGAGCCGGGGGTGTGCGCCTCCTCGATGAACTCGTGCAGGGCCGCCTCCTGCGCGGCACTGCGCTGCAGCACCAGGTGCATCCGCGCCAGGGGCATGGAGTCGGGTGCAGGACCGCGATCGTTGGCGACGCTCGCCAGGCGAGACACATAGCCACGCAGGGGAACTCGGGCGTTGTCATCGACGGGCTGGACGATCCGGCTGGCAACCACCGTCTCGCTGGACGGACTGGATTGCGCCAGAAGCGCCGGCTGCAGACCCAGGAGAGCAGAGGAGGAAACGGCGAGGGCGGAGAGGGTACTTACCAGGGTGCGAAACATGGCCATCCTTAGTGAAAGGCGAGAAAGAAAAGTCATGCGCCGCCATCATCCGCGGCGAGCTACTTTTGCAGAGGACAAGCTATCTCAAGTTGCGTTCCGATGCGAACCATCTTAACCCGCACTGGCGGAAGATACAGCCCAAAGAATCGGCGGCCGTGCATGAGGGTAAATTCCTCGGATTGGCAACCTGCCGGGCACACGCAGGAACAAATTCTCCCCGGGCGAGCGGGAAGAAAGCAAGACAAATCCTGGATACTGTGTTCTTTTCAGACCGGCCCCGGAAAGATAAGTTGCGGCGGAAGCTGGAAAATTACAAATCGCACCATGATCCGATGAAAGAAGCCCTCTACTCGTCAGTGCCTGCGGTAACGGCGAGCCATTTCTCTCCCTGGTAATCGTGGATTGTCAGGGTCCGCTCCAGCCGTGCGTCGTCGATGGCATCGTGGTCGATCGAGAGCAGGCGGCGGAATTTCGGCTCCGCGCGCAGCTGCTCGGCGCTCCGCACCGCAATGCCCCACGCTGAGCCCAGGACCGTCTCGCCGGG
>DASXFH010000363.1:0-23953 GCA_036489655.1 Acidobacteriaceae bacterium | reverse complement strand
GCACAGGGCATTCGCCTCTTCCGTTGTTGAGAATGCAGTCATAGCCTTCAGCCAGCAGCGGTGGGGCCGCGTGGCTCCTCTCTATCGTGCGCAGGCTAATCGTTGTGCTTCAGGGACTTGCACAGGAAGGTCGCCGGTATTGAAATTGGGGAAGCCCATGCAGACAACGCTTACGGCGGCAACCTTTCGGAAGCACGCTTGCGAAGTCGCAGCCCTGATCGCTCTGGCTTTACTGCCCGCGGTACCGTCGGCGATTGCCCAGCGCAGCCAGAAGACAGTTCCGAAGGCATCGGTGCTTTTCGCGCAGAACTGTTCCGCATGCCATGGCAGCGACGGCCGCGGCGGTGAACGGGCGCCCAATATTGCTACCAGGCAGGATGTAGTCTCCATGCCCGACGCCCGACTGCGGGCCATCATCAGCGACGGTATTCCCTCCGCGGGCATGCCCGCCTTCGGCGTGTTGGGAGAAAAGCCGGTGGACAGCCTGGTCGCCTACCTGCGCGTCCTGCAGGGCATGACCAGCGGAGCCCAAACACGGCTGCCGGGCGATCCAAAGGCGGGAGAGGTGCTCTTCCTTGCTGGCGCATCGTGCGCGCGATGCCATTCAGTAAAAGGGCGTGGCGGATTTATGGCCAGCGACCTGAGTACCTTCGCCCGCGGTCGTTCCGTGGCTTTCGTGGAGAATGCTATTGCGCACCCGCCAGCGCGCGCGGGAGACAAGGACCATGCCGTCACGGTGGAGACCGATGGCGGCCTGAGGCTAACCGGTCTGGTGCGTGCGCAGAATAATTTCACGCTCACGCTGCAGACTGAAGACGGAAAGTTTCATAACATACCCTGCGATATGATTCGGAGGCAAACCATCAGTCCTCATCCCTATATGCCTGATTACCAGAACCTGAGCAAAGAGCAGCTCGACAACCTTGCCAGTTACCTTCTGCAGGAGGCGGCTTCTCCCGCAACGATTCGGGTGATTGCCTCGACGGAGGGATCGCGATGAGTCGCTTTCGCTATTTTTGTTTAATAATCGCCATTTTCGTTCTGGTCGTTGCCGGGGGCGCGGCCAGGGCTCAGCAGCCGCCGCCGAAGAGGACCTTCCGCCTCGTCGCGGAGAAGCCGGATTTCTGGAAGCTGGTACCGCACAGCGCTCAGCTGAAGACCCTCGCGACTGGCTTTGGCTTCACCGAGGGGCCGGTGTGGGATCGGTCGGGATTTGTCTGGGTCAGCGACGAAACCCTGAACAAAATCTTCCAGGTCGATGCGACCGGCCACAAAAAAGAGATGATCGCGCTCGGCGATCCCGACGGCAATACCTACGATCGCCGGCATCGCCTGATCGACTGCGCGAGTGTCCTGAGGGCCATCATTCGCCTCTCACCGGATGGAAAAACCTACAAGGTGCTGGCCGACCGCTTTCAGGGCGAGCGCTTCAACAGTCCCAACGACGTTGTTCTCGGGCCGGACGGCGCGTTCTACTTCACCGACCCTACCCTCGATCTGCCCAAGGGACAAAAGCAGGAGATACCTTTTCAGGGCGTTTATCGGCTGGGTAAGAACGGTGAGGTTCGGTTGCTGACGCATGACCTCGCGCAACCGAATGGCCTGGCATTCTCTCCGGACGGCCGCTTCCTCTATCTCGATGATTCGGAACGTCGCGATATTCGCGTCTACCGCTTTCATTCCGATGGCACCATCTCCGACGGCCGGGAGTTCGGATCGGAGATTCAGGCTGGCGTTGACGGCGTTCCCGACGGGATGCGTGTGGACCGTGCCGGCCATCTCTTTGTCGTAGGCCCCGGGGGCATCTGGGTATGGAGTCGCGAAGGTGTGCACCTGGGCACAATCGAGCTGCCTGAACAGCCAGCCAACCTGAGCTGGGGGGGAGCGATGAATGACTGGCTGTACATCACCGCGACCACCTCCGTGTATAAAATCCACGTATCCACGCATGGCTTCATCCCCTATGACTGAGCGATCGCAGCCATGCGTCTCGGCAACATTCCAGAGCGAGCGCCACAACGGGCGATCCATGGCCGGATGCAGAACACAATAGCGGGGGTTTTGATGGCAGGTTTCGCGCGCTCTTTCGACAGGCAGTGCGACAGAGGGCGGTCGCTCCTTGCGGCTGCGGTTATGGTGGCGCTCCTCCTTCCGGCCATCGGCGCCGCAGCGGCGGACAAGAACGAGAACGTGAGTCCACGTGTGAAGAGGGGCAGTGCTCTTTTCCAACAGAACTGCATCGTCTGCCACAACAAAAAGCCAGGCGATACTGCGCCCTTCGGACCGCCCAATCTCCATGGCGTTTTGCGCAACAAGGTCATTACGCCAGCTCAGGCTGCGACAATTATTAAGAACGGGAGGGGAACCATGCCTCCCTTTGGATCAAGACTGAGTGTCAGCCAGATTCAGGAGCTTATCGCCTATCTGCATACGCAATAGGGAACGGACAGTTTAGCCGGTCCGGGGCGCGGCCCGCGAGAGCGTACCCTTCCTTACAGGACTGGCCTTACAGGACTGGCCCATGACGCCCCGCCGGTAGCCCCCACGCTCCCGGTAGAGCGCAATCTCCTTCGGGCTCTCCTCGACGCGACCACCGACCTGATTTATGTAAAGGATCGGGAGGGTCTCTATGTCACCATCGCCCGGCCAGCCCGCAATTTAATTTATAACCATCGAAGACGGTCGATCGCCTGATATTTTGCACCGGTACTTGTGCATTTTATGGCGAAAATCAGTTGAACACATTCTTACCGGCATTCATGCGGGGGCCTGGATGGCTTGGCGTATTGATGCACAGCATCGAATCCCTCGTAGACTCAACTGCATTGGCTCTGTCATCGTTCGCGCCGCTCACTATTCCCGTCGCCCTTTTCGTCCTGCTAGAATAAGCACCTCAAACAGCAGAAATTTTAAGGGGCTCGCACGATATGCAACTGCTGATTGTCGAAGATCATCCCAAGGACCTGCAAATTGCCACCAGTGCAGCCCAGGCTTCGGGGTTTTCAGTTATCGATGCATGTTCTTCTGCGTCGATGGCGAAACAATTTCTGGAAAAAGCTCTCCGCGGAGAGCAATCTCTCCCGAACGTGATTGTGCTGGACCTGGATCTTGGATATGAGAGCGGATTTGAGCTCCTTCGGTTCTGGCACAGCACTCCGCAACTGGCCGAGGTTCCGCTGGTGATCTGGACCATTCTCGGAGACCAGTACAGGGATATCTGCCGGATGTTTAAGGTCCGTGCGTACGTCTACAAGGGAGAGGGCGTTTCCGGTCTCCGGCAGGTGCTGAGCGGATTGTCGGGCGTGGCTGCCTGAACCATTGAGCCGACGGTGCCGTACATTTCGGAGCACCGGCCAGATTTCGCGGCTTCGTCTGGATGGCCTCGCGCCAAGCCGCGACATGGGCGCAGCCCTTCTGGGAAGAGCGGTTTTAGAGTTTATCGTCCTGAATTATGCTGTAATCCCGACTGAGCCGCCGACCCGACTTATGATACAAGGTTGACGTTTCCCTTCTGTGCAGCCAATTGTGGACGTACTGATCGATTTCCCTAAGTATCCAAAGAGGTTCTTGATGAGCGATTTGGCGGACGTAATCTCCCGGAACGAAGAGCAGATTCGGGCTGAGTGGATTCGCGATATGCAGCAGGCCGTGCAGCGCGGCGACCTGATGAGCAAAACGGAGCTGGAAGAGCAGTGTGGAACTCTGTTAAAGGCCGTGATGGCGGGAGTCCGCAGTGCTGGGCCAACGGACGTGATGGGAGCAGGCTGGGTAGAGGCCCGCGAATTTCTGGAGAGCATCTCCGCATCCCGGGTCCGGCAGGGATTCTCGCCATCGGAAGTGGCGACCTTTGTCCTTTCCCTGAAGCAGCCGCTGTTTGCGGCCATCCGTCGGGATATGGGCAAAAGCCAGGACAAGCTGTTTGACACGATCTGGGCGGCCACTGAACTGCTCGACCGGCTGGCACTAATCACCGCGGAGGCATACATCACCATCCGCGAAGAACTGATCCTGCGCCAGCAGCAGGAACTGCTCGAGCTGTCCACCCCCGTGGTTAAGCTGTGGGACGGCATTCTGGCACTGCCCATTATCGGTACCCTCGACAGCGCCCGCACTCAGGTGGTGATGGAAAACCTCCTGCAGACCGTTGTCTCCACGAACTCAAAGTACGCCATCATCGACATCACCGGAGTACCGACCGTCGACACCCTCGTCGCCCAGCACCTGCTGAAAACGATCACCGCGGCACGGCTGATGGGAGCCGAATGTATCATCAGCGGGGTGCGGCCGCAGATCGCCCAGACCATCGTGCATCTCGGAATCAATCTGGAAGATGTGATCACTCGGGCCAAGCTCTCCGATGCGTTTGCCCTCACCCTTCAGATGAGTGGACGCACCGTGGTTCGCCAGTCCAGTCTCGCTGCGGCTCCCAAGACTGCCATGGCTGGCCCGCTGGCAAAGCAGGAGGGCTAAGTGGACCGAATTCCTGTTCTGCGCATGGGTAGTTTGCTGCTGATCACCATCCAGGTGGATATGCATGACAAACTCGCCCTTCAACTCCAGGACGATGTCACCGGCCGCATCGCCGAATGGGGTTCCATGGGCGTCCTCATTGATATCTCTTCGCTGGAAATCGTTGACTCGTTCATTGGCCGGATGCTGGCCAACATCGCAGCTATGTCCCGCGTTCTGGGGGCGGAAACCATTGTGGTCGGCATGCAGCCGGCTGTCGCCATCACCCTGGTGGAACTGGGGATGTCGCTGCCAGGGGTGCGCACCGCATTAAGCGTGGAAGCCGGCATGGAATTGCTCTACGGAGCGGGAGCGGGTTTCCGCACGGGGAGCGAGGATGAGCGAGATCAGGCGTGAAACGCTCCCGCTGAAGAATTCCAATGACGTGGTCCTGGCGCGGCAAAGAGTACGCCAGTGGGCCACCGACCTGCGTTTTACGCTGGTAGACCTGACCAAACTGGTTACGGCCGCCAGCGAACTGGCCCGCAACACCCTCGATCATGGCAAGGGTGGCTCAATGACCATCGAACAGGTGGGTGTGGGCGGCCGCATCGGCCTCAAACTCCGGTTCGAGGATCAGGGCCCAGGCATCCCTGATGTGGAACAGGCCCTCAAAGATGGATTCACGACCGGCAATGGAATGGGCCTCGGTCTGGGCGGCAGCAAGCGTCTCGTCAACGAGTTCTCCATCGAATCAGCGCCGGGAAAGGGCACACGGGTAACCATCCTTCGATGGAAATAGCTTCCGCGGAATGGGTCTCAGTCACCGACGAGAGTTCGGTCGGTGAAGTCCGGCGCAAAGCTCTGCTCATCGCACAGCGGATCGGCTTCGACCAGACCCAATCGGGAGAGCTGGCTCTTCTGGCGACCGAGTCATCGCGAAATGTCCTCATCCATGGTGGCGGCGGACAGGTCGCCATCTCCGGGATTCGCGAAGAGGGAAGGCCCCTCGCCCGAATCCTTGCTATGGACCAGGGTTCCGGAATCCCCAATGTAGCCCAGGCCATGGCGGACGGATACTCGACTGCCGGCACTATGGGCGGCGGCATGGGCGCCATGAAACGCATGGCCACTTTCCTCGAGGTCTTCACCGGCAGACACGGGACCATCGTGCTGATGGAACTGGGTCACGAAACCAGTCCCGAACATCTGCGGATAGCGGGCCTCGCGGTTCCCTACCCGGGCGAACGTGTCTGCGGAGACGCCTGGGCATTCCAGCACAGCGAAGAACGCATGGTTGTGCTGCTGACCGATGGCCTCGGGCATGGACTGGATGCCGCCGAAGCGGCCCAGGAGGCGGTGGCCACCTTCCACAAGCGCAGCGAGAAGGGTCCGGCGGATATTTTGGGTTTCCTTCACGATTCGCTCAGGAAAACCCGAGGCGCGGTAGCCGCAGTGGCGGAGCTTCGCCCGAAGCAAGGCACCCTTGTCTATGCGGGTGTGGGCAATGTTTCTGCCAGCGTGCTGACGGGCGGCGCTTCCCGGAGCCTGGTTTCTCACAACGGAACCCTGGGCATGGTGACCTCGCGCATTCAGGAGTTTAATACTCCCTGGACCCAGGATTCGATGCTTGTTCTGCATTCCGACGGGGTTCAGCCAAAGTGGGATCTCTCGTCGTATGCCGGCCTCGTGACTCGCCATCCCGCGATTATCGGTGCGGCCCTGCTGCGCGATTTCCGCCGCCAGCGGGACGACGCCAGTGTCGTTGTGGTGAAGGCGGCCTGAACCATGCCGGTTCCTGTCCTGCATCTTTCGCTGCGTACGGACCGCGACGTGGTGCAGGCGCGGCAGCGCGCCCGCGAAATTGCGGCGGAACTGGGGCTGGATAATCAGGACCAGATCCGGATGGCCACCGCCACGTCCGAGATTGCGCGTAACGCATTTCGCTATGCCCGCAACGGCAAAGTCCAGTTTGCTGTAGGACTGGAGGAGCCGCAGCATCTCGAGGTGACCGTTTCCGATTCGGGACCGGGAATCGAAAAGCTCGAGGAGATCCTCGATGGGCGCTACAAATCGACGACCGGCCTGGGCATGGGGATCGTCGGCACTCGCAGGCTGATGGACGGCTTCAACATCGAGACGACTCCGGTGGGCACCACCGTTCGCATGCAAAAGCATATCCCCCGACAGCATGCCCTTTTTACGCAGCGCACGGTCCGCGACCTGAATCAGAAGCTGCAGTCTCGCGCCCCGGAGAGTCCCTATGAGGAGATCGAGCAGCAGAATCAGGAGTTGCTGAAGACCCTGCAGGAACTGCGGGCGCGCCAGGACGAACTCGAGCTTCTGAACCGCGAACTGGAAGACACCAATCGGGGCGTGGTGGCACTCTACGCGGAGCTGGACGAGCGCGCCGATTACCTGCGCCGGGCTTCGGAGCTGAAAACGAAGTTCCTGTCGAATGTATCGCATGAGTTCCGGACGCCGCTGAATTCCGTCATTTCCCTTGCCCGGCTGCTGATGGATCGGATCGACGGTGACCTGACGCCGGAGCAGATGAAGCAGGTGGGGTTCATCGAGAGTTCCGCGCGCGACCTCCAGGAGATGGTCAACGATCTGCTGGACCTGGCCAAGGTCGAGGCCGGCAAGATTCGAATCAGGCCGAAACAGTTCGAGGTGCACGAACTGTTCAGCGCCCTGAAGGGAATGCTGAAGCCCCTGCTCGCCGACAACACCTCAGTGGAGCTGATCTTCGACGATGCCCAGGGGCTGCCCAGGCTCTATACCGACGAAGGCAAGGTGTCGCAGATCCTGAGGAACCTGATCTCGAATGCGCTGAAGTTCACGCCTTCCGGCCAGGTGCGTATCTCGGCGGAAACCTCAGGCGAGCACCTGATCCTCTTCTCCGTCGCCGACACCGGTATCGGTATTCCGTCCGAACACCACGAGACCATCTTCCGCGAGTTCAGTCAGGTCGACAATCCGCTGCAGGAGCGGCACAGAGGCACCGGGCTGGGATTGCCGCTGTGTCGCAATCTTGCTCTGCTGCTGGGTGGACGCATCTGGCTGGAGAGCGAGCCGCAAAAGGGCTCCACGTTTTACGTGGCCATACCTGCGGTCTACGTAGGGGAGGCGGTGGAACCGAACGAAGCGGACACCATGCCCGCTCCTGAGTTCCATCGCGCTCCGGTGCTCGTCCTCGAGGACAATCCGGAGACGGCGCGGATACTCGAGAGCTATCTGCGCAATACGGAGTTTCAGCCGATCCTGGCAGCCAGTATCCCGCAGGCAGAGGCCTGGACGGCAAGGCATACTCCGGCCGCTCTGCTCTCCGATGTCTACCTGGGCAACGACACGGCCTGGGGATTCCTCACCCGGCTCCGAGAGCGATTGCCGTCCCTCCCCGTCATCGCAACCAGCATCTTTGAGGAAAAAGCCAAAGCCGTGGAGAAGGGAGCGACTCTATTCCTGCCCAAGCCGGTCGAACGCGAAACGCTGCTGCGCGAGTTGCGCCGCCTGACCGCCCAGACCGGAACACGGCGGCTGTTGCTCGTCGATGACAACGACGTCTCGCGATATATCCTGCGCGAACTGCTGCACCAGCCCTGGCTGGACATCGAAGAGGCCAGAAACGGGAAAGAGGCGCTGCAGGCCCTGGACCGTCAATTGCCCGACGCAGTGATTCTGGATCTCCTGATGCCGGACATCGGAGGACTCGAAATTCTCCGGCAATTGCGCTCCAGTCCGGCAACCGAAAAGCTCCCGGTGCTGATCTATACATCCAAAATCCTGAGCGAGCCGGAGCGCGCGCAGATCGAGTCTTTGTCCGTCCGCATTGTTCGCAAAGAAGACGTATCGACCCGACTCTCGGCTCAGCCCTTCCTCGACTGGCTTAACCGGGTCGGACTTTTGCCCCCTCACACCATAACCGAGTCTCATGTCTGAACGACGTCCACGCATCCTGATTGTCGACGACAACGACCAGAATCGGTACATATTGTCCCGATTCCTGAGACAGGCCGACTACGAATGTATCGAAGCGGCGCGGGGTAGTGAGGCGCTGGACCAGGCGGCGACGTTGCCCGACGTGATGGTGCTGGATGTCAATCTTCCGGATATGTCCGGATTCGAGGTTTGTCGTCGGATCAAGTGCGATCCTGCCACTGCGCAGATTTCCATCCTCCAGATCTCGGCTTCGATGGATTCCAGCGAAAACAAGGCTCGCGCGCTGGAATCCGGCGCCGATGGATACCTGATCCATCCCATCGACGGTGGTGTGCTGGCCGCAACAGTGCGCTCGATGCTGCGGCTGCGCACTGCGGAGAGTGTCGCCCGCGACGCAGCCGAACAGTGGCAGGCGACATTCGATGCCCTCTCTGAAGGCCTGGCCCTGGTCAGCGCCGATCGCCGCCTCATCCGCTGGAACACAGCCTTCGCGGCGCTTTGTGCGACGGATTCGGCCCTGGCGCCCGGTGATGACGTCGCGGCGCTGCTGCTTCGCCTGATCGGCACCAGCGAGCCCCTGTTCGAGAAGTCTGGCGCGCATTCCCCTGCAGAATTCACCCTGGGCGAGAGGACCATTCAGCTTGCCGTGAGGAGCACAGGCAATACCGCATCCCCGCCAATCGTGCTCGTCCTCTCCGATATCACGGACCGGCGGCTCGCCGAATATGCTCTCCGTACCGCCGAGAAGATCGCGGCCACTGGAAAACTCGCCAATGCAATCGCCCATGAGATCAATAACCCTCTGGAATCTTTGACCAACCTTCTCTATCTCGCCCGCGGTGCTTCCTCCGTGGACACGATTCAGGATTACCTGTCCCGCGCCACCGAGGAGTTGGCCCGCATCTCGCGCATCACGCGACAGACCCTCTCCTTCCACCGCGATACGCAAATACCGGTGCCGCTCGATATCGGCGGCCTGATCGCGGATGTCATTGCCCTGTTTGAAAAGTCAGCCGCTTCGCGACAGATTCGAGTGCTGTTGGATTCGCAGCCTACGCTGACCCTGTACGGTTACCCAGGCCAACTGGGTCAGGTTTTCGGGAATTTGGTCCGGAATTCGATTGAGGCCGCACGCCCCCAGACCAATATCTGCATTCGGGTCCGTTCGGTGATCCGCAAAGGTCGGGAAGGGACCCGAGTGACCATTCACGATCGGGGTCATGGCATCCCGGAAAACATTCAAAAAGTGATGTTCGACCCTTTCTTCACAACGAAAGAACTGCGCGGCTCGGGATTGGGGTTGTGGGTGTCGAGAAATCTGGTGATGAAACATCAGGGGACCATCCGGTTCCGCTCCTCCACGCGGCCCGACCGCAGCGGCACAACCTTTGAAGTATTTCTCCCGGTAGGAGGAATGCTTCCGCATGATCGCCCCTCCTCCGAACCTTAGGAGGCCGGGACTATCAGGAGTTGCCCATTCTCCGGGCAGGTTATTCCCTTGCAGCCTCTCCGCGATGCTTCCTCGATGTCGCGCGGAAGTGGACGGCAATCTCAAGATGCGAATCGCCGGAGCCGTCCACGGCCGGCATTTGATAGCGGATATATGCACTGTCGTTCTCGTCCGGAAGCAGCGCGGCCCCATCAACCCGGTCGATCTGATTGCTGTTCCATGCTTTCAGTTCGCCCGACCCAGCCGCCGGTCCTGTGAGATCGAGCCAGAGCACAGAGCGATCGGGCGACCAGCGGTCGCCCGTCACGCGCGCGCCGAGGCTGGCGCTGCCCGGGGGTGGCAGCGTGTTTTCCGCCGTCACGCCAAAGTCGTTCGATACCTCAATCGCCAGAGTACGCGTGGCATTGGACACAGGAACCTGCACCTGCACGTGCTGGTCGATGGCATTCGTCTCCACATGGTATTGGACCGGGCGGCCGTCGAGGAGCACGCGCCGGACCTGGGCGCGAAGGCTGAGCGCGGGCGCAAAATTGAGATCGCAGGCATCGCCACCGCGGCGGGTGACGTCGAGGCGAATGACATCGGGTGTCCTCGACCAGGAGAGATCGAGCTGCGATGATCCGACACGGGCATTCCGGATGGTAAACCGGGTCCAGCCGGCAGGAACGTGCGGCGCAAAGTTGAGGGTGTGTGTAGTCGCGTCGGCGTGAAGGCCGAACAGGCCGCGCAGCAGAGGTGAAGCCACCATGGCTGCGGACCACGTCTGATCGGGAGTGGCAAGAGAGAGGCTCTGGAAATAATTGCCGGAGAGGACCTCCGTGACGTGGCCGAGGGAACCGGCCGAAGTGAGCTCTGCATTCGCAAGAAGGCTGGCGTAGCCGGCCAGGGCGCGATGATAACGATACTCGCCCACCGAGGCCCATCCCGTGAACAACGGCCACACGGAGCCGTCGTGGTACTGTCCGGGTTGGTATTTGGGGTCGTGGGAGGAGATGATGCGCGTCCCCCAGTCCGTCTCGAAGCCGGGACCGGCAATGCGATCGATCATGGACTGGGTCTTGTCCGCATCGAGCAGCCCGAACCACATGGGTACGGAAGCGAGCACGCTGGGCGTGGGCATCACCTCTCCCTGCATATTGAGTCCGATCGACCACGCGTGCATATCGGGGATCCAGTAAAGGCGATTCAGATAAGGAATGCCGCGATCGAAAGCGGACATCAACTGCTTCTGTGCTTCGTCTTTGTGCAGGAGTGCGGCCAGTTGCGCGAGGGAACGTGCCGCTTCCAGTCCGAGGCCGCTCTGGTACAGTTCGGCGCGAATGGGGATCAGAGGACCGGCTTCCACCCATCCATGCCCAAAGCCGGCGTTTTGTGCCAGGCCGTCGGCGCTCCAGGAAGAGATAAGGAACTGATACGCCTTCCAGAGCTGGTCCCAGTGGTCGCGGGCAAACTGAACGTCCCCACTCTGTTGCACGTAGTCGCGCGTGGCGATGATAAACAGCGGCGTGGCATCGGCCGCCGCCCATGCAAAAGGAACGTCCTTGAACCAGGGCAGGAACGTAGCGGACTGCGGGATTTCGTGGGGAACTTTGCCGTCGGCGCGCTCATAGCGCGCAAGAAAGTCGATGGCCGCCCGGGAGGCTGCAAAATCCCCGGTCGAATCCAGTGCAAAGCAGGTCCAGAAGGTATCCCGGCCGAAGAACCACGCAAATCCGGGCCGTTCATCGGCGCCGGAGACGTTATACCCGGCGATCAGGCCGGAGCCGAGATAGGGATTCCTGATGAGCGACTGGGCCATGCTGATCTCAGACCACTCGAACGCGTTCTGGATCACGGAACTGGGCAACGAAAGCTGGATGTGATCCTGCAGGTAGTTCTCGTAGTACTGGCGCGCCTGCTGCACCGTGGCGTCGAAGCCGTTCGACAGCTGCCTGTAGCGGCTTTCAGCCTCCCTTGCCTGCCCGAGTGCAGCCGCAATGACGACGACTTTGGTATCGGTGCCCTTGCGCGTGATACCGAGCGAGAAGGCGCTCTCTTCCGGGCCCTCGTAGCCGAATGGAGTGGCTTCAGGATACGGCGTGGCGCCGGGCGAGCCGACCACGGCCTCGAAACGCTGCTCCGGCTCGCTCATAACATAAGCGTGCAGCGCCGGATTCCAGCCCACATCCGTGCCCCCGATGGCGCCCGGCCACTCCAGCTGCAAATCGGGCGCGAAGGTCACGATCGTCTCAATCGGCTCCGACGTTTCGATCTGCAGGCGAATGAGGGCGCCCGGCTGATCGATCGGCACCACCAAAGTTTCCTTGATGGAAAAGGAATCACCCGCATAGACAATGGTGGTGGACTCAGGACGTACGGTCACCGTTCGAGCCAACTGGTCGCCTGTGAGGATCTGGCCGTCGACCCGCACGCTGAGATGGAAATCGTGGAGGATCTTGAGTGGCCAGGCCCACGCCTCAAATCGACCGGACTCATGGCCCAGAAGCGCAGACTGCTGCCCGGGCACGGCAATGAGCTGGTCGGGACGGACCGCGCGCGAGATCTGCAGCCCATCCCCCGCATCGCTGCCGGTCGTTTGAGCAGCTGCACTGAGGGTCAGTACCGCCAGACACCATAACAGGGTGCGGGTGAGCTTCGAAATGCCAAATATCTGCGAACGGACAGCTGGCGGGACAACGCGAACCATGGCGAAGGCACTGTCTCCTGAACAGAATCGATTCAACCGCAGTCAGATCTCCTCGCCGCGCAATGAGCGGGGTAAACGCGAAGGATGGGGATCATGAGAATTGTAGATTGAAACGTTTGAACCCTAAGGTATCATCGACCTGCCGCGCAGAATACATGAACCATCCGCCCATCCGCCCGGAGGTCCTGCGAGTCCAGTGCCCGCCCGCAGGAAGAGGTGCTGATGGCCCCCGACCTTCCAGGAGGCAGTCTTGTTCCGCATACCGTTCAGCAAAACTAACCTCGCGACCCTCGGTCTCGCCGCTTTCGCCGCCTTGTCTCTCTCCGCTCAGACCGTCACGGTGGATACCGCTCCGTCCCACGCCGCCAACCACTTTATTCCGCAGCAGACCCTGGGAGCGGGGCTGGACCGCATTTCGGTGGAAGCCATCGATAAGGCTCTGACCCCGAAGGTCCTGTCCGCAGTCGCTCCGTCGGGCTGGGAGCCCATCACGTATCGCCAGAACACGGACCTCGCCGTAGAAGCCTGGCACTGGAATCCCAACGGCACGTGGAGCGATCCCGCCGGCCGCGGATATTTCACCGGATCGAGCCATCCGACGGAGATGATCCGCTATTCCTATGGCTATTCGCTGCCACGCCGCGGATTTACCCGCAACGACGGCACCGGCAATACCGGCTTCTCCCGCCTCACCGACGGCGACACCAGCACCTTCTGGAAGAGCAATCCCTATCTCGCTGAGCGCTTCACGGGAGAATCCGACAGCCTGCATCCGCAATGGGTCGTCATCGATCTGAAGGAAAAAGACCAGATCGATGCCATCCGCATCGACTGGGCCGCGCCTTACGCAAAACACTACCGCGTCCAGTTCTGGACCGGCCTCGATCCCATCGGCAGGCCGACCGAGGGCGTCTGGCAAACCTTTCCCCAGGGCGCAGTCAGCAACGGCAAAGGCGGCGAGGAGACCCTCTCGCTGACTCAGATCCCCATGTGGGTACAGTTCCTCCGCATCGAGATGACGGAGTCCTCCAATACCTGCGACGCCGATGGCCCGTCCGATCCCCGCAACTGCGTCGGCTATGCCATTCGCGAGCTCTATGTGGGAACCCTCGCAAAGGACGGCTCCCTGCACGATGTCGCGCGGCATACGCCCGATCAGGACCAGACCACGACCTATTGCTCCTCCGTCGATCCATGGCACACCGACAAGGATCTGCTCAGCAAGCGGCAGGCCCAGGTCGGGCTCGACCTCTTCTATACCAGCGGCATCACGCATGGATTGCCCGCCATGATCCCCGTCGCGCTGCTCTATAGCCAGCCGGAAGACGCGGCAGCGCAGATCCAGTATCTCGAAGCGCGTCATTACCCCATTTCCTATGTCGAGCTGGGCGAGGAGGCGGACGGCCAGTACACTTCGCCCGAGGACTACGCGGCCCTCTACCTGCAGTTCGCCGCCGCGATCCATAAGGTCGACCCAAGGCTGAAGCTGGGAGGCCCGGCCTTCCAGGGAGTCAATCAGGACGTCCAGACCTGGCCCGACGCCACTGGCAATGTCTCCTGGCTGAGTCGCTTCCTCGGCTATCTCCGCGCCCACGGACGCATGCAGGACCTCGCCTTCTTCTCCTTCGAGCACTACCCCTTGACGCCCTGTCAGTTCAACTGGTCCGACCTCTACGATGAGCCGCAGCGGATCGATCACATTGTGCAGGTGTGGCGCAACGATGGGCTGCCGAAGGACATGCCGTTCTTCATCACCGAGTCCAACTTGTCCTCTGCTGCCAGCGAAGCCTATCTGGCCAACTTCGGCGGCCTGTGGCTGGCCGACTACATTGGCTCGTTCCTGACCGCCGGCGGCAACGGCGTCTATTACTTCCATTACCTCCCGCTCAAGGAGGATCGCGGCTGTAATAATTCGCCCGGGGTTTTTGGAATGTTCTCGGTCGACCAGAATTACAACATCGCCCAGCCCCTCTCCCAGTTCTTCGCCAGCGAACTCATCAATCGGGAATGGATCGAACCGGGCGCGAAGGAAAACACCATCTTCCCCGCAACCGCCACCCTCCCTGACGGCGTAGGACACGATCTGGTAACGGCGTACGCCGATCTGCGCCCGGATGGGCAGTGGTCCATGATGCTGGTCAATCGCGATCAGGAAGTGGCGCACGCAGTCCACATCGTCTTCCACGATCTGGAGAAGAACAGCACCCTCGGCTATTCCGGCGACGTGCAGGCAGTAATCTTCGGCAAAGGCGAATATGCCTGGCATCCGGCGCCCGTCTTACCTATGTCGCATCCCGAGCATCCGAACGAGCCGGTAATCATGAGCGGATACGGGCATGCGGACCCGGATGGTCCCCCCCTGCACAAAGACTTGCAGGTTACGCCTGGCTCGGAATTCGATATTCCGGCAGCATCCATCGTGGTCCTGCGCGGCCGCCTGGCTCCGCTGGACTGATCCCGGAGTCCAGTACGGACTCCGGCTCTCTGCTGTGCGGCACGCCCTGAGACGTGCCGCTTTTTTCGTACGTTCCTGCCTCCAGGCTCAGAAGACGATCTTCGCGCCCAGCTGCACCTGGCGAGGATTGTTCGATGTGTAGGTGATGAGGCCAAAATTCGGGTCATCTACAGAGGTGTTGGGTGTTCCGAACACAGGATGATTCAGCGCATTCTCGGCTTCCAGCCGCAGCTCCAGCCGCATTCCCTCCCTTATCCCGGCCAGCGAAAAGTCCTTGTCAATTGCCATATTGCTGTTAAACGACAAGGGAGACCGGATCGCCCCCGTTGCCCGTGGAGTATCGCCAAGCGTGTAAACCGGCGGCAATTGGAACGCGTCCGGATTCGCAAAGTACTGATTGATCCAGGCCGAGTCCTTTCCGCCGGCGCGCTTTGGTTTGGCGACCATGTTCGGCCGCTGTCCTCCATAGGTTGGCAGCGACGTCCCGTCATAGGTGTTGAAAGCCAGTGGCCGGCCGCCCGCAACGCGCCACACCCCGGTTGTCTTCCACCCGCCTATAACTGCATCCAGCACTGCCGGCATGTTGCCTAAGAACGCCCTGCCGTGTCCTACGGGAAGTTCCCATGTGTAGCTGAACTGGAATACGTTGGGGATGTCGAACGTGGACAGGCTGCGCTCCAGCCACGTCTTGTTCGGGTCCTGCAAACTGGTAAAGCTGCCCAGCCAGGTCGTATTGTCGTCGGGCGCGGAAGAGTCATCGATCGATTTCGACCACACCCACGAAGCCAGGAACTGCAGGCCGTTCGAATACCGCTTCTCTGCCACCACCTGCATCGCGTGATAGATCGAGCTGGCGATCGGCCACGCATCCGTGGAGACACCGCCCGGGAACTGAGGATAGGGCACCTCCAGATTGAATTCCTGAATCGTGGGCGCCGAGAGAATAGTATTCGGATCCGTGATGATCCCGTAGAACGGGTTATTCACCATGTTTGTGAGAGCGTTGATCTGGTCCGGAGTGTACCCCTCGATTTGCGGCCCCAGGTGATTGATGTAATTCGCACCCGAGAAGTAGAGGTGCGTCCCTTTCTTTCCGTCGTAAATCACGTCCAGCAGAACATTCCACGGAAGCTGGTGCTCAACGCCAAAGCTCCAGCTTTGTTCGTAAGGCGTAGCGATCATGTTGCGCAGAGGACCGTTGGCGTTGTAGCCCACGTCGTTCATCACCCCAAGAGAGCTGCCCGGGGGCTGGATCAGTCCATTGGGATAGGGATTACTCAGGCGCAGGTAAGGGGTAGCTCCGTCGTTCCTATAGGTGGTAATGGCATTCGTGTACTGGTTGAATCCCTGAGAGCCATAGGGGGCCACACCGGTGGCACCTGACCGGGGCTGCGAATAATAGATCCCGTACCCGCCACGAACCACAGTCTGCTGCCGGATCTGGTAAGCAAAGCCGAAACGCGGCTGGATATCGCTCCAGTCCGTATTCTCAATCGTGCGCTGTTTGGAACTGGCAAACACTTCGCCGCCATGAAGAGTCCCAAAACCCGGAACCGAGAGCGGCAGTGCGATGGTCGGATCGAACCAGTTCTGCCGGTTATGCCGATCGGTCCTCGGCAGCGACACGTCATACCGCAGCCCCATGTTCAAAGTCAGCTTTTTGGTCGCCTTCCAGTTGTCCTGCACATACCAGGCAAACTGGTGATCCTGGGTTGCCGGCTGATCCTGGATCTCGTAATACGTGCCGTATCCCCCCTGGGTCATCTGGCCCATCAGGAAACTGGCCATCCCGTCTCCGCCGCACGTATCGAAATCATAAGGACACTGCGAGGAGCCTGACCGATCGAAGCTGAAGATCCCGTTCGGAGCATTGGTCTGAATGTAGTTCATTTGATGCTGCCGTCCCTCGAACCCAAACTTCAGATCCGTGGCGCCGATGACTTTGTCTACGGTGATCGTCAGCTGTCCCGTGTCCTGGCCCTGCTTGTAATTCCCGTAGGGGTCGCCTCCGATATTCATATAACCAGCCGAGTAATAAGTGTCCTGGTCGATGTAGATGGAAGGCACTCCCACAAAACCATTCGAATTCAAATAACCCGGGAATCCCAGCTTGCTCAGCGGATCCGTGACACCGCCCGCGCCGTTGTAGGCGCTGATGCGCTCCGCTCCCCGCGTGAACCCCAGAATCCCGGTCAGAAGCAGAGTCGGGGAGAGGGTATATGTGTTATTCAGGGTAAAGATGTGGGCCGAGCCCTGATTGGGACCACCAGCGCACGGATCGGCAAAATTGCCGAAGCAGTTAAAACCCACCGCGCTGTTCCATTCGTGCGAATATCTTGCGCTCAGCAGGTCTTTCTGGCTGAAATGATGGTCGATTTTCAGGTCCCATTGATCATTCGGATTGACGCTTGCTCCGGAAGCAATCCAGTTGTCGTAGATTGTGGGCGACACCATGTTCTTTGTAGGTTCCGGGAAAAGCTGGATCAACCGCTGGGCCACCGGATCAATAAGGTTCCCTGGCCCTCCGGGCAACTGATATGGCGTGCCCTTCAGCTTGGGGTTTCCCGGGCTGCTGTATGCGCCGATGTTGTTGAACGGGATAAACCCGCTGCGTACGGCGCCCGCACCCTGGTCGTTCGCGACATAGACTCCGGAATAGGGATCCCACAGCTGGCCGGAAGCCACACTGCACATTCCGTTCGCGTCGAACTGACCTCCCTGCGCCGTGCACACTTGTCCGAAATCGCCCGCGCGCTCGGCATCGGTGGGTACTCCGGCTTGATAGGTGCCTGCGCTGCTCTGCCGCGTTCCATCGTAATCGAAGAAAAACACGGTCTTGTTTTTGAAGATCGGTCCTCCGATGGTTCCCCCAAAGTTATTGCGGTGCACGGGAGGCAGCGGGACGCCGCTCTGGTTATTGAACCAGTTGTTGGCGTCCGTCAGCGTGTTGCGGATAAAGTCATAGGCGCTTCCGTGGAAACTGTTACTGCCGGACCGGGTCACCATATTGACCACGGACCCCCCGGAGAATCCATACTCCGCGCTGAAGTTCGACTGCTCCACCCTGAATTCGTCCACGGCTTCTGGTGAGGGCGTATAGGTGACCTGCGTGACGCCACCGTTCGGCTCGTAATTGGTCACCGAAGCGCCGTCCATCAGAACGTCGGCCGTAGAGTTGCGACTGCCATTGGAGACGAAATTAGTCCCGGTACAGCCGGTCGAGCACTGATCGTCGGCCTCCGTCACTCCCGGCGTCAGCGCCGTGAGATCCATGACGTAACGGTCGATGAGCGGCAAATCGTTGATGAATTTTCGGTTGATGGTTAGCCCGGTGGTGGCGTCCTCGGAGTGAAGATGCTCCTGCTGAGAACGGACCTCAACCGTCTGCGTCGAGCTCCCCACCCGCAGCGTAAGGTCGGCCGCCGGGTTTTCTCCCACATTGAGCGTGATATTGGTGCGCTCCGTCTTTTGGAAGCCCGTCATCTCGGCAATGACGGTATAGACACCGGGTGCCACAGAGCGGTACAGGTACCGTCCTCCGCTGTCCGAGGTCGTGCTGAATCGAAATCCCTTGTTCTGGTCGACCAGCGTTACCTTGGCTCCGGAGATCACCGCTCCGCTGGTATCAGTCAGCAGCCCGCTGACCGTCCCGAAATAGCCCTGAGCTGAGGCTCCGGCACAGATCATCATCAGCAGCAGCAGGAACAGCGCGGCGCCGCCGATCTTCCTGTCAAAATCCCTCTCACATCTGAATAAAGGCACAACCATACGAACCCCCTCGTGTGCGAAGCTGCCTGTTATCGACAAAGTGAACCGTGGTGAACCACCCAGGGTCGCCCCGGTTCTCAGGGAACAAATTCAGCCGCCGATACCAATCGTTTGAATTAAGGTGCAAATGGGTCTCAATGTCAAGTGTTAAAGTGGAGCCGATCAGCACATCGGAGATACTGAATCGCCTGCCAGGTAACTCGGAAGTACCGACCCAGGGCCGCAAAACCTCGGGTTCTCTGCCACCGCTGCCGGTAGACTTCCTGCCCGCCCGCACCGCCTGGTTTCTGCATCTCAGGCCGCCCCCGAACGTTCAGGTACAGTTAACCCAAACCGGCTATTGAGGAACCTTCGCGGCAGCGTAAGATGAACAAAACGCGACCGGAATTGTGGTACGGGAGGGAGTTTTCCAGCGGCTGAAGCCCTGATTATGGGGTCTCAACCCGGACAACAGGTATGCTCGGGGTGGTTGCAGGAAATGGGCCTCAGGGCGTATGGCCAGAGGCGCGAGCCGTCCGGATCCTCTTCCGGGCAGGCGGTATTAGCAATTCCTCTCACCGAGGAAGGTGCTGCGATGAACATCTTCCCGGTCCCCGGGAAAACGGAATTCCGGCTGAGCCTCCGGCATGGGCTTCAGTCCGTCCTGCAAAGACGAGGCCGCCCCGCCAACAGAACCTGTGCTCCCTGCCGCGGCACGCCTGGTTCCGGGAGGTCATGATTGCCTGAGCCACTGCTGAGCGTCGTCATCGCCTGCCACAATCACGAAGGGTTTGTCCGGGAGGCCGTTGACTCGATTTTGTCCCAGGATTTTCCCGCCAGGGAAATCATCGTCGTCGACGATGGCTCCCGGGACCGCACGCCGGAAGTCCTTAGCACTTTTGGCGCCGCCATCACCTTTGCCCGTTTTCCCGTAAATCGTGGAGCAGGCGCGGCTCGCAACCATGGCGCTTCCCTGGCCAGGGGGAAATACCTGGTCTTCCTCGACGGAGACGACGCTCTGCTGCCTCATACCCTGGCGCTCTACGGCCAGCTCGTCACCGCCCGTCAGCCCACGCTCCTGCTGGGCCACGCGGCGCACTGCTACGAAAAGCTCCCCGCCCCGCCCGATCCTGCGCGCGAGGTTCGCTTCGTTGACTATCCCGACTTTTTCGCCAAGGACAGGCCCTGGGTCTACAACACCAGTTCTCTGGTCGTCGAGCGCGCCCCGTTCCTGGCCGCGGGCGGCTGGTCCGAGGACATCTTCTACCAGGACATCCAGGACCTCCTGAATAAACTCGCTTTCGCCGGCAAAACGCTCCTCGTGCTCTCCCCCGATACCGTCTGGTATCGGATGCACACCACCAATGCCGTTCGCCGGGTCCAGCCGTTCATTGAGGGGATTTACACCCTCTTGCGCAAGGCGAAGAACGGTGTGTATCCGGGAGACCGGGAACAGAGGCTCAGGAGAGCGGCCTGGTTCGGCGGCCTGATCTTCTATTGGATGAAGGAGGCGATCAGCACCGGGTTTTATCGGGATGGACTCGCCTTGCTGGCCGCCAGATGGTGGATGATCGCCCTGGCGGTCGTCCGCCGAGGCGCCGTCCGCATCACCGGGCGAAAGCCGGTAGAAACTCTTCCCTTGAATGGATCCCCGGCTCTGGAAAATTCCTCAACTGCCGGGGACGCCTCCCTGAGTTCTCACTCCCGCCCCTAGGCTGTATCGACATAGAGGGATGGTTGGCGACGGAGGGCATTTTTGCTCGGTCCGCGAAGCGAGGAGTGGCAGATATCGGGCCTATCTTAGCGACGAGCGACAAAGGAATGGGCGAAAAGGACCCCGTCCTCTATGTCGATACTGCCTGGCTCCCACGTTCTCACCTCGTCTTCGCCAGCGGACCACGCAATCCGGGTCAGTCTCTCCCGGGTCGTCCTATCGCCCCGTCTATTTCACCAGCTCCCGCAGAGCCGCTTCATCCAGCGGTTCCACAGGCGCGAACGTGGTCTTCACCTGGTAAGGAACAGGATCGGCCTTCTGGATGGCGAGCGCCAGTTCCGTCAAATGCAAACAGAAATTCGGCGAGAGGGTGGCTGGCCGCCGCTGGTCGAGGGCCCGCACCAGATCGACAACTCCGCGCGCATAAACCATCCGGTAACGGGCATACCGCTCCTTCACCTTCGTTTTCACAATCGACGGATACAAGCGCGGACGCTTGCCGACCAGGTTCTTGATGAACGGGTGCTCCTGGGCGATCAAATAGCGCGACGCCCGGTACCGGAACGAAGAGTATCGATCCACGTAGACAGGCGACCGATAGTTCCACGGTTCGTTGACCGTCAGGGTTCCCGTGTCGCCCACGAGTTGAAGCACATGATTGTACGGAGCAACCAGGCTGCAGGTTAGCCGGGCCACCACGCCCGATTCAAACGTGATGCACGACACCGTAAAGTCGGGCGTCGTCAGCGACAGCCGCTCCTCGGGCGAAATGGGTCTGTCCGGCCAAACCACCGACGAAAACGCGGTAATCGACTTTGCCGGTCCAAAGAGCGCCGACAGCAGGCTCAGGTGGTAGCCCGCATGCTCCACCGTCACACCCACGCGGAATTCTTCCCCGTAGTCGTAGGGGGCGCCGCTGTCCGCTCGCCAGTTATGGGAATCCGCCATATGGAATGGGCCGTCATTGAGCTCGGCCAGCGCCAGATGGACCGAGCCAATCTCGTTCTTCCGCAGGGCCCGCCACATCGTCTGCGCCGATTCCGACAGCAGATTGCAGGGCGCCATCGACAAGCCCAGACCTTTCGCTTTGGCCAGATCCACCAGCTCCTGCGCCTGTTCGAACTCCAGGGCCAAAGGCTTCTCACTGTACAAGTGCTTGCCCGCTTCCAGAGCGGCTTTCGACACCTCATAGTGACTGCTCGAGCTGGTCAGGTTCAGGACCATCTCGATGCCCGGATCGGCCAGCATTTCAGCCAGGCCCTTGTAGTGCTTCATCTTGAACCAGGAGCAGAACGCCGCTCCCCGTTCCACAACCCTGTCCGTCGCACCCACGAGCTGTAGCTCCGGGTAGCGGGACAAGCTGATCATGTAGTGGTCGGCGGTAAACCCGCAACCGACAATTCCGATGCGCATAGCTTTCGCCATCATTGGCTCCCGGTGTCTCTGTCGATGAAGTGTCGAACAATCACGATAAACCGTCTATTCGAGGTGGATGGCGCAGGCAGTCACCTTCAGGGGCGCCTGCGTTTGAGGACGGTCGTGCGCCGGAACCAGGTCGCGGTCCGCGGATGAACTGGTTGGAATTCGTGGTCGAGTATAGCGTGCTCGTCTCGCGGTTCCGTCTGTGGAAAAACGCGCTCCATACAGTCCAGCACTGGAGTTTCCGTCGGCGAAGAACGAGAGTTCATCGTTTTCACCTTTATGACGATTCGGATCTGCATGGAGATGGAAACCCTCGAATAACAGTCTGCCCTGGCCGGAATGCCGGTTCCATCCCGCATTTGTCACCCAGGGAGGGTTACCGTGGGCTTCCACCCCGTTCCCCGTCCTGAGGTCCCCGAGTCCAAATTTGTTTGAATTAGAGATTAAATCGGCTTTGCCGCCCGCAAAGACGCCAGCCCCCGTTTGACCTCAGCGGACTGGCTTTCCTCTCCAAAGAACACCTCCCCGGCCCAACGAGTTCCATGCGCTGTTCGGTGTAGAGTGGATTTTGCTCCGCCGGCAGTGCGCGAGCAGGATGTGCGGAGAAAGAGAGTGACGGGCCGGCGCCCGCTTCGCAGTTGCTGATTTCCCTGCGAGCGCCATCGAAAATGCATGCGCGGCATTCGCCATGTCGATCTGAGCGATCTGCAACTGGCTTCCAGCGAAACCGCGCGCGGCATCAACCGCGATATCGTCCTCGAGCTGATCCGCACCAGCCAGCCCATCTCCCGCGCCGACCTTTCTCGCCGCTCCGGCTTGCAGCGCAGCACCGTTTCGCAGATCGTCGAGCAGCTGATTCGCGAGAACTGGGTCCGTGAAGGATCCCTCGCCTCAGCCCCGCGCGGCCGCCGCCCCACCCTCATTGGACTCAATGAGAACCTGGTCGCCATCGCCGCCGATATCCACCCGCGCCAGGCCACCATCGCTGTCGTGGATCTCAATGGCCGTCTGCTTTCCCGTTCGCTGGTTCCCCTCAACTCCGATCCCGTGGCCTCCATGCGGCTGGTCATCGAGTGCATGCGCAGGATGCGAGCGGCCCTCCCGCGTCAGTCCACCGAAGGCATCGGCGTCAGCCTTCCCGGTCGCGTGGATCCCGGTTCGCAGCGGCTGGTATTCGCTCCCAACCTGCACTGGCCCGATTTCGATTTAAAAAAAATGCTCGAGACGGAAATGGAACTTCCCGTCAAAATGGAAAACGCTGCGACCGCCTCGCTGCTGGCTGAGCTCATCTTTGCCCGCATGGACGGCACCCGGAACGCAGTGCTGGTCACCATTTCCGAAGGCGTAGGCGCAGGCGTTCTTGCCCACGGTCAGCTGATCTCCGGCAGCCATGGCATGGCCGGTGAGTTCGGACACATCCCCGTCGATCCTTCCGGTCCGCGCTGCGCCTGCGGCGAGAACGGGTGTTGGGAGACCTTCGCTTCCTGTCCGGCGGCCCTCCGCTATTTCCGCGAAATCGCCCCCGACGCTCCTTCTGTCGCTTTTCCCGAGCTTCTCAATCTGGCGGAAGAGGGCAACTCGGCGGCACAGCAGGCGCTTGAACGCCAGGCCCAATGGATCGGACGCGGCCTCCGCATGATCATGGCCGCGCTTTCCCCCAGCACCATTCTTATTGCGGGCGAGGTCACCTCCGCCTGGCATCGTTTTGGGCCCGTCATCGAACGCGAAGCCACGAGCCTGACTCTGGCCGGCGCGCCGCCGCTCATTCGGCCCACCCACGAAAGCGAGATCGCCCGCCTCCGCGGAGCCGCGGCTCTGGTTTTCCAGCGCAGGCTGCCGCTGCAAACGGAAACCACCCGCGCCATCCCGGTCAATGGACACATCGCGCGAGAGCCTGCCGCCGAAGTCTGATTCCGGCCTCGTATCCCTGGCAGAAAACCACTGAATCTATAGTTTTGGTGGCGTATTAAAGTAAAAACGAAAAGCCGCGTTCTTTCCCTCGGGTGGCATTGAGTCGTTCCCTTTCGGGACTCACCTCCCCATCGGCCGTCTGCCGAGGTAACTGCTTCTGCGAGAATGAACCGTCCG
>DASXFH010000343.1:0-14099 GCA_036489655.1 Acidobacteriaceae bacterium | reverse complement strand
GCCACAGGTCACACATCACGCAGCGCCATGGGCATTCACGATTGGTAAGAAACACGGTGGCGACAGGGATCACCGCGCCTTCAGCGGCGTATTCCTCCTCGACAAAAAAAGCCCAGGGCCGGAGCGGATCCAGCTTGGCTCGCGATGGGCGCTGCTCTGCGATCCAACGATCGCGCGCAGCTTCCGTGGCTGGATAGGCCGCCGCCATTGCTGTCTTCACTGGTAAAGCGACAGAAACTGTCTGCGATATTCGGCTTCCCGCAGGGGCAGATGGCTGCGGAGCGAATCGACCGGCAGCGCTCCATGCTGAAAGCGCCGCTTGGGATACACAGGCATCTTCACGCCGGTTACGGCTGCGATTCCCCGCGACACAATCTCCCCCTTCAACTCATAGAGGCGCTCGACGCTGTAGTCCGTGAGCTTGATGAACGGAATTGCTTCCGCCAGGGCAATCACATTCGGGCGAGTATAGGGACTTAAGCCGTTAAATCCATAGTAGTGCGCCGGAGCATAAGTGCGGGTGTAAGAGCGGCTAAGTCCTCCGCTATAAGTCAGTGAATGCTTTATTTTTCCTACGCCCCATCCTTCCTGGTAAAGCATCTGGTTGTGTACTACGCTGCGGATGGTAAGCTCAGGATTCTCCTCGATGGGATAGTCTTTCAGGTTCTCATCGCCGCCGTCGCCGTCCAGCAGGTATCGCCATTCCGGATAGCGCGCACGTATCCCCTTGCACAGAGCGACGGCCATCGTTGCCGATTCCACATCGAGCGCTTTGTAGTCTTCGGTAATGCGGATGGTTTCGTCAGCATCGAGCGACGCAGCATCCGCCTCAATTGGTTCGAGAAACAGCCCCAAACCCACGGCATCCAGAAACGCTCTTGCCTGTCTCACATCCGGACCATCGCCAAGGTCGAGCACGAACGCTTTCAGCCGGATGGGGCTCATCCCCAGTTTGCGCATCACATGATATGCGGCGAGAAAGACGCTGCCGCTGTCGATACCGCCGGAGAAACACACGCCGATCGGCTCGCGCTCCGGTATGTGTTGAAGCCACTGAGATATCTCTTCCGCAAGAGCCGAGATGTACGCGTGGCCGATTTCATCCAGGTCTGTCGAGAGCGCATTCGAGAGGGGCGAGAAGAAACGGGTATAAGTCGGATCGGGGTCGGGGCAGCCGATCAGTTGAATCTCGACGACGTAGTGCGCAGGAACCATGCGCGTGTAACTCGGATGAAACTGTCCTTCTAATCCTTCGCTTTTGAGCCAGTCATAAATGGCATCGATGCGCGGCGCGACAATCAGCACCGGGCCTTCGGACCGCTTGGCGAGGAAGTAGCGCATGGGCCGGTCGAGGGAACGGGCCATTCTGACCGTCTTACCGTCGCGCGCAATAAGCGCGAACGATCCCTGGATAGCACGCACGGCAACCGGCGAGCCACTTAACACCGCGCTCCTGGCTTCGTCGATTGTCTGATTAAGGATTTGGTTGGCGTTCGATTCCGTAAGATCGACGACGCGTTCGACGTATGGTTCCACGGCAGACCTCTGAGTGGGTTTCCCCTCATCAGTTTATCCAAATTCGGTCTAACAGGATCGACGATGGACGTGATCTTCAGGAAACGTGGGCACGGTCCTTCTCTCGCTGCCCAGGCGATGCGGCATCGAGAGGTTCGGCGTCGAAGGCAGCATCCACTCCCCGCTGTTGGGTCCAGCCTGGCAGTTCCTGACTCCCTGTAATCAGGCGTGCTCCGTGTGTGAAGGTGAAGTAATTCCAAATCCAATCGAAGAGAACAGCGACCCGGTTGCGGAAACCGATGAGGAAGAAGATGTGGATGGTCAGCCAGGTGAGCCACGCCATGAAGCCGCTCCAGTGCGCCTTGAACGGCCATTCGATTTTGGCGACGGCGGCCATCCGTCCGATCGTGGCCATATCGCCCTTGTCGAAGTAGTGAAACGGCGCGCGAGGCTTTCGTTCCAGGTCCTGCTCGATCATCCTGGCCACATGGTCGCCCATCTGCATCGCGGGCTGCGCTACCCCCGGCACCTGCTTGCCATCCTGTTCGAAGTGGGCCAGGTCGCCGCAGATAAAAATCTCTGGATGGCCTTCCGGGTTCAGCGTCTTGTTCACCAGAACGCATCCCCGCTTATCCGTTTCAAAGCCGAGGAGGTGGCCGAGTGGAGAGGCCTGAACTCCCGCTGCCCACAGCGTCACCACGGCATCGATACGTTGGCCGCCGGCGATCACGTAGCCCGGCTGCACATCTGTTACCTGAAGTCCGGCGTGCACCTCGGCTCCGAGCTGAGTCAGCTGCTCAACCGCCTTCCGTGAAAGGTCTTCGGGATAAGCCGCCAGAATGCGAGGGCCGCCCTCGATCAACAGCACACGTGACTTGGTGGGGTCGATGTGACGGAAATCGTGCCGCATATAGAGCTTCGCGATGTCGGTGATGGCTCCGGCCAGTTCGACTCCGGTAGGTCCGCCGCCAATCACCACAAAGTTCAGAGGCGGATGCGACCCGGTCTCCAGCTTTTGCCGCTCGGCCAACTCGAAGGCCAGCAAAACCCGGCGCCGAATTTCGATAGCGTCTTCCACTGTCTTCAGGCCAGGTGCATGCTGCGCCCAATCATCATGGCCGAAATAAGAATGGGTCGCGCCGGTGGCGACCATAAGGTAGTCGTACTCCATTTCAGCGCCGCTTTTGAGTTGAACGCGGCGGGCATTGAGATCAAAGCTGATCGCCTCATCCATCAGCACTTCGACGTTCTGCTTGCCGCGGACGATGGAGCGAATGGGCGATGCGATGTTAGCCGGAGACAACACAGCCAGGGCAACCTGGTACAACAGCGGCTGGAAGGTAAAGTGGTTGCGGCGATCGATCACCGTCACGTCCACCGGAAGCTTCGCCGCAGCCATCGCCGCATGTGTGCCGGCAAAGCCGCCACCGAGAATCAGGAGACGCGGCCGCCGTCCCTGGGCGATCGCCGGAATCATCACCGTACTTTGGGTTGCCGTCATCGTTTCCCCTCACCTGAACAGATGCATGAAACGTCGTAACTGACACAGAGATACGATCTTCGCAGAAGCCGGCGAAGATCGCCGGGCCGGGAGCCGTTCCGAGAAGCGCAATGAAAAGGGACGGAGCCCAGAGGCTCCGTCCTTGATTGGCTGTTCGATCTGGAGGGTTTATTTCTCGTGAGGGTGTCCCCCGCTGGGATGGCCGCCACCGCTGGGGTGACCGCCGCCGCTCGGATGGCCACCGCCGCTCGGATGGCCACCGCCGCCGGACGGTCTGCTCTGGGGGTGGCTTTGTGGCGCTGGACGGCTTTGCGACCGGTTGAAGTTGTTGTTCTGGGCCGGTCTGGACATGTTGTTCGGGCGATTGTAGCTACCCGTATTTCCCGGCCTGTTGAAACTGTTGTTGTTGGGCCGGTTATAGTTGCTGTTGCCCGGACGATTGTAGTTGTTCGTTGCGCCCGGACGATTGTAGTTGTTCGTTGTTCCAGGGCGGAAGCCGTTGCTGGTCCCGGGACGATAGGCCCCGTTCGCGGGCCGGGCATAATTTCCCGAGCGATTGTAGCCGCTTGCTCCGCCGCGATTGAAGGAGCCTCCGCGATAGTCCGGTGCGCGCATCGCTACACTCCGGTTGTAGGCACGAGCGGCAGGGTTGCGATCGAATCGGCCATAGTATCCGTGATTCACCACCGTCACGCTACGCGAGATATAGGTGTTGTGCTGGTAGAAGACAGTGCGGCCGCGCCATCCGCAGCCCCAGCTGTGCCATCCCCATCCCCAGTGGTTCCAGCCGCCGATGGCGATGCCGATACCGAAGCCGATGGCGAGTCCTACGCCCAGGGCAACTCCGAAGGGCGGCGCAGAAACATAGTATCCAGGCCATGCGACAACCGGACCGCCGTAGACAACCCACGGGTTGTAGTAGGGCACGTAGACTACTGCGGGGTTGGCCGGCTGGATCGCGATGTCATCCGGCTGATAATCGACCGCGATCTGCTGGGAGTTTCGCAGGTTCCCAGACTGGTAGGCGCGCTGCCGCATGGTCTGCACGGCGGACATCACATCCTGCGGCTGGTTGTAATACGCGTTGCCGAGCTGGCTGGTCCAATCCAGGTTCCTATCGAGATTGGAGAGCACCGAGGGGAAGGCTACGAGAGCCTTGACACTTGGGTCCCACTGCATGTCGTTGGCCATCTGCCCCATCTGGTCGGGAGGCACGCCCTGATGCGACTGCACGAAGCGATCGGCGTCCACCACCTGCGTGGGAAACGTCGAGGCGGCCAGGATCTGGGCGACCAATGCGTCCGGATAGAGTGCGATCGGCGCGACCAGCTCATCCAGCTGATCCGGGCTTAAGGCGTTGTAGTTCTGCGGGGGAGCGCCGCCCTGGTCCTGGTCCGCCGGCGCCGCCGGTGCACCCGACTGGTCTGGGGGAGGCGGGGGAGGAACGTCCTGCGCGAACACGTCGGCAACGCCGAGAGGAATCATCAGATACATCAGCGCGCAGGCCATGGCGCGCTGCATAAACTTGAGCGCCGTCTGCCGGCCACCGCGGATGCTCCGCATCCGCTCGGCAGAAAAGATCGAATCGTGGAACTGTTCAGCTTTCATATTGAGCCTCATTCTTCCGGGCAATTACTCTTGGCGATATCGTCCAGCGCCGTAAATCAGAGCCGTTCCGGCACCGTATCGCCTGCCCGTTGACTACAGACTCTCTGACACGCAATCGTGGATTAGAGTTGCGTGCCGGCTCCATCTTTATGAACAATAAGGCGCGTCATTGCGCGCAACAAAATGAATCCCGAGGAACATTTCGCGATTGCCGGGCATTACAGAGGACTGTCGAGCTCGAAGCTGAGAGATGCCGACGGGCCGGCAACGGCAACGATGGATAGCCGGCCGGGTTGGCCGTTCATCGAAACAGGCGTGAGAGTGACTGAGCCGTCTGTCCCGGAAACGGCCGGCACGACCGCCTGCGCGAGGACTGGCGCAGCGGGACATTGGCCCTGCGCCGGACAGTCCGGGGTCCAGGCGTGCAGCGTCTCGTAAAAGGTGACATTGGCGCCCGCCATAGGATGACCGATCGCGTCCGTGACTTCGAGCGTAACCGGCGCGAAGTTCTGCCCCGCCGCAATGATTTGGTTGACTCCGCTGACAGCCGTGAGTTCCGCGGTTTCAAGATGCACGGCGAAGACAGTGAAGGTCGCACAGGCCACATTTCCGGGCAGGCAAGCGTTGATAAGATCCGCCTCGCCCGCAGCGAGCGGACCGGCGGTGATCTGCTGCGTGGCTATCCCGTTGGTCCCCGATACGCTTGGCGCAGGGGACACGACAATGTTGGGGGCTGAGGAGCTCCAGTTGACGGAAACTGCCGGCGCGGGGTTTCCGTTGGCGAGCGTCAGCGCTTGCGGATTCCATTGAGTGGTGGCGCCAATGGCGAGATAGAGATTGGGAGTCAGAGCGCTGATGGCGGGAGGCGCCGCGCCTGTGAATTCAGCCTCGATGCCTGCGCCGTTCGATAACGAGGCGGTGACCTGGGCGAGTCCCGCGGAGGAGGCGCTCACCATCAGCGTTGCCGATCCGTTCGTCGAGGTTATGACGGTGCACGTAGCCTGCCGGCAGCCCAGCGTTGCGGTGCCGCCGGTGACCGTATAGGCGACAGGAATGCCCGCAGCCGGCCACTCGTTATCCCAGTTCATGGCGCGCACAGTGAAGGGCTGCGGAACGCCCAGTGCAAGCGATCCGGAAGGAGCCGTCAGGATGGTCAACACGTCGCCGTTCTGCGCACTGTAGCTAAGCCCATCGGCGATGATGGCGATGCCGAGCGTCTGGGGGTCCCGCACCTGCACCTGTACGCTGCCCGTAAAGCCGCCTGAGGGCGGCGCCATCGCGGTGATCTCCGTGGGTGAGACGCTGGTGACCGCCGCGGGCAAGCCATTGACTGTGACCATCGTGTTCGAGCGGAAGCCTATGCCGCGAATCACCATGGGACCTCCCCCCGCCGGCAGACGCGGCGGAGCCACGGTGTCGGCGTAGAGAATGCGGCCCCGATAGAGATAATCGGGTCGCCCATCGCCGCGTGCGTCCGCGATGCCCAGCCGTACCTCGCCGTCGGCGCTCGTCACTATGGGAAGCGTCGTGAGCCCGGCGACGCTCCCATTGAAGGCCTCGGTGGTTGCTGCTGCGGGAGCTGAGCTTCCGGTGTCCGTTCCATTCCACATCCCGATCAGCAGATCGGCCTTGTTGTTGGTGGGCTGGCCGTTCTCGTCCAGCGCCTGGGCCTCAATCGTGAACTCGCGATTGGCCCGTGGATACCACTGAAACCAGCTGCTGTGTCCGTAGCCTGAGATCCGCGCCGTCCATTCGCCGCTTAGCGGAATCTGGACCGGCGAAGATTCCGTGCCGTCATCCCCGCTCAGCGATTCATCCGCTGAATTGCCTACCGTGATGGACTCCATCTCGGTTGCACCTGCTGTCAACTGCGGCAGGTCGATGGTTGGCATGGTTCCAGATGGAGTGACCTGGCCGGTCGTGTACGGCCCCACCGAGACCAGAGCGGTGTCGAGGGGATTGATACCCTCAAATGTCAGCTGATACCTGGCGGAAGTCTGCCCGGTGGGCAGCGGAACGCCGCTGAGGTCGAAGAAGCCCTCCAGCGTCTGATCGTCGCTGCCGAATTGAGTGGGAGGATTGGACTGGGTGCTTGTTCCGTTGATCGCATTGCCTGCGTTGCCCTGAAAGAAGACGCCGCTCACCGCCGTCACCGTGTAGCGAACATCGGGCAGGTCGGTACCGGGAATCATGGGGCGCAGCACCACGTTGACGCCCTGCATCCCCTGTCCATTCTTGAACTGGATGGTGCCCTGAATCGAGATGGTGTTGGCCGCCGTCAGCTTCTTGCCGGGGAAGCTCGTGAGATTGGCCGCCGTTACCGGATAGAGCCGGTTGAGGGCGGCGATGTCGTCGAGGCGCAGGGTGGTTCCGCTGGGTATGCAAGACTCGCCGGTCGAATGGCACAGCAGCTCGATGGGATGCATGATCGGCCATCCGGCCAGGTCGTTGGTGGTCTGTTGATTCTCCGCGAACTCCTCCTCGTTGGCCTGGGACCAGTCCAGCCCCAGGATGCGGCCGAAGCCGCGCACGATCTGATATTGCAGGACGGCAAGCTGGGTCGCATTCGTGGCGCAGAGACCGTTGATCAGCATGAGCGCGTGCGCGATGTTGCCCGCCGCGGTCATATTGTTCACGATGGTGAAGACCCCGTCCTGCTGACAGGTCGCCGGGTTGCTGGCCCCGGCCCCGAAGAAGGCGTCGATCACCGAGCCGTCGGCATCGAAAACGACCGCAACCGGCCTGTTGGTCGCCGTGGACCGGATGTCGGCCGGCATGGTGACGACGCCGCCGGTATTGGTCACGTTGCTGCCGCTTACATCCTCGGCGAGATAGCCGTTCACCGTCATCTTCAGCCCGGCCGTGGACACCGCGTTCCATGTCGCTGCGGCGCTCTGGACCATGACGTTGGCCTGGTAGTTGGTCACGGTTGCGCTCAGATTGCCCAGGTCGATGGAATACAGGACCTGGCCGTTGGCCCAGATCACGGGCTTTCCCTTGGCGGAGGCATTGAAGTAAGGGGAGCCCGCAACCCACCGTGGTCCTCCAGCGCTTGCGGGAAGAGCGCTGGAGAATGCGACCGCCGCGCCGACGGCCGCGAGTACAAGCGGGTTTCGATGGAAGTGTTTCATCCCTGTTCAGGCTGCCGAAAACTATTCGGCCACGGAGGGGCGCCGGCATGAGCAGGAAACAGTGCGAAAAGCGGAGCCGCTCGACCAGAACGGGAGCGCGACGAAGACTGGTTTCAAAATGGAATAGAGACGCGGTCTACCGCATGATTCCGCTGGAGCGACGTCAGCGGTTATGCATCTGCCGGCGAAGAAGGCGTGCCGCGGGGATCAGATTTCCGGGAAGAAGTCGAAGAAGGCGTCGATGCTCTGGCGCAACTGGGCTTCGATCTGCTCGCGCGTGCCTTCCAGCAGGTGCATGGTGACGCGGGCGCTGTTTCCATTCTTGAGTTCGACGGGCGCTTCCCCAATTCCCGCCACTTCGTCGGCGGGAAGCAGGCGAAGGCCGTATACCAGAGCTAGATTGGCCATGGGCTCCTCATCCTTCTTGCGTCTGCGATCCTACGAAACCGCAGGCAGTGCGACAAATTATCGTCCGTGCTCTTCGAGATACTTTTCCACCTCGAGCGCTGCCATGCATCCGGAGCCGGCGGCGGTGATGGCCTGGCGGTAGCGGCGATCCTGAACGTCGCCGCAGGCATAGACGCCGGGCACCCGCGTGTGTACCTGATCGTGGGTGACGATGTAGCCATCCTTGTCTAGATCGATCTGGCCGGCGAACATCTTCGCATTCGGTTCGTGACCAATACCGAGAAAAAGCCCGCTGATGTTGAGCGTCGACTGCACGCCGTTGACCGTATCGCGAAGCCGCAAACCGGTGACTTCCTTCTGCTCCACGCCCAGGACTTCCTCGACGGCGGTATTGGACATGAAAGATATGGTGGGGTGGGCGATGGCGCGCTCCAGCATGATCTTCGAAGCGCGGAACTGTTCGCGCCGGTGCAGCAGGGTGACCTTGGTGGCGAAACGCGTCAGGAAGAGCGCCTCTTCCATGGCGGAATCGCCGCCGCCGACGACCGCAATCTCCTTGCCGGAGAAGAAGAAGCCGTCGCAGGTGGCGCAGGAGCTGACCCCATGCCCGATCAGGGCCTGCTCAGATGGCAGTCCCAGCCAGCGTGCGGAGGCTCCGCTGGCAATGATCAGGGTGCGAGCGTGGATGGTCTCGCTGCCCAGGTTCAGCACGAAAGGGTGCTTGGACAGATCGGCAGACACGAGGTGTCCCATGCGGAACTCGGCGCCGAAGCGCGACGCCTGCAGCTTCATGTTCTCAATCAGCTGGGGGCCCTGGATACCCTCGGGCCATCCGGGAAAGTTCTCGACCAGCGTGGTGATGGAGAGCTGGCCGCCGGGCTCATGGCCTTCGAGAACGAGCGGTTTCAGGTTCGCGCGCGCAGCGTAAATCGCGGCGGTAAGTCCGGCACAGCCGGAGCCAAGGATGACGGTATCGCGAATATCAGACATAGCAAGGTCTTTCCGATTGTACCTTCTAAAGGATGCGGGACTGGCCGTCCAGGCATCTGCGCCTTCGGCGGGACTGCGCGTCCGGCGAAACGCGCCTTCCGCGCATGGTGCACTGGACGCGCTCCCTTGGGTCGCTCGGTCTTAGATTCGTTAGATGTCGTCAGGATGCATTCGGCGGCTGCTCCGTTTGTGCCTATGAGCGTCCGAGGCTTAGCGAAGGGTCGGCGGAGAGATCATCCGGGGCGATCTCCTCGGCGAGGAGCTTGGGCCACGCTGCGGCTGCGATCATGGCGGCGTTGTCGGTGGAGAGGGCCAGCGAAGGGAAGGCGATGGGCAGGCCGCGGTCGGCGGCTTCGGCGGTGAAGCGGACGCGGAGCTCGCGGTTGGCGGCAACTCCTCCGGAGACCAGCAGGCCGGCGGCTCCGAGCTGCTCGGCGGCGCGGAAGGTTTTGCGGCGGAGGTCGTCGACCACCGCTCTCTGGAAGGAGGCGATGAGGTTCAGCGTCTCCGAATCACAAAGGGACAACGCGTCGGAGGGCCTGGCGTTGGGTAGCGCGGCCAGCGCATTGCGCCTGGCTTCGATGCTCTCGGCCATGGCGTGAAACTGGGTGTAGCGGAGAACCGCCGTCTTGATGCCGCTGAACGAGAAGAGCGTGGCGGCTTCAGGGTTCGCCCTGGGGTTGTCGCGGCGATGTGCTTTGGGCTTGATCTGTGCGAAGGAGAAGGGCACCGCTTTTGGATCGCCGTGCGGAGCCAGCGCGTCGATCCAGGGGCCGCCGGGGTAGCCGAGGCCGAGCAGCTTGGCGACCTTGTCGAAGGCCTCGCCAGCGGCGTCGTCGACGGTGCGGCCTACGTTGCGATAGCTCCAGCTCTCACCTTTCCGGCGCGCCAGATAGAGGTGGGTATGGCCGCCGGAGACGACCAGCGCCAGCACCGGCGGTCCGGGGACTGGCCGTCCAGGCAGCGGCGCTTCGCGCAACGAGTCGGTCTGCTGCAGTGCTGCGAGCTGAGCCTGCTCCAGCAGCACGGCGTGGATGTGGCCTTCGAGGTGGTTTACCGCGATCAACGGCTTGCCGAGGGCGAAGGCCAGGGCCTTGGCGTAGCTGATGCCGACCAGCAGCGCTCCGGCGAGGCCCGGGCCGGAGGTGACGGCGATCGCGTCGAGGTCTGCGAAGGCTATGCCGGCCTGCTCGATGGCGGCGCGAACCACAGGAACGATGTTGCGCAGATGCTCGCGGGAGGCCAGCTCGGGGACGACTCCGCCATACGGCGAGTGGGTGGCGATCTGCGAGGCAACCACGTTCGAGCGCATCTCCGTTCCGCGGCGCACCACGGCGGCGGCGGTTTCGTCGCAGGAGCTTTCGATGCCGAGGATGAGGCCGGTGGAACCAGCCGCGATGAGGGTCATCACATCTCTATAGTAAAGAGGCGGGAGTAACGAGACGGAGATGACTGACCAGAAGGCAGCGTGGCAGGGTGTAGCCGGGCAGACGGCGGCGCAGGTTGTCGGGCGGCTGCGCGCCTCCGGCTATGACGCCTACTTCGTAGGCGGCTGCGTGCGCGATCTGCTGCTGGGACGCGAGCCGGCGGACTTCGATGTGGCCACGAACGGCCATCCGGATACGGTGTCGACGCTCTTTCCGCGCACCTTTGCTGTCGGCGCGCATTTTGGCGTGATCCTGGTCGCCGATGAGGTGGATGGCGAAGAGATCGTCACCGAGGTGGCGACCTTTCGCAGCGATGGAGCTTATTCGGACGGACGGCGTCCGGAGTCGGTGCGGTTTTCCGAGAGCCCGGAAGAGGATGTGGTCCGGCGCGATTTCACCATCAACGGCATGCTGCTCGATCCGCAGGTTCTGGATGAATCGGGCGATGTGCCGTCAGCGGTACTGGACTTTGTGGGTGGTCGCGCCGACCTGGATGCCCGGCTGGTGCGCGCCATCGGCGATCCCGACCAGCGCTTTGAGGAAGACAAGCTGCGCATGCTGCGTGCAGTGCGTTTTGCCGCCCGCTTCGACTTCGCCATCGAAGAGCGGACGGCCTCCGCGATTCGGGCTCTCGCGAGCAAGATCGAGCAGGTGAGCCGGGAGCGGGTTCGCGACGAGCTTACACGCATGCTGACCGAGGGCCGCGCGCGGCGCGCCTTCGAGCTGCTGGACGCGACCGGCCTGCTCAAAGAGGTGCTGCCGGAGATCGATCGGCTGAAGGGAGTTCAGCAGCCGCCCGAGTTTCATCCTGAGGGCGACGTTTGGATTCACACCCTGATGCTGCTGGAGCAGCTTCCCGAAGGCGCGTCGCCGACGCTGGCCTGGGGCGCGCTGTTGCACGACGTCGGCAAGCCGGCGACTTTCACGCCCGCGCCTGCTTCCGGGCCGGGGCGAATCCGTTTCAACGGCCATGTCGAGGTCGGCGTGCGTATTGCCGAGGACATCTGCCGGCGGCTGCGCTTCTCGAACGAAGAGGCCGAGCAGATTGCCCTGCTGGTCGAAAATCACATGCGCTTTGGGGATGTGAAGCGCATGAAGGCGTCGACGCTGAAGCGGTTCTTCCGGCTGCGGGATTTTCCCGAGCACCTGGCGCTGCATCGCATGGACTCGCTCGCCAGCCACGGCGACCTGACCCTCTACGATTTCGCCAAAGAGCGGTATGAGGCCACGCCGCAGGCTGAGGTGCGTCCCGAGCTGCTGGTTACGGGACGAGACCTGATCGCGGCTGGATACAAGCCTGGTCCGCAATTCAAAGAGCTTCTGGCTCTCGCCGAGGATGCGCAGCTCGAGGGCCGGATTCGCACGCGGGACGAAGGGCTGGCCCTGGTCCGGGCGGCTGCAGAAACACCGAAGCCCGCCTGAGGTGAAATCCCACATCTCAAAATCGAGATGTGGGGCACCCGGTGACTGGCCGTCCTACTGCGGCTGCATCTGGGGATAGCTCTGCGGGGCCGGGTACTGCGGCGCTTGATTCTGCTGTGGGCTGTTTTGCGGCTGCTGGCCGCTTTGCGCAGGCGGGGCAGTGCCGCGTGGCGGCGTGGGCTTGGGGCGGTCGATCAGCTTGAAGCCGTCGCGCACCACGAAGAAGTTCTGCTCCGGCAGGTCGGCTTCGAGGAGGTCGCCATCGCGGCCGTAGTAAAGTTCCACGCTGATCGGATTCTGTTCGCCCACGGTTGCGGTCAGGTGCTGAACGTCAACCTGCGCGCCGTTGAGACGGCCGCGCACGCTCGATCCGGCGGCATAGGTAGAAGGCACCAGGACACCCTGCTCCTTGGGGATCAGGATCCAGGAAGTCTGAGGATTTTCGAGGCCGACGTGGACCAGCAGAGTGTAGGCGGCGGGGTCCAGGTCGGGGAGCAAGACCAGATGCTGGTGGCGGTCGACGGTGTTCTGGGTCTGCTTGCCTTCGGCGTTGATGTCGATATTGAACTGGCGCCCGGTGGAATCGGCATGGGCGGTGAAGGTCACCGGCTTGCCGTTCACTGTGCCGGTGATTTCGTCGCTCACCAGGTTGAGGGCGCGGTCAAGGTGCTGGGTGTTGGTGAAGCTGTAGCTGAATTTGGACAGGCTCATCTTGCCCTGCGAGGTGAGGGTGTAGCCGTAAGACGTGGCTTCGATGGTGCGGTCGGCTGACCCGACGGACTTATCTCCCTGATAAATCGTGAAATGAGAGGAGCCGGCGGGAAGCTGGACTGGGGTCTGGGCCTGGGTGACGCCGGCGGGCAGCAAAAGGGCAAGGAAAAGAAAACTCGCGGAAAAGCGCATCTCGTTCGTAAACCTCTACATTGTTGAGACGCGATTTTTCGGAAGAAGCTTCGGTGGCAGAGGCAGGGAATCGGGAATAGGGTTTAGGGATTTGGGTGCGCGGGGCCGTTTCTTCACCCGTCTCTTCTTATGCCTGGATTGTTCGAATCATTGATTCTATTCGAGTTTCATGATTCGTGAGGACTGTAGTTCATTGATTCCACTGAGTTTTCCCATAAGCCTTTCGGTTTCAAGGAGTTGACATCTGTCATTCATTCCTGAGGGTTTATGGCTGCTTCATTGATTCGGAAGGACTTATGCCTGTGTACCGCCGAGCTACTTCAGAGTCGTGTGACCCCACGTCTCAAGTGCGAGACGTGGGGCACCCGTATTCCTGTTACTTTTTGGCGTGATCGAAGCGCTTGTTGATCTCTTCCCAGTTGACGGTGTTCCACCAGGCGGCGAGGTAGTCGGGGCGCTTGTTCTGGTACTTGAGGTAGTAGGCGTGCTCCCAGACGTCGTTGCCCAGGACGGGGTATTTGCCCTGCGACAGGGGGTTGTCCTGGTTGGCGGAGGTCACGATGGCCAGCTTGGTGCCGTCCCAGATCACCCAGCCCCATCCGGAGCCGAACTGCTTGGCGGTGGTCTCGTTGAACTGCTTTTTGAAGGCCTCGAAGCTGCCGAAGTCCTTGGTGATCTGCTCGGCGATCTTCCCGGTGGGCTCGCCGCCGCCGCCCGGCTTCATGATGGTCCAGAACATGGTGTGATTGACGTGGCCTCCGCCGTTGTTGCGGACCACGGTGCGGATGTCTTCGGGGATGTTGTTGAGGTTGCGGAGCAGGTCTTCAGGGGTGTGCTTTCCCAGGTCGGGGTGTTTCTCGATCGCGCCGTTGAGGTTGTTGACGTAGGCCTGGTGGTGCTTGTCGTGGTGCAGCTTCATGGTGGCTTCGTCAATGTGTGGTTCGAGAGCGGCGTAGTCGTACGGTAAAGGTGGGACTTCGTGTGCCAAAGCTTTCCTCCTGGTCTTGGGGTCGAAATGACCGTGAATGTCTGGGGTGTCAGTTCACCCTTTGTTCTGCGTCCTCAATCATAAGGGATGCGGGAAGTTGGTGTTTGGGTACACGAGAGTTGTTGGGGAAGTAAATTTGGTTGATTGAAGTCAAGATGTGGAGCTTGGCTTAAGCGGCGGCTCCGCCATATATCTCCTCATTTTTC
>DASXFH010000147.1:0-2120 GCA_036489655.1 Acidobacteriaceae bacterium | reverse complement strand
GAGCGCGACCCGCTGCTTGGTCAGACCTATATTCAGATTGCGCGGCGCGGCCTGGGAGAGCAGCGCACGCAACATGAAGGCCCGAACGTGCCTCTGCCGGGCGAGGCGTCCAGCTCCTACCATCGCTATGGCTCGCGTGTACCTGTGCAGCCCACGGAGCAGAACTTCTTTGACGGGATCGACACCTCGCTGCCGGGGTTGGCAAAGCTGGCCGGTTCTCAGGGAGCGTTTCTGCAACAGCCGCTGGCACGCATCCATGAGGTCGTAACACAGGCAATCCTGAACTACTCGCCGGACCATCCGGAGAGAACAGCGCCGCTGCTTGCGGATGTCTATCGCCGCACCGCAAAGCTGCTGGACGCAGTGAAAGCGAGCAATCTCGACGTAGAACAGAAGGCTTCTGTTGCGCGTGAGCTCGAGATCAAGCTGCAGCAGGCGAACGACGGGTTGGCCCAGGCGCTTGGCATCGAGCTGAACGCGCTGGTCACACCGGGCGGTGGTCCGCGCGGCATCGAACTGTATGCCGGCCCACGCGGCGGGCTTCCATCCACACCGCAGCAGACACCCGCGCAGGTGACGCCGGGCTCGGAGTTTCGCGTGCGCGTGCACATCCGGGCACCCAAAGTTGTCTCGCTCACCAAGGTCGCGCTCGAGACGCCGCAAAACGAACGCTGGGTCGTCGAACGCGAGGGCGCACCGGGGCTCGACGATCCGCACAGCACCAGCGGCGACGCGGTCTTCCATGTGACGGTCGGGCAGGATGCCACGCCCACAGCGCCTTACTTTTCCCGGCCTTCGACCGAGCAGCCGTATTACGACATCGCCGAACCGGAATATCGCAATCTCTCCTTCGCTCCTTATCCAGTCAGCGGCGTTGCGACCTTCGACTACAACGGTGTTCCCATACGCGTGGCCCAGGTGGTTCAGACCATGCACACCGAGCTTGGGCCGGGCGCGGTCTATGCGCCATTGGTGGTTACGCCGCAGCTGTCTGTCTCGCTCGGCCAGCCGTGGCTCGTCGTGCCACGCGGTGCGCAGCACGATCTCACCGTGCCGGCACATCTGCATGCGACCCAGGACGCCGCGGGTACCCTGCAGTTGGAGCTACCCCAGGGCTGGCAGTCCACGCCGGCGACAGCCGACTTCCATCTGCATGCGGGCGAGGATGCTGTTTTCAGCTTCCAGGTCCACGCGCCGGCGCTGGAGGCGGCAAGCTATCCCATCACCGCAGTTGCGGAGAGCGGCAATCACCGCTTCACCGTGGGCTATGAGACGGCGGGCTATGGCGCGCTGATCCCCTACAACCTGTACCGCCCCGCCCGCACCAATGTGCGCGGCGTGGACGTGACCGTAGCCGGCGATCGCCGCATCGGCTACGTGATGGGCACCGGCGACATGCTGCCCAGCGCCATCGAGCAGCTCGGCTTGCACGTGGACATGCTTTCTGCCCCGGACCTGCTCAGCGGCGATCTGTCGCGCTATCAGACGATTGTGCTCGGCATCCGTGCTTACGCTGCCCGGCCGGAGCTGCCGCTGGCCAATGCGCGCCTGCTGGCGTGGGTGCATGCGGGGGGGACACTGGTCGTCATGTACCAGGGCACCGAGTTTGACCATGGCTACGCGCCCTACGAGCTGCACCTGAACTCGATGGGCATTCCGGAGCGCGTGGTGGATGAGAAAGCGCCCGTGGCTCTGCTGGACCCGCAGGATCCGCTGCTCTCCTCTCCGAACCGGATCACGGAAGCCGATTTCGACGGATGGGCTGAGGAGCGCGGCCACTCCTTCATGAGCTCATGGGCGCCGGAGTTCGCGGCGCCCACCGAGACGCACGATCCCGGCCAGGACCCTCAGCGTGGTGGTCTCCTGCACGCGCGTTTCGGCAAGGGCGAATACATCTACGTCGCCTTCGCTCTGTATCGGCAAACGCCCGAAGGCGTGCCAGGCGCGTACCGGCTGCTGGCAAATCTGCTCAGCGCGGGTTCGCAGTAGCCCTTCTTCAGCCTCCGGACTGGCAACTCATTGTCAGGTGGTAACCACGTACCCTTCGATTCCTCATCTATTCAACGTGCATTCTCCAGACATTCACATTTGCCTGCCAGCCTATGGCTACGTCACCCGTG
>DASXFH010000136.1:0-7231 GCA_036489655.1 Acidobacteriaceae bacterium | reverse complement strand
GTGATTTCGCAGCCACCCAGTCATGGCGACCGGATTCCCGCGAACCAGGTGGCTCCCGGCGCCTGATCGCGCATCTCTATGGAGTGAAATCATCCACCCAAGGAGCCCCCATGTCCCCCGACCGTCAGGTGCGTCTCGTTCCCCTTCCCAATAGCGATCATTCCGCGCCGCACAACTGCCGCCACGTGGGCAAGACCTCCGCTACGCAGCAGATCACGGTCACGGTGGTGCTCAAGCGCGCGCAGCCGCTCGATATTGCCGGCCTGAAGGGACGCCAGCTCAGCCGCGTGGAATATCTGAATGCCCACGGCGCCACCCAGGCGGCGATGGACCAGGTGCGCACCCTCGCCGCCCGTCACGGCCTCACCCTGGTGCATGAAGATCGCGCCGCGCGGCGCGTCTGGCTGCGCGGCACTGCGCAGCAGTTGGAGCAAACCTTCGGCATCCAGCTCAACGACTACGAGCACACCGCGCCGCCTCCCGCTGGCCGCTACTTTCACTCTTTCACCGGAAAGTTATCCGTGCCGGAACCGGAATCCGCGGTCGTCGAAACCGTGCTCGGCCTTGACACACGTCCCATCGCGCGACCGCACATCCGCTGGCTCCGGCAGATCATCAATGCCAATCCCAACGCCGCGGAGAACAGCTTTACCCCGCCGCAGGTCGCAAAGGCCTACGGCTACCCCACCACCGTCAACGGAGCAGGCCAGTGCATCGCTCTCATCGAGCTCGGCGGTGGCTTCGAGGAATCCGACATCGAAACCTATTTCGGGCAGCTCGGCATCACCCCGCCGACGGTTGTCGCGGTGCCGGTCGATGGCGGCGCCAATTCACCCGGCGATCCCAATGGCGCCGATGGCGAGGTCGCGCTCGACATTCAGGTCGCCGGATCGATCGCGCCTGGCGCGCGCATTGCCGTCTACTTCACGCCCAACACCAACCAGGGATTTCAGGACGCTATCTCCGCCGCCATCCACGACACCACCAACAAGCCCTCCGTTATCTCTATCTCCTGGGGCGGTCCGGAGTCCTCGTGGGATACCTCGTCGCTCTCGAGCTTCGACAACACGATGCAATCCGCTGCCGCGCTCGGCATCACCATTACCGTGGCCTCCGGCGACTCCGGGTCGAGCGACGGCGTCTCGGGTGGCGGCAACAATGTCGACTTTCCCTCCTCCAGTCCGCACGTCCTCGGTTGCGGCGGCACCGCGCTTGAGATCTCGAACGGCGCCCGCTCCAGCGAAACGGTTTGGAACGATCAGTCCCAGGGCGGCGGCGCCACGGGTGGCGGCGTCTCCAGCTACTTCGCGCTGCCGTCGTGGCAATCGGGCGCAAAGGTGCCCGCGCCAACCAATGGGAGCGGTGGCCGCGGCGTGCCCGACGTTGCCGGCGATGCCGCGCCCGCAACTGGCTACCAGATTCTTGTCGATGGGGAATCCGCTGTTGTCGGCGGCACCAGCGCCGTCGCTCCCCTGTGGGCCGCGCTGATCGCATTGGTCAATCAACAGACCGGCCGCAATGCCGGCTTCCTCAACCCCGCGCTCTATTCCGGTGGCGAAGCGAACTTCTACGACATTACCTCCGGCACCAACGGAAGCTACAAGGCCGCTGCGGGCTGGGATCCATGCACCGGCATGGGCTCCCCCGATGGGCAAAAGATCGCGACCCTGGTGACAAGTAGCGGAAGCTGAGGCGCTTACTGGATCTCCTGGCCGCTCTTGCCGTGGCGGGGGTGTCGGACCCAGTGCCAAAGCTTGCCCAGACCCAGCAAATGCCGATGATGCCGTTTCGAATACTGGGGCACACCGGCGGTTGCGTCGGTGGGAATCGGATGGACGAGCGGTATACGCACTGCCCCTTTGTGCTTCGTGAGTGCCGCCGCTGGAATGTTTGGTGTCGCCGCGCCTGCGGTGTCCGGCAGGGAACTGGCACTGCCAGGCAGCGGCGCGCCGGCGTCCGCGTCGTCCGGCGGCGCTGGCATAGTGCGGCTGGCCAGAGCCGGCTTCGGCTGCTGAAAGTCCCATTCTGCGGGCGGTTCATGGCCGAACAGGAAGCCCCTGGGCGCCAGCGCCCACAGGATCAGGCAGATGAAGGCGATCACCAGCGCCACCCACGCGATTCGCTTCAGCAGCCTGACCGTGCCGGACTGCGCAGTAGTGCTGCGCGGTACCAGTTGTCGCAGGCTCCCGCTGAGGTGCACAGAGACACCGCGCTTGGGCCGGACTTTTGCCACCGCTTCTCTCGAGCGGTCGGAAGCAGGCTCCGCCGGAGCCGGACCAGCCGGGAGTGCGGCGGCGCTCGGGGCGGGCGTCACGGCCGGCTTGGCTGTGCCGGTTTCCGCATCAGGGCCCCCGCTGGCGACGTCTTCTGCGTGGTGTATCGCAATCTCCGGCTGCTTCGTTGCTCCCATCACAGCATCCCGCACCGCATCCGGCACAGCTTCCGCTGTATCTCCTGTAGGATGGGTCGCGTCTGTGCCTGTGCTCTCCGGCGTCAACGCGGCAATCGCCTCTGCCAGCATCGTCAAGGGCGACAGGCCGTCCACCGCTTCCGCCCTGGTTGCCGGTCCGTCCACGCCGGCGGACCAGTCCAGCCGGCTCTGTTGTGGGATCGCTGCCGCCGGTTGCGGCTCTGCGGTCTTGGTCTCGCCCGGCCGCTCGCCATCCAGCAGTCCCAGCCCGGAAAGGCGCGTTCGCAGCCCGTCCAGATCCTTCATGCCCAGGCGCAGTCGCGCGTGCCGCACTCCCATCGCGACGCTCTTCAGCTCAAGGCCGATCTCCGCGTCCACCTGCGACAGCGCATCCAGCACCAGCGCCTGCGTGCCTGCCATCCAGTGCTCGCGTCCGCGCAGCATCATCACGGAGTGGAAGGTGGCAAAGCGGCCATGCCAGAAGTTGCCCTCATCGCCCTCCGTGGCGGCGGAGGCCACCAGCGTCAGCCGCGGCGATTCGATGTTGCAGCGCTCGCGCAGAGTTCGCATCAGCCGGTCGCGGGCAGCCAGCCGTTCTTCGCCGCTCAGGGAATCGGCGTTTTCGACGACGATCTCCAGCCGCGCGCCACGTTCCGGAAGGCGGCGCAGCAACGTCTGGCTGGCCTCGCTTAGCGCGTGGTCCGAGTTCAGCACAAAGATCCAGGCATCCGCCTGCTCGGCGCACTGCAGCACGTTTGCGGCAGGCTGATCCCCCTCGACTGCTGGCGTATCGATTACCGCGAGTCCACCCTGCAGCGTGGGGTTGGGCAGCCGGATGAACTGCATCGGATGCGGCTTCTCTGGCTTCTCTGGGGTCTCCTCCGAGGCGTCCCCTATCGGGCTCCCTATCGGACTCACGATGGGGGCTTCGCCCGCGGCGCTGATCGGGCTGCTGATCGGAATGCTGCTCGGGATGCCTTCCGGGGGGTTGTTCGTGATCCGGCGGCCCAGGAAATTCTCCAGTGGGTCCAGCGGCGTCGCCGGCATCTGCTCGGGCATGACCACCGTGGACCCCGGTTCGGCCCCATACTCCAGCCGCGTGCAGACCGTCGTTGGGCTTGGCAGCTGGGCCAGGTTCGGCCCCAGCAGCCGTTCCAGAAAGCGGCGCTTCAGCACTTCGTGCTCGCCCAGCAGCACCACCACCGCGCGCGGTCCCGAGACGCGCTCCTGCGCTGCATTGAGTGTGTTCTGCAGTCCGGGAGTGCGATCCTTCAATTCAAGCCGGGCGACGAGCGCACGCAGCTCCGCCACCAGCACACGCAGCGCTTCTATGGGATCAACCCGCGGCATCTTCTGGTCGGTCAGGGGTGGCAAAGTCATCGTCGGCCATCAATCGAAAAAAGCGACGTGGGACCCTATCTACCACAATCAGAAAACTCGATCGAGAGACACATCCCGATACGGGCCCGGCTGGAACATTGCCGTCAGCAATTGCCGTATTAGTGTAATGGCCGCCGGACGGCATGTCCCGGCGAAAACGTGCCCTTGTGACGCACTTCCGTAAGGCATTGCCCTCTATTCGCGGGGTTTGCAGCTAGCGCCGCGGACGTGTCAGCTCTCCCGTGGCCGGAATACTGGCTTGCCCTTGTCGCTCCAGCTGACATAGCCCATCGGATTGTGGTGGTCATGCGTGAACAGCACCAGCCAATCTTCCGGGATCGCCCGCGCGTAGAAGCGCTTGCGCTCCTCAATGCAGCGCAGCGGGTCCAGGTCATAGCCCAGCACCCAGGTAACGTCGAGATGTGCGCTGGTCGGCAATAGGTCGCTGATGTAGCAGGCATGCTCCCCGCCGGACTCGATGTGGATCGCCATCAACTGCTGCGTGTGGCCGGGAAATAGCTCCACCGAGATGCCGGGCAGGATCTCCTGTATCTCGCCCGCACCCAGCGCGAGCAGCGACATCTGTCCGCCCTCCACCAGCGGATCGTAGTTCGCGCCGATATAGCTCACCGCATCGCGCTCCAGTTGCAGATGGCCATGCTCTACCTCGCCGCGATGCGCAAAGTAGCGCGCGTTGGGGAAGGTCGGCACCACGCGCCCATCGTGCAGCCGGGTCGTGTTCCATCCGCAGTGGTCGAAGTGCAGATGCGAGTTGATGACCACATCCACCTCTTCCAGCCGGATGCCCGCCTCGCCGAAGCTCTGCGGCAGCAGCCCCTTCGCGTCGTAGATGGCGCGCTGCTTTTCCGGCAGTTTGTTGCCGATGCCGGTCTCGATCGCGACCGTCTGCCGTCCCGTCCGCACCACCACGGTATTGGTGCCCAGCAGGATGCGGTTCTGCGCGTCGGCGGGCGCACGCTTCTCCCACAGCGGTTTCGGCACCACGCCAAACATCGCGCCGCCGTCCAGGTAGTAAGTGCCGTCGGTCAGCACCGTTAGTTCGAAGTCGCCAAGCGTGGTGCGCGCGCGCACCAGGTTGCGTGTCGCGGCATTCTCCGCGGGATGCGTCATCTGGTCATCATCCTTGTAGGGACTAGCGCATGTCCAATCAGCGGGCGAAGAGCCGCGCATCCCACGCCACCGGCTCAGGCGCGCTGACTTGGATATGGGCGAATTCCGGATGTCGAGGGTCGATCAGCACATTGTGTTCGCGCCCGGCAGTCGCTACGCCGGGGACAAGCAGGACAGCAGAGCGTCCCTCCTTGAGCCATCGGTCGCCAAAAGCGCGGCTTGCCAGTAGATCCTGCTTCTCCCATCCCGGCACTTCAGCAGCGTTCACTGTCTCAACCAACGACTCGGGAATCTCAATGCGCACAGACCTGTGTGTGCGCGGAATGTGGCTGAGATTGGCGTGTACAAGTACCTCCAGCATCGCCCCAGCGAAGGTCTCTGCCGCATAGATCACTGGCTGTCCCGGCGAGTTCCATCGTCCGCCATGCAGCATGGCGCCTGTGCCGTCATAGATAGGGAAGCGCCCATCGGCGATGCGATATGCGATCAACATGACGGTGAATACCCAAGACAGGAGGGTTATCCCGGTAAACCGAAGAACAGTGCATTTAGAATTTCTTCCGCTCGTCGCGCCCCCAGCTCCGTCTGCGCCGCGTCAAACGGAGTTTTGCCGTCAAGCTCCGGGTGGGGCCGCGTCATCCAGTCACGAGCGTCCTCACGGCTGTCCCACGTATATTCCGCTACCGCCAGCACACGGGCAATGCGCTCGGTACGCTGGCTTTCCTCGACGGAGAGATGTGTGCTGCGCCGCTTCCAAGTGGCCTCCGGGATCACGCGATGCAACGACTCCCGCGCGGCGCGGCGATCGCTGTATAGCCGCCCCATCAGACGCGGCAGCGAAGCCTTGGGCAGGCCGGCGGCGACAGCACGTTCCAGATCCCGCAGCGAGGAAACCTTCTTGGGCAGGCCAAGTACGTCCGAAATGGCTGCAGCAGCAATCATGGGATCAGTATATCCTATTTTTTGGATCAAATGATCTAAACTAGTTTGCAGAGCTGGCCGGCTCCCCGAGGTATGCCTGGAACTGCGCCAGGATGCGGGTATACAGATGCGTCCGCGCATCCACGCCGGCAATCGAATGCGTCTTGCGCGGATAGAGCTGCAGGTCGTAGGGCAGATGCGCTTCGATCAGCTTCTGGATGAACTGGATCGTGTTTTCCATGTGCACGTTGTCATCGCCGGTGCCATGTACGATCAGCAAACGTCCCTGCAGTTTGTCCGCATTCGTCACCACGGAGAAGTCGCGGTATTGATCGGCATTCTCTGACGGCTTGCTCATGTAGCGCTCGGTATAGGTCGAGTCATAGTTGCGCCAGTCCGTCACCGGCGCTACTGAGACTCCTGCCTTGAAGCGGTCCGAGTGAGTCATTGCATAGAGCGTAAAGGTGCCACCCCAGCTCCATCCCCACCAGCCCTGGCGCTTTGCATCCAGTTGCGGAAACTGCGCCAGCACCTGGTCCATCGCGCCAAGCTGGTCTTGAAGCTGGATGGGCCCGAAGTTGTGATACGCCGCCTGCGCGAAGTCGCGTCCGCGTCCGCCCATGCCGCGGTTGTCTACGTGCAGAACGGCGAAGCCATGCTCCGCCAGCACCTGGTCGAAGAGCGTGACCCGGCCCGACCAGGCGTTCTGCACCGTCTGCGCATGCGGGCCGCCATACGGGTTGTTGATCAACGGAACGCTTCCATCCTTGTGCTCGTCCGGCGGCAGCATCAGGCTGGCGTAGAGCGTCGTTCCATCGCTTGCCTTCAACGTCAGCATGCGTGGCGTCATCAGCTTGTAGTCGGGGTTCAGCTTGGGACGCCAGAAGGTATTGCATGCAGTGCTGCTGACCCGGCACATCGCCACCGTGGGCGGCGTCGCGATGTTCGAAAAGTTATCCGCGTAGAGCAGGCCATTCGGCGAAAACTCCGGCTTGTGTACGCCGTGCGCCTCGGTCAACTGCTTCTGGCCCGTGCCGTCCAGCTTCACTGACCATAACTGCTGCTCGCGCGGGTCGCCCTCGTTCGAGATGTAGTACACCATCCCCCGCGCAGCGTCCACGGCCTTGATCGACGAGACCTCGCCGTCGCCGTTCGTGACCTGCCGCACCAGCTTCGCGTCAGCCGACATCGGACCCGTCTCGTTGAAGCTGTAGAGATAGATCTGCGTGTGTCCATCGCGCCAGCTCGTCCACAGGATGTTCGGCCCGCTGACGGTCACGTCGTAGTTCTCGTCGAAGAACTTCGCGTCCGTCTCTTCGAGTGCCAGCCGCGCGCGGCCGTTGGAGGCGTCGGCGAAATACAGCCGGCGATGCTTGTGGTCGCGCGTCA
>DASXFH010000001.1:0-7042 GCA_036489655.1 Acidobacteriaceae bacterium | reverse complement strand
CGGACTCATGGCCAGCGAAGCACGCAAGTTGAACGACGCCTTTGCTCATTTCATCCGGCATCACATGCCGCTGGTCTCGCTCAAGATCGCGGCCACATTGGACGGCGCCATCGCACCGCCTCCATCCGGGCAGCGCGAACGAGCATCGTTTCCCATCACCGGACCGGCATCGCGGGCCCGCGTGCAGGAGTTGCGCCATGCCCACGATGCCCTGCTCACCGGCATCGGCACGGTGCTGGCCGACGATCCTTTGCTGACGGATCGCAGCCAGCGTCCGCGGCGGCGTCCGCTGCTGCGCATCGTGCTCGACTCGCAATTGCGGCTGCCGCTCGCATCGCGGATTCTCGATGGCGTAGAGGACGACCTGTTGATCGTCACCCGCAGCGAGGTCACCCGCAGCGAGGACCGCGCACGGCAACAGGCGCTCGCCGATCGCGGCGCACGCATTCTGCAGATCGACGCACAGGCGGAGGGCGGCATCTCGCTCCGCGCTCTGCTCCAGCAACTCGGCCAGCGGGACATCACCAGCGTGATGATCGAAGCCGGCGCGCGGCTCAACCGCAGCGCTCTGGCGGCCGATGTTGTGGACAAGCTCTATCTCTTCCAGGCCCCGCGCTTCCTGGGGCCTGACGCCGTACCGATGCTGGCAGGCGCACACGAGGCCAGCCTGCCGCGCCTGCTCCGTTACCAGACAGAGCGCGTGGAAGAGGACACGCTTATCGAGGGCTATATTCACGACCCCTGGGAGCTGCCATTCAGTTCCGAGACTGCCTCCCAAGCTGGCAGTTCGAGCCTGAAAGCTAGTAATTTTTAAGCATGTTTACCGGCCTTATCCAGGAAACCGGCTCCGTGCTCAGCGTGGAGCCACGCGGCGGCGTGCATCGCATTGCGATTCAAGCACCGGCCCTTGCCTCTCAGCTTCATGTCGGCGACAGCATTGCGGTCAGCGGCGTTTGCCTCACCGCCCTCGGAATGTCTCCGGAGGGCCATCCGGACCGCTTTGAAGCCGACCTGGCCGAAGAGACGGTCCGCCGCACCTCGCTGAGCCAGCTTGCGCCCGGTACGGCGGTAAATCTGGAGCTGCCCACCCTGGCCGGAACGCCGCTCGGGGGACACGTCGTACAAGGCCACGTCGATGGCGTGGGGCGCCTGCTCTCGCTCAAACCCGTCGCCGCCGGAAACGCCGCGACCGACTGGTGGCTCGAAATTGAGATACCCGAGGCCATTCGCCCGTTTGTCGTCGAGAAGGGTTCGATTGCGATCGACGGCATCAGCCTCACCGTCGCCCGCTGGAATGGAGAGCGCGTCAGCGTAGCCATCATTCCGCACACCTATGCCCACACCAATCTGCGCAGCCACCGGGTGGGCGACCTGCTCAACCTGGAAGCCGATGTGCTGCTGCGCCACGCCGCCCAGATGCGTGCGAAAGAAACATCGCCAGAGCTGACTCTGGCTTATTTGATTGCCAACGGTTATTGAGCGCACGCATCTCACCCTGAGATGAACGAGCGCGGTGCGGCTTGCGGTATGGATAAGCGGAAGGTATGCGTCTTCCTGATTCTGGTCGGGATCGGGATCCTGTGCGTGCTCGTGATGCTGTACACGCTGTTCTTCGCGAGGCCACATACAAGCCCGACGATCCAGAATGAGCCACACAGCTCTCTCCGCTTGGAGACGCACACCCCTGTCCGTTCGTGAACAGCGCAATTCCCTTCCTGAACAGCTGGTGTTTCTATGCCCGCTCCGGACCATTGGTTCTAAACCACTTAAGTGCGACGGCTATGGCATGTGCCGTGCTCGTGTCATCGGTATCGTCACCATAAACCTATGCGCCTGATTGCTGATATCCGCTTCGCCCTGCGCCAGTTCCGGAAAGCGCCCGTCTTTACCATCACGATTCTGGCTGTGCTCGCGCTCGGCGTGGGCGCGACCACCGCCATCTTCGGGCTCTTTGACCAGGTGTTGCTGCGCTCGCTGCCGGTCACACGGCCGCAGGAGCTGGTGCGCTTGCAGGGACACAGTGACTACTTCAACGGCAGCCTGCAAATGATCGGCGGCAGCCAGGATGAATACGCCAGTTATCCTGCCTACCGCTACCTGCGCGACAACACCGGCCGCATCTTCAGCGGCCTGCTGGCCTCCAGCCCGGAGCACTCCGTCGGCATCCAGTGGCAGGGCGAGACCCGGCTGGCCATTGCTGAGCTGGTCAGCGGCAACTACTTCCAGGTGCTGGGAGTCAACGCCGCGGCGGGGCGCACCATTCAGCCCTCGGATGACACTGTCAAGATGGGATCACCGGTCGCGATGCTGAGCTATGGCTACTGGCAGAGCCGCTTCGGCGGCGACCCGCGGGTGATCGGCGCGGCGGTCCGGGTCAACGGCCATCTGTTCACCATCGTCGGCGTGACTTCGCAGCGATTCCACAGCGTCTCGACGGGAGAGGGATCTGAAATCTACGTCCCCATGATGACCAAGCCGGCCATCACGCCGGACAGAGACGACCTGAATGACTACACCGCGGCCTGGCTGAACATGGTCGCGCGGCTAGCACCAGGGGTCACGCTGGCGCAGGCGACCGCGGCCATGCAGCCCATCTGGCACGCGGAGCGCATCCTCGACTTTTCGTATCAGACAAGCCAGACCGCGGCCGTCCACAAACGCTTTGTGGATCAGGCTCATATGAAGCTGCTCAGCGGCGCCACCGGTTTCTCGCCGCTGCGCGACACCCTGGATACGCCGATGAAGGCGCTGCTGGGCATGGCCGGACTGGTGCTGCTGATGGCCTGCGCGAATGTCGCCGGCCTGTTGCTGGTGCGCTCCGCCGGCCGCGTGCGCGAGATGTCCGTACGCTATGCGCTGGGAGCGAAGCGCTACCGCATTGTGCAGCAGTTGCTGGGCGAAGGCATCCTGCTCGGGCTGGCCGGTGGCGGTCTCGGCCTGCTGATTGCACGGCCGGTCAGCGAGTTGCTCGCCCGCCGGCTGATGGTCGGCAGCGTAGGCGAGGCGCCGTTCTCGACGACGCTTGACCTGCGGCTGCTCCTCATCGCGCTCGGGATCACGCTGGGGACCAGCGTGCTCTTCAGCCTGGCGCCGGCGCTGCAGTTCTGGCGGCCCAATCTGGCCCCGGCACTGAAGCAACAGAACGTCACCGTCTCCGGCGGTGCGCTGCTGCTGCGCCGTTTTGCCGTAGGCGCACAGATCGCGCTCAGCGTGCTGCTGCTGGCCGCCGCGGGCCTCTTCCTGCGCACGGTCAACAACCTGCGTGCTGCAGACCTTGGCTTCCGGCCCGATCACCTGGTCGAGTTCGATCTCGATCCGCGGCTGGCCGGGTACCGCACCGACCAGGTCAACGCGCTTGACGCGCGCATTCTGGCCACGCTCCAGGCTATGCCTGGCGCATCCTCTGTCAGCGCCGGCGACGATCCAGAGATGGCGGATAGCGGCTCAGTAGAAACACTCGAGATCCCCGGGTTCAAACCGGCGAAGGGCGGCGAGATGAACGTGGAGTGGTCGGGCGTGATGCCGAACTACCTGGAGACGCTCGGTGTTCCGCTGATTGCCGGTCGCAACATTACGGAAAACGATCGTCATGGCGCCGCGCCCGTGGCTGTCATCAACCGTAGCGCTGCGGTGCACTTTTACGGCGGCGTGGAGAAGGCAATCGGCCGCACGCTGAAGGGCGATAACGAGCCGCGCACCATCATTGGGGTGGCGGAAGACTTTCACCACGGCGACGCGACGCAGCGTCCCGGCCGCCGTGTCTTCGTGCCCTATCTCCAGGAAAAACCGCACCAGCTCACCTTCTATGTACGCACGGCCGCCGCGCCCGGGCCGATGCTCGAAACGATCCGTCAGGCAATGCATCGGCTCGATCCGAGCCTCGCCCTCGACTCCGTCTGGACGATGGATACGCAGATCGACATGGGCATGTCGCAGGCGCGAACGCTGGCACTACTGGCCTCTGCCTTCGGCATTCTGGCGGCGCTCATGTCCGCAGTCGGACTGTACGGTGTGCTGGCCTTCGATACGCTGCAGCGCACGCGCGAGATCGGTGTGCGCATGGCGCTTGGCGCCAGTCGCGAGGCGGTGGCGCGGCTGCTGCTGTTAGAGACGGTGCGGCTGGCAAGCATCAGCATCCTTGTCGGACTGCCGATGGCCTGGGAGTTCGCGCGCCTCGCGAAGTCGCTGCTCTTCGGCGTCCAGAGCGCCGATCCGCTCACCTATGCGGTGGTTGCGTTGCTGGTGGGGTTGGTGGCTGTAGCCGCCTCTTCTATTCCCACGTGGCGGGCCACCTCGATCGAGCCCATGGAGGCGCTGCGCTACGAATGACGGAGGCAGAAAAGCGGAACGAAGTATCTCCCCTCCAGTGATCTTGCATCTACGTCCCAGACCACTGTTACTCAAGGCAGCGGTTCGGAGAACTCATGAAGATCGCTGGAATCGTACTGATCATTGCCGGTGTGATCGCCCTCATCTACGGGGGATTCACCTATACCACGACAAAAAAGGCGGTAGACATGGGGCCGCTGCAAATCAACACCAAGCATGAACATTCGGTTCCCCTTCCGCCGGTGCTGGGCGTGCTCGCGATTGTGGGCGGCGGCGCTCTGCTCTATTTCGGCGCGAAAAAGGCCTGAAACCGGACACCTTATGCCTGTTTTAGGGCATGACGGGCTGAAGCGGATTTCCTCAAACGCGATTGCGGAGAGGAGCTGGATATGGTTTTCCGGCAGGAAAACCCCACCTCCCCCCATTTGGGCCACTGCACCGAAAGGAAATCTGCTTTAAGGTGTGAGGCATGCAGGCAAGACCGGTACCCCCAACCCGGCAACGTGGCGGTTTCCTGGCCAGCGAGCCTTTGCTGCTCGTAGGACTGGTCATCCTCACGCTCTACTTCGCCCGCGATCTGCTGGCGCCCATGGCTTTCGCGCTGGTCCTCAACTTCCTGCTCTCGCCGGCGGTCGAGCTGCTGGAGCGATGGCGCCTCAGGCGTTCCGTCTCTGTGGTGTTGATCATCCTGATCTTCTTCTCGGGCCTCGGTGTTACGGCCTGGGTGGTGGCGCGTCAGCTGGTGCATGTCGCCGAGCTGCTGCCGGATTACCGCGAAAACATTCAGACCAAGCTCGATAGCCTGCACACCCCCATCGGGGGCGCCGCCGGCAACGCAATCGGCACCTTGGAGGAGATGACCCAGCAGCTCTCTTCCCACGCCAACGCCACCATTGCTCCTCCGGCCGAACCGGAGACGGCTAGCCCCACGGTCCGGCATCGCCGCTTCCGGCAGCCGGTGCCGGAAGTGGCGCTCCCCAACCAGACTGCGACACCGCAACAGCCGACGCCGGTCCAGGTGATCGAACCGCCGGTTTCCGTGGGCCGCTACCTGCAGGAGATCTTTTCGCCCATCCTCCGTCCGCTGGCCGCCTGCGGCATTGTCATGGTCTTTACCGTGTACATGCTGATGAACCACGAGGACCTGCGCAACCGCCTGCTGCTGCTGGCGGGCATGGGACGGCTCAGCCTGATGACCGGGGCCCTGCGCGACGCAGCGGAGCGTATCAGCACCTATCTGATCTGGCAGTTCGTGACCAATGTCTTGTTCGGGCTGTTGTTCGGCCTCGGGCTGTCGCTTATCGGTGTACCGGACGCGACGCTGTGGGGTGCGCTGGCCGCCATCCTGCGCTATATCCCCTATGTCGGCACCGGCGTCGCGGGCCTGTTGCCGGTCATCTTTGCCATCGCGATCTTCCCCCACTGGCGGCAGGTCTTCGAGATCGTTGGGCTCTACGGCGCGCTCGAGTTTGCGACCTCCAACTTCTTTGAGCCCTGGCTCTACGGGTCGCGCACCGGAATCTCCGCGCTGGCACTGCTCGCTTCCGCCATCTTCTGGACCCTGCTGTGGGGGTGGTCGGGCCTGGTGTTGGCTACGCCGCTCACCGTTTGCCTGATCGTGCTCGGGCGCCACGTGCCGCAGCTCCGCTTTCTCCACGTGCTGCTGGGCGAAGACGCAGTGCTGGCGCCGGAGGCAAAGTTCTACGAGCGCATGTTAGCGATGGATCAGAATGAGGCGCACAGCATTGCCGACCGGTTCCTCGATAAGCGGCCGCTGATCGATTTCTACGATACGGTCCTGCTGCCTGCGCTGTGCCTGGTGGAGCAGGACCGGCACCGGGGCTCCTTCGACGAAACCCGCGGCAATTATCTGCTGCTGAGCGCAACCGAGCTGGTTGCCGAATTGAGCGAATTCAAGACCGAAGTCACCCTCTCCGCGGCAGCGGGTAACGTCACCGCTACGGATACGAATCCAGAATCTCCCGAATTCCACCTGAAACCCGCCCCCGTGATCTGCATTCCCGCTGGCGATCAGGCAGACGAGGTGACCGCGATGGTGCTTGCCCAACTACTTGAGCAAAGCTGCCACAATACTCTGCTGCTGCCCACCGCGTCCGTGACTCCGGAGATCCTGGAGCGGCTGGGCCAGGACCCGGGCACCATCCTCTGCATCTCCGCGCTGCCGCCCTTCGTCTTTACCCAGACGCGCACGCTCTGCCAGCGCATCCGGGAACAGCTTCCCGAAAATCGCATCCTGATAGGTCTGTGGCAGTCGGCACAGAGCCCGGATCTGATGCGCGAGCGTTTCGGCAGCGCGCGACCGGATCGCGTGGTCGCCACGCTCGGGGACGCCATGGCACAGATCGAGCAATGGCAGCAAGGCTGCACGACCGAGCCGGCATCCGCAGCCATGCCGCAGCCTCTTACTGCGGAGTAATGATGCCGCCAACGCGCTGGCGTGCCGGCAACGGCTTACCCCGCCGGTCGAGTTCTACGGGCGTCACTTTTGCGGATTTCGCATCGGATTTTGCCGCACCCTGCGGCGCGGATGATTTGGTCACAGATGGCTTTTTCGGCTTCATCGGGGTATCGCAGTAGCAGACTACACTGACGGCATGCCGTCGCGTGTACGCCTGATCGCCATCGATATCGATGGCACGCTCCTCCCCACTTCCAGCACGACGATCAGCCGGCGCAATCGCCATGCATTATG
>DASXFH010000333.1:0-11263 GCA_036489655.1 Acidobacteriaceae bacterium | reverse complement strand
CGCGCCAGCCCCACCGCCATCACCTCGTGTCCATCCGAACACGCGGCGAACGCCTTCGAAGAATCCGGCAGGATCGCCACGTCCGATGCCCCCGGGCATCCGCTGAAGACCGCCCGCACCTTCAGAGTGCGCGCATCGATCACCGTTACGCTGCCTCCGCGCCGGTTTGTCACCACCAGCGTCTTTCCATCGGGAGAAATCTTTGCCTCCGCCGGCGACTCGCCCACCCCCACCGCCGCAATCTGGCGCCGCTTCACCAGATCGATCACCGACACGTTGTTCGATCCGGCATTCGCCACGTATGCGCGGCGTCCCTCTGCGTCCACATCGATCGATACCGGCTCGCGATCCACTCCGATCGTTGCCGCCACGCGGTTCTCCGCCGCGTTAATCACGCTGACGCTTCCGCTCCCGGCGTTCGCCACATACACTTCGTTCTTCACCGGATTCACCGCCAGAGCCACCGGCCGATCGCCCACCGGAATCGTCGCTTCCGTACGCATGTTGATCAGGTCCAGCACCGTTACCGAACGCCCGCCGCCGTTCGTCACCCACGCGTACTCCCGAAAATTCGCCGGATACTTCGGAAAGTGCTTCCGCCGGCACCCGCTCACCGCCAGCAGCAGCACAGGCAATAGAAAGACAACGATCGCGGAGGCTCGATATCGCGGAAGAGGGAATTGCAATGCCCGCCGAATTCGGTAGACGCGGGATTCATGCCGCGCAAATAGACGACCGCAGAAGAAAAGCGGCTCCAGCCGCTGAGGGAGGTTCACGATCACCTGAGGCAGCGCGTTGTTCTCCATTGGCTGCCTGGATTATCGCGCCGAAACCGCCCCGGCGCTCTCCTCCACATGAATCCCCCGCGGAATCCGCCGATGCAGCACCGTCGCAATCTGCGAGCACTCGTCCATCAGCTGCACAAATTGCTCCGGCAGAATGGACTGCATCCCGTCGCTCAGGGCCTTGTCCGGCTGGTGGTGCACTTCGACGATCAGCCCGTCGGCACCCACCGCCACCGCCGCCCGCGCCAGCGGCAGCACCTTATTGCGCTTGCCCGTCCCGTGGCTCGGATCCACCAAAATCGGCAGATGGCTCAGCCGCTGCACCGCCGGCACAATGCTCAGGTCGAGAGTGTTCCGAGTATGATCCGCAAACGTCCGCACTCCCCGCTCGCACAGGATCACCTCGTAGTTCCCCTCGCTCATGATGTACTCGGCCGCCATCAGGAACTCGTCCAGCGTCGCCGCCAGACCCCGCTTCAGCAGCACCGGCTTCCGCTTTTTGCCCGCCGCCTTCAGCAGCGAATAGTTCTGCATGTTCCGCGCGCCAATCTGGATCACGTCCGCGTACTCGTCCACCAGTTCCAGCGCCTCGTGGTCGATGGCTTCCGTCACAATCCGCAGCCCAAAGCGCTCGCGGATCTCCGCCATGATCTTCAGCGCCTCTTCGCCCATTCCCTGGAACGCGTAGGGTGAGGTCCGCGGCTTGTAAGCGCCGCCCCGGAAAAACTGCGCACCGGCGGCCGCCACCTGCTCGGCAATCGCAAACGCCTGCTCCCGCGACTCCACCGAGCATGGCCCCGCAATCACCGCCAGCCCTGCGCCGCCAATGGTCGCGTCCGTGCCCGGGAAACGGATGACCGTGTCTTCTTCCTTCACGTCCCGGCTCACCAGCTTGTAGGGTTTCGATACCCGAATGACCTCGGCAACACCCGCCAGTTCCTCGATGTTCCCGCGGTCCACTTCGCCCTGGTTGCCGGTAATGCCAATCGCCGTCCGCTGCGCCCCCGGCATGGGATGCGCCCGATACCCCAGCGCCTCGATATGCTCACAAACTGCCTGAATTTCCTCGCGGCTGGCCTGCGCCTTCATCACGACGAGCATCGTGGATTCCTCACCTTCGCCAAAAACCCAGTGTAGTCCATGGTTTTTGCGAAGTCGAAGAAGAGGGGAAAGAGAGGGTTACGACGGGGAAAACGAAGGATAAGCGCAAATCAGGGGCTTCGGCTCAGTCGTCGGTGCCGGTTTCCCGTCCGCTGCGTACCGCCACCACCGCGGGGGTCGCCACCATCGCCAGATAAATCAGAACAAAGAGAAGATCGCGCATGCTGAAACCGGATGGCCTCGGCGACTCCGCCCGCCGTTGCCCCCTGCACCAGTCTCCTCGCCCTTCACCCTCCCGCCAATAGCACTTCCGGACCGGCTGTGCCCCACATGGGGCAGAATCTCCTCCGTTAACCCCTCAATACACAGGACTTAAAAATTTCCCCGGAGGCGCAACTTTCCACCCCCTGCGTGGGTCCATACAAACGTGGGAGGCCCCGGCGGGCTTTCCACACAGCAACTCTCCTCGGACAACGAGGCCCCCCGTGCAGTGTCGGTCGGCCTCGTTGATTTTTTCCCGCCTATTTCGCCGGATCCAGCAGCGCCCCATACACAATCGAACGGCTCAGGTACTGCAGGTTCGGCTCCCCTCCATCCATGCGCTGGATCATGCCCACGAACACAATGTCATTCGTCGGATCCACCCAGAACCACGTGCCCGCCGCACCATCCCACAGGAACGTCCCCTTACCGTCCGGCAGGTTGGCTTCCTGCGGGTTGTACTCCACCGCGCAGTTATAGCCGTAGCCGAACCCCGGCCGCATGTGTTGTGCGCCAACGCCAAATTTCCCGCTGACCAGGTTCGGTGCCAGATGGTTCGACGTCATCAGCTTCACCGTCTCCGGCGAAAGAATGCGCTCGCCATCGAGCTCGCCGCCGTTGGCCATCATCTGCGCAAAGCGGTAGTAATCCTCGATGGTGGAGACCATGCCGCCTCCGCCCGATGGCACCGCCGGCGGCGCATCGTAGGGATGCGGGCTGACAAATCCATGCGCCTGCGCCGAGACCACGCCCGTCTGCGGGTTCCACCAGTAGAGCGTGGCGAAGCGGCCCTGCTTGTCCTTCGGCACCCAAAAGCCGGAGTCCTTCATGTTCAGCGGCGCGTAGATGTGGTCGCGCATGAAATCCGGCAGCGACTGGCCCGACAGCTTCTCCACGATATAGCCCTCGATGTCCATGGAGAGCGAGTAATTCCACTCCGTCCCCGGCTGGTAGAGCAGCGGGATCTTCGCCAGCCGGTCGATCATCCCCTGCAGGTTCGGCGCGCCGAAGACATCCGCCTTCAGCACCATCTTGTCCACCGGCGTATTGCCGAAAAACCCATAGGTGAACCCAGCCGTGTGCGACATCAGCTCCGCCATCGTCGGCGGATGCGCCGGATCGTCGAGAATCATTTTTCCGTTGGCGTCCGTGCCGCTGTAGACCTTCAGGTGCGCGAACTCCGGAATGTACTTCGCGATCGGATCGCTGGGCAGCCACTTGCCTTCCTCATAGAGGATCATCATGGCCACGCCGGTCACCGGCTTGGTCATGGAGTAGTCGCGGAAGATCGTGTCTTTTGTCAGCGGCGCGCCAGTGGCCAGGTCGCGCGAGCCGTACGTGCGGAAGTCCACAATCCTGCCGTGCCGCGCCAGCAGCGTCACCACACCGGCCACTTCCTTCCTGTCCACCGCCTGCTGCATCAGCGCGTGCAGGCGGTCCAGGCGCTCGGAGCTGAAGCCGACAGACTCCGCCTTCACCACCGTCATGTCGAGCGAAGGGTGCCCGGCAGCTTTCGCGCGCCCGGGCCGCTGCGCCATCGCCGGGGCGACGGTCAGGGTTGCCACTAGAAACACAAGGACGGACTGCCTGGCGGAAGAACGCATTTTCATCTCGGATATCCTCTGATCTGCCCTGCCAACCGAAGCTATTTCGCCGGATCCACCAGCGCCCCATACACCGCCGCGTGGCTCTTGTACTCCAGTTCATGGTTGTCGTGGCCTCCCATGCGCTGGATCATCCCCACGAACACCACATCGTTTGCCGGATCCACCCAGAACCACGTCCCCGCCGCGCCGTCCCAGAAGAAAGTTCCCTTCCCGCCCGGCAGCCCCGCCTCCGGCGGGTTAAACACCACCGCGACGTTGAACCCGTATCCGAATCCCGGCCGCATCACATGCTGCCCGATCCCCCACTTCCCGGTCAGCAGATTCTCCCCCAGGTGGTTCGACGTCATCAGCTTCACCGTCTCCGGCGAAAGAATCCTCTGCCCGTCCAGCGTTCCCCCGTTCCCCAGCATCTGCGCGAAACGGTAATAGTCCATCGCCGTCGACACCAGGCCGCCTCCGCCCGAAGGCATCGTCGGCTCCTTCGCATAATCCATAGCCGTCGGGCCCGCGCCCGGCTGCACCGGGACCAGCTGTTCCTCATCGGTCGCCCGGTAGTTCGTCGCAAACCGGTCGCGCTTATCGGCCGGAACGTAGAACCCCGCATCCCTCATCCCCAGCGGCGCGAAAATGTGCTGCCGATCGAAATCCGGCAGCGTCTCCCCGCTCAGCTTCTCGATGATGGACCCCTCAATATCCATCGACGCCGAGTACAGCCAGCCCTGCCCTGGCTGATAGCTCAGCGGAATCTTCGCCTCCCTCTCTACAAACTCCTGCAGGTTCGCCGAAGCGAACGGCTTGACCTCCGCGTAAATCCTGTCCAGCGGTCCCGGCCCGTTCACCACCGGCCCATACGAGAAGCCCGCCGTATGCGACATCAGCTCCGCCATCGTCGGCACGTGGTCCGGCTTCACCAGGATCATCTTCCCGCCGTTGTCGAACCCTCCGAATACCTTCAGGTCTTTGAACTCCGGCACGTACTTCGTGATCGGATCCCACGGCAGCCACTTGCCCTCCTCGTACAGGAGCATCATCGCCACTCCGGTCGTCGGCTTCGTCATGGAGTAGTCCCGGAAAATCGTCTCCTTCGTCATCGCCGCGCCCGTCGCCAGGTCCTTCACCCCATACGTCCGGTAGTCCACGATTTTGCCGTGCCGCGCCAGGATCGTCACTGCTCCGGCCAGCTCCTTCCGGTCGATCTCCCCCTGGATCAGCGTATGCAGCTGCTCCAGCCGTTCGCTCGAGAATCCCACCGATTCCGGCGTCGCCATCGCAGCACTCCCTGCGGCGCTCTTCTCCGTCTTTCTGTCGGATTGGCTCGCCTTCTGCGCCCGCGCACCCAGCGCACCGCTTGCCAGACATGCCGCCAGTCCCGCCGCCGCCACAACCCTCACCCTTGCGAATCTCTTCATCGATCTCTCCTGAACGATCCGGTCGCTCCGTGCACCTGCGAACCGGCTCCGTTCCCGGCGCCCGTTATAACAGAGCCGCCGCCCACTCCCGGAGCTCCTCTGCGTTCTCCATGTCCTCTGGGGTGAACAGCGTTACGCCGCCTGCTTCAGCCCGTCCTCGTTTCGATCCGCGCGAATCCAGGTGCGCGTCTTCCGGAACACGTCCACATACGCCAGCAGCGCCAGCACCCCGCCCAGCGCTGTGTATGCCGCCCGCCGGTGCACCACCTCGGCTGGCGGCAATCCCGAGAGCGAAAGCAGAAACACCACGTACGCCGTCAGGTTCAGCGTGAACAGCGAATAGTTCACGCGCAGCACCGAATACGCCCACCACGCGAAGAACACGATCAGCCCCGCCAGCACCGCCGGCGACGGATGCAGATGCGTCGCGATCAGCCCCGCCACTCCCGCCCCCAGCAGCGTTCCCGCCACTCGCATCACGCCGCGTGTCATGGTCTGCACCAGGTCCGATCGCACCACCAGCAGCGTCGTCATCGGAATCCAGTAGCCGCTCAGGAAATTCACATGCCGGTACACCTCCGCCGCGATCATCACCACCAGCGCCATGCGCAGGCTGTACAGGCACACCGGCGTTCGCAGCCGCAGGCACTGGCCCAGGCTGCCCACACTCTGCCGCAGCCCCGGCCCGCGCGGCACCTCCTCGCCCGCGCATCCGCGTTCCGACCACCGGACAAGCGCCCACAGAAGCACCGTCTGGAAGAGCCCGCCCGCCAGAATCAGCGCACACCGTTTCAGGGCTCCGGAGGCATTCGTGTGGAAGGCGCTGCTCACCAGGAACCAGACCGTCCACTGCTGCGCCACCCAGCTGGTCCCGCCCCGCCCCGCCGTCAGCAGCGCGTAGGTCGCGGCCCATATCCCTGCCAGCACCACAAACAGCACCCTCTCGTGCCCCACCAGCATGCCCAGGAAGGTCGCCACCGACATGCCCACGGCCGCCAGCAGCATAGGCAGCAGGCACGATCCTCGAATCCGCTGCAGCGATCCCAGACCCGCTGTAAACGCCCCCGCCGCCGCAACCAGCCCGGCTCGTGGACTGCCCAGCGCAATCCCCGTCGCCAGCGCAATCGCCATCGCCGGCGTCGACCGCCATGCCACCGTGGGATTCCACTGCGTCCAGTCGAACAACAGCGTCTCCCGCAGCAGACTCAGCCGGTCGGGGATCCATTTCGCCCCGAAACTCTGCGCCGCGTTCGATTCTGTGCTCATCTCGGGTCAGATCGACGTGCGTTGAACATGCGGAGCAGTGTACCCCGAAACGTCCGCCCCCCCGCCGCTTGGAACCTGACCCCTCCGCGCCTACCATAGAGACAGCCACTGCATCCGCGGTTCGGGAGCGGCAGGCTGGAAAGGGTAGTCGTGCGCTGGTTTCTTCGTTCCAAGATTCACAATGCCACCGTCACCAAAGCCGATCTCCGCTACGTAGGCAGCATCACCATTGACACCGACCTCATGGAGAAGGTCGGTCTGGAACCCGGCGAAAAAGTCCTCGTCGTCAGCAACACCTCGGGCGCTCGCCTCGAAACCTACACCATTGCCGGCCCCCGCGCCTCCGGCGCCATCGAGATCAACGGCGCCGCCGCCCACCTCATCAAAAAAGGCGAAGAGGTCATCGTCATGGGCTTTGAGCTCTCCGACCTGCCCATCCAGCCGAAGGTCATCCTCGCCGGTCCCGGCAACCGTGCCCCGCAGTGGCTTTCGGAGGACGCCTCGCACAATCGCTGATGCGATTCGTCGAAAGATCGGTCATGCTAAACTAAATCCCATGACTAAGTCTGCTGAGACGGTCAACATCCACGAAGCCAAGACCCATCTGTCCCGCCTCATCGAACAGGTTCTGGCCAGCGGAGAGCCCGTCACCATTGCCCGCGCCGGCAAGCCGGTGGTCATCGTCTCCCCGCACCCTGAGTCACGGCCCACCCGGCGCCCGCTGGGCCTGTTGCGGGGCAAGGTTCGGCTACCGGCAGACCTCGGAGCTCAGGACGCCGAGATTCAAAGGATGTTCGAAGGCGAGCGACGGTGAACTACCTGCTTGACACCCACGTTCTGCTCTGGACCCTCGCCGATCCAGACAAAGTCCCAGGCCCGATGCGCCGGATCATCGAAGACACCCGAAACCGTGTCTGGTTCTCCGCAGCCTCAATCTGGGAGATTGCCATCAAACACTCTCTGAGCAAAGGCGATTTTCCCCTCGAGCCAACGACGATCTGGAAGGCCGCCCGGGAGACTGGCTTCGAAGAACTGGGAGTGTCGGCAGAGCACGCGGTCGGCGTCGACACTCTTCCCTGGCTGCACAGAGATCCCTTCGATCGGCTCCTCGTGGCCCAGGCGCGCGCCGCCGGGATGAAGTTGCTCTCCCTGGATAACGACGTTAACGCCTATTTCTCACCCGGCAAGCGGCGCCGCTGAGGCATTCCGTCGCTTCGCAGAGCGTCCCGGTCGAAGGCTGGTTTATGGGACAGCAGTCTGTTTTCCGTCCTCCCGCTGGGCCACGTCCCGATCCACCAGCGTCTGCAAAAACGCCAGCACATCGTCAATCTGCCGCTCGTTCCACACCGGAGCCTCGCCGCGCTTCCGGTCCAGCGGTGCATCGGTGGTGTCCACGTTAGCGCGGTACCGCGCAGGCAGGTCGTTGAACTTCTCCACCTTGCCGTCCGCGCCTCGCGGATACCACTTCTCCGGGTTCGTGTCCCGCTCCACGTAAAACTCCAGCACCGTGCGCAGCGAGTGAAACTCTCCGTTGTGAAAGAAAACCTTGCGCGTCGCCGCATTGCGCAGCGACGGCGTCCGGAACAGCCCGCAGTACGAAGGATCATGGCTCGCCGCATCGGTTCGATAAGGCCCGCAAAGCCCCATGTCGTAGTAATGCGGATCGTGGTTCCACGGAATCGCCGCGTTGCGCGGCACCCCCACCGCCTCAAACTGAAAGTCCGTAAACAGCGGATGCGCCCCGTTCGCACCCACTTCATCCAGGTGACAGGAAGCGCAGTTCCCCCCATTCGGATCGTCGAACAGCCGCTTCCCATGCAGCTCCTGCGCCGTCAGTTTTGCCTTGCCGTCCAGCCATAGGTCGAACTTGCTGGAGTAGGGCGCAAAACTCGGATCCTCGAACTCGAACGCCTGCAGCGCCTCCGTCGCCTCCCGCACCGCCAGCGCCGGGTGCTCGAAGATCTGCGCGCCAAACAGCCTCCGGAACTCGCCCGCATACGCAGCCTGGCTCAGCTTCCCGGCCAGCGCGCCTGCGTTCCGGTTATCCATCTCCACGGGAGAAAACAACGGCAGCATCGCCTGCGCGTGCGGCGAACTGTAACGCCCATCCCACGTGTATCCCCCCGCGGGAACCTCGTTGGTCTCCGTCAGCCGCTCAATGGGATTCGTCGCCATGGCATGCGACCACACCGGAACATAGCGAAGGATGTAGCGCAGCGACGGCACCGCCCGAAATCCGGGACTCTTCAGATGCGGACCGCCGTATTGCACCGCCTGTCCGTTCGCCGGCCCATACGCAAACGACGGATCGTGGCAGGTCGCGCACGCCATCTTCCCCGACGCCGAAAGGCTCCGGTCGTAAAAGATCTTCTTCCCCAGCGCCGCCATTGCTGCCGATCGCGCATCCTGACCTTGCCCTGCTGACGCGCGCACCGTACCCGCCCCGCACAGCATCGCTGCGCACACCCCAACTCCGGCAGCGAGAAGAGAGAAGAGCCCCACCGCGAGTCTTCCGCCGGACCGGCCTCCCTCAGTACCCCGTAAACACATCGGACCCAAACGGGACCAGCCCCTTCTGGCCGGCATACCCCAGATACTCATGAATGCCGAAGATCTCCTCGAGCGACTTCAGCAGAGAATAGTGGTTGTACGGCACGTTCGAAACCGTCCACGGCCGGATGTACTTCGACAGCAGCAGCGCGCCCGGCCGATCCCCGCCGTAGCCCAGCGTCCGGATCGTAATCAGCCGCCCGTGCGAAATGTGCCGCGTCACCGTGGGATACGTCCTCCCCAGATTCGGCCCCTCCTGCTCGTTGCAGCACGCGGTTCCATCCACCGTCACCACCGTGCCCGTCATCGTCTTCTCGATCTTCCCATCGCCCCCCTCATCGAAGGTGATGATCAGCAGCCCATCCTTTTTGTACGCGGGCGAATCGAGAATCGCCGGAACCCACTTCTCCAGAAATGTGTTGATCGACTTCAGCCCGCCCGGCTGTCCGTTCGCGCACGGCGAATCGTGCCCATCATTGCACAGGTTCGGCGTGATGAAGCTGAAGTCGGGCGTCGTCGCGACGGAACGCAGATCGGTCTTCAGCTGCCCCAGGTTCACCACATTTGTTTTGCAGACCGGCTCATCGATCACCGCGTGGAAATACATAAACGGATCGTGCCGCGTCGCGTACATATCGCCCAGCGGAACCGCAGCGCTCGGCCCTTCCGCCTCCTGGGTCAGGTCCGGCTTGTCCAGCGGCGGGTGCCCGCACGTCGCCGACTCGCGTGCAGGATTGTTCCCCATATCCTCCATGTAGCCCTTCCACGTCAGCCCCGCCGCCATCAGCTGATTCGCCAGCGTCTTCACCGACGCCGGATACACGCACCCCTGCCCCACCGCCTGCCCATCGGCAGCCATGCCCGTCGAGTGAAAATCCGCATAGGTGTTGCAGTCGTTCGCAGTCTGCGGCGTCGATGCCTGCCCGCCCATCATGGCGATGTAGTTGTCCAGGCTGTTGTGCCCGGTCCCGTAATACTGCGGCAGCAGAGCGCCTTTAGCCCGCAGCGTCTCCGCCAGATACGGCGCATCGGAATGCGGCCCAAACGTCGCCGTGTAGTTCTTGTTCTCCAGCACGATCAGAAAAACATGCCGGATCGGCGGCATCGCCTGAGTCTTCCCGTGCGTGGCCGCAAACGCCGGCGCTCCCGGCACTGCGAACAAAATCAGCCAGACCGGCAACCATCGAGGCATCATCAGGAAACGTTCCTCCGCGAGTGGGGGTGCGGCGTTGCAGGAGGGGCCAGGCGTCTGCCGAAGAGTCCGTCCCGCCGCCAGGACCTTCCAGTGTAACGGCCCCGCCCGGCCCATCCGAGCGCCCAACGCGCTCTGCACTATATTCGGAACAGCATGTCCTCAGCAACTTCCCCTAAAGCCATCCTCATCCATTTCTCCGGGCACGATCACCCCGGCCTCACCGCGGATCTGACCCGCACCCTCGCCCGTCATCCCGTCCGCCTCCTCGACATCGGCCAGGCCGTCGTGCATGAGTCTCTCTCCCTCGGCATGCTCATCGAATTGCCGCCGGACAGCGCTCTCGCCTCCCTCAAAACGGAGATGACAACCCGCGCCCACGAGCTCAACCTGCAGGTCCGCTTCTCCAGCGTTCGCCCCGCCTCGCTGCAGCACTGGCTCTCCGGTCTTCACCAGCAGCACTTCATCATCGCCATGCTCGGCCGCTCCATCACCGCGGACCACCTTGCCCGCGTCACCGCCATCCTCTCCGCCCACCAGATGAACGTCGACCGCATCGACCGCCTCTCCGGCCAGCTCTCGCCCGACGATCCTGAGGCCGGCTCCTGCGTCGAGCTCGCCGTCAGCGGCGATGCCTCCCGTGAGCCCGTCATGCGCGAAGAGTTTCTCGCCGTCGCCCAGGCCCTCTCCATCGACATCGCCTTCCAGCGTGAAAGCATCTTCCGCCGCAATCGCCGCCTCTTCGTCTTCGATATGGACTCCACCCTCATTCAGGCTGAAGTCATCGACGAATTAGCCCGCCTCGCCGGTGTCGGCGACCAGGTCGCCCGCATCACCGAAGCAGCCATGCGCGGCGAGCTCGACTTCAACGCCAGCTTCACCCGCCGTGTCGCTCTCCTCCAGGGACTCCCCGCCGATCGCGTCCACTCCCTCTTCGAAACCATTCCCCTCGCCGACGGCGCCGAGCGCCTCATCCGCACCCTCCGCCTGCTCGGCTACAAAACCGCCATCCTCTCCGGCGGATTCACCTTCTTCGCCCGCCATCTCCAGCAGCAGCTCGGCATCGATTACGTCCACGCGAATGAGCTGGAA
>DASXFH010000302.1:0-1871 GCA_036489655.1 Acidobacteriaceae bacterium | reverse complement strand
GCAAGCCGCCCAACTTGCCGTCCAGCAGATCGTCGCCGCGGAACATCGAGCGTGCACTCCGGTCCACCACCCAGTTCAGCTCTTTGAATTTGCGGACCATATCGCGGGCCAGAAAGTCGGGCAGTTCGGTCGGCTGTGGCATCAGCAGACTGTACAGGTGCCGTACCGCTGGAACCGTCGTCGGTTCGAAGTCGAAGATGGTGAACGTCGGCTCAAAACGGACGCCGGCCGAATCGCACAACACCAGGCGGCCAATGCGTTCCGGTTGATCGAGCGCCACGCGTATCGATACCCAGCCGCCCATCGACCAGCCGACGAGATTGACCTTTTGCAGGCCGCGCTGAGTCATGAACTCCTCAACGTAATGCGCCTCTTCGGGGATCGAATAGGTGGCATCCGCGGGCCGCGCGGAGCGGCCGTACCCCAGCAGATCGATCGCGTAAACATGAAAACCCGCCTGCTTGAGCTGCGGCATCAGGTTGGCCCAGTCTTCCGCACGGCTGCCCAGCCCGTGCACCAGCACCACGGGCGCGCCGCTGCCACCCTCGTAATAGTGAATGCGGTTGCCGCGGATCGTCGCGTACTCGTTGTGGAAGCCTTCGAACGCCAGTCGCGCGCGCGTCATCGTCTCCACCACCGCCAGGGGACGCTGCCACACCGCAATCGCGCCCAGCAGAAACAGCGCGACCATTGCCAGAACGGCGTAGCCGTAGGTCCTCCAGCGTAACGCTGCTGGATCCCTTTGAGCCTCCATTTGTACGTTGCGCATCCTGCGTGCGCGATCTGTGCGGTTGGTCGGTCGAGTGCCGGACCTGCTGCGGCTCAAGGAAAGGGTTCCTCCTGCTCGGCGGCGTGAATCGTATCCGCGGGGAACGAATCTCGCGTAACGATCTCGCTTGCATGGGTGGGACGGTCCCCACCGGGCGCCTGGTCGCGTGCTCTGTCCAGTGCTTTGTCCAGTGCTTTGCGGATCACGCTTAGCGTAAAGGGGCGGACGGCCAAGGCTCCATGCCCCGTGAGTTCATTCCACGCTGCCCAACGCGCTTCGGTTGCATCCGTTGCACTCCGCAGCGCGCCACCCAGCACACGGCAGCGGTAATCGACTAGCACGTAGTGGAAACGTACTCGCGCAGGATTGTCGCCCGCATGGGAGATGTGATCGAAGACGGCGACGATCTCTTCGGGCTCTACCTCGAGCCCAGTCTCCTCGCGTACTTCACGCCGCACGCCATCCTCCAGCCTTTCTCCCAGTTCCAGCGCGCCGCCCGGCAGAGACCACTCGCCGAGCAGTGGTTCCTGGCCGCGCCGCACCAGCAAGACGCGCAGCTCCGCGTCCAGCACAACCGCGCCGACGCCCGCAATCGGGGCAGTGGGGAACTCTCTCTGCATTCCGGAACTACTCTTCTGTTTGCTCGCCGGTGAGCGGCCGGCCATATTCTTCACCAAAAACGGTGCGCGAGGAAGAGAAGCGCCCGCCGGCAAATTTATCCTGGCCGCGGCCCCAGCCCAGCGCCAGCAGTGCGACCGTGGCATAGCTCAACGGCAGCTTCAGCACCTCACTCACCTTTTCCGGCTCATAGCCTTCCATCGGCGCGGTGTCGTAGCCCAGCACCTCGGCCATCAGCATCATGTGGGTAAAGGCGATCATCACCTGGCGGTTGAGCCACATCGGTATGTTCGGGTGGTTCGACAGGTAAGCAGGGATGCCTACCTTCGCCTGCTCGGCATAGTTTTCCGGCATGCCGTTTTCGCGCCCCATGCGCAGCATCTCTTCCAGATCGCCGTTGCGCCAGCCATCGGCGTCGCCGCAGGCCACGATGACCACGGAAGCTTCATCGACCTTGGGCTGGTTGTAGCAGGCGCTGCGCAGG
>DASXFH010000247.1:0-5733 GCA_036489655.1 Acidobacteriaceae bacterium | reverse complement strand
CGATCCGCTGCAGCATTCGCTTCCCTTCATCTTCAGCGATCCGGAAATCGTGAAGAGCGTGCTTCGGTATACGCTGAAAGAAGTCCGGCCCGACGGGTCTATCCCGTATGGGATCGTCGGCAACGGCATGGTTGCGCCCATGGTTGCGGATAACGCCAGCGACCTACCGCTGTGGCTCCTGTGGGTGGTAAGCGAGTACGTGCTGGCCACGCGGGACGACGCCTTTCTGGACGAACGAATCCCATCGCCGCTGGTCAGCCCCCAGCCGCAGCCTGAGACCGTCCGCGGCCTGCTGGCGCGCTGCTATCGCCATCAGGTCGAGCAGGTCGGCGTCGGCGAGCACGGCGTGGCGCGCATGCTCAATGACGACTGGAACGACGGTCTGCTTGGCACCTTCGCCGTCAAGGCATTCAAAGAAGCCGCGGAGAAAGGCGAGAGCGTTCTCAACTCCGCCATGTCCGCGTGGGTCTTCGACTACTATGCCCGCCTGTTGACTCATGCAGCGGAGAAGCCCAAGTTTATCGCCGAGGTCAAAGCCAGCGCCGCAGTTCACCGCGAAGCAACCGGCAAGCAATGGACGGGAAAGTGGCTGCGCCGCGCATGGCTGGGGCCGACGCTGGGCTGGCTTGGCGAGAATACGCTCTGGATCGAGCCGCAGCCCTGGGCCATCGTGAGCGGCGCTACCACGCCGGAGCGGAGCAAACAGCTTGTCCAGACCATGGACGAGCTTCTGCGCCGCAATTCACCCATCGGCGCGGCGCAGATGAGCGACGGACCCGACATGCTCGAAGGGCAGACCTTCGAGCCCGGCACCTGCGTCAACGGCGGCATTTGGCCCTCGCTCAACCAGACGCTCATCTGGGCCCTGGCTGCGGTCGATCCGGCCATGGCCTGGGATGAGTGGAAGAAAAATTCCTTCGCGCGCCACGCCGATGTCTACCCGGATATCTGGTACGCCATCTGGAGCGGCACCGACTCCTATAACTCCTTCAAGCACAAGGAGGCCGGCGAGACCGTCAACAACAAGTATTTTCACGGCACCGATTTTCCGGTATTCAACCTGCACGCGCACGCCTGCGCTCTGTATTCGGCGACCAAGCTCCTCGGCCTGCAATTCACTGAATCGGGTTTGACGATCGAGCCGGACGCGCCCATCGAATCCTATCGCTTCGAGTCTCCCCTGTTCGGATTGATCAAATCCCCGCAGGGCGGCTACGAAGGCTGGTATTCGCCGTCGCGGGCCGGTTCTTGGTCTATCCAGATTGGCTTTCCTCACCGGGCCGGCGTTGCGATAAAGTCCGCGGAGGTGAATGGCGAACACGCCGAGGCCGTGCCCGGCGAAAACAATGCTTTCGTCCTTACTGGACGCAGCGAGCCGGGAAAGCCGCTGCGCTGGCGCATCCGGATCTGAAAGCCGCTGGATTTGAAGCGTCGGGCCTTGTACGCTTGCTCGCCGAAATCAGCCCTGGGCAGCTTCCGCCCACCGCTCCAGAAATGCCCTGACTTCCTCCGGCGGCCGCAGCCACGCGGTCGCCGATGTAGGCCGCAACTCGCGTCTCACCAGCACGCTCAGCCCGCGTTCGCCGACAGCATTCACGGCGCGGAAGGCCGGCTCATCCGTCAGGTCGTCTCCCAGAAACGCGACCGGTCCCGGGCTCGCATTCTCGGCCAGAATTGCCTCTACCGCTCCGCCCTTGTCGCGGCCCACGCGCAGCTCCACGCCGGCCTCGAACTCCAGCAGGTTCAACCCATCCAGCGCCGCCGCCGGCTCAAAAAGCTGCCGCGTCCGCTTCTCGATTGTCTTCGCCCGCTGCGCGGAAGCGCCGCGCCAGTGCATCACCACGGCGTTTGGCTTGTCTTCAAACAGGCCGCCCAGGCTGTCTGCCCTCAGCAGGCCGCGTAGTTCTTCCAGCTTCTGCCGCGCGCCTTCCGGAGCCGGTTGAAGCTCTCTGTTGCCATCGGAGCCCAGCCGCTCCGCGCCGTGCAATCCCCAAACTTCAAGCTGCGGCTCAAGCCCCAGCAGCGGGCCGATCTCTGCCGCCGGTCGCCCCGTGATCACCGCCATGCGCGTGCGGCCCTGACGCTGAATGCGGGCCAGAACCTCTCTCATGCCTGCCCAGGGGCGCGCTTGAAAGCGGTCGACGCGAAACCCCGCCAGGGTTCCATCGTAGTCGAGCAGCAAAAGACTGGAAGATTCGCTCCTGAAGAATGAAAAAAATGTGGCAAGCTTTTCTTCCGAATCGGACGTCAACGTACACTCACTTTCTTTGTTGCGGCGGCGCGTGCCTGCACCCGCCTGACGGCCCCTACGCCAGTTTACGATTCGCCCGATCGGGCGGCGAAACCGCTGACGGGCCTACAACGCCCATGTTCGGCGGATCGGCGTCGTCCATCCGCAGCTCGCGCAGATCTCCCAGAATCTCCGCCGCCCAGCGATAGACGTTATGCTCCAGCAGGTGACGGCGCATACGTTCCATGCGCATCCGGCGGTCGCCGCGGCTCATTTCGAGCGCCTCGTGGATTGCCTCGGCAACGCCGGTGGTGTCGTAAGGGTTCACCAGCAGAGCGTCGCGCAGTTCAATCGCCGCGCCGGTAAACTTGCTCAGCACCAGCACGCCATCGTCGTCGTCGCGGGAGGCCAGGAACTCTTTGGCCACCAGGTTCATGCCGTCATGCAGCGAGGTTACCAGGCAGACATCCGCGGCGCGGTACCAGCGCTCCACCTGCTCGTGATTGAGCTGGCGCTCGATCAATACGATGGGCTTCCAGCGCGCCGTTTCAAAACGCCGGTTGATGCGCTCGGAAGTCTCTTCCACCTGCCGTTTCAGATCGATGTAGCTGGGAATGCGCGTGCGGCTGGGCGCAGCCACCTGCACCAGCGTCAGCCGCTCCCGGTGCCAGGGATGGTTCTCAAGCAGCAGTTCCATGGCCGTGAGCCGTTCCACGATGCCCTTGGTGTAGTCCAGCCTGTCTACCCCGACAGCCAGCGTCTCCGCGCGCAGGTTGAACTCGTCCAGCAGAATCCGGCGCGCATGAGCCTGGGATCCCACGCCGGTCGCGTCGCGGGTCAAGGCCGGTCCTTCGCGGCGCATGCCGTCCGCTACCACGCTTACCGGATACGGCCGCACCGTGCTGGTGTGCCCATGGCGGCGAACCGTCATGTGCTCGCGATCCGTCCGGGCTTCGAGTACGCGGTCAACCGTGTCGAGAAAGTTATTGCAATGCAGCGGAATGTGGAAGCCCAGCAGATCGGCGCCGAGCAGCCCGTCCAGCAGTTCGGCCTGCCAGGGGCAGATGCCGAACGACTCCGGATTCGGCCATGGAATATGCCAGAAGATAGCCACGCGCGCGTCGGGGCGCGCCGCCTTGATGAGTCTCGGCAGCAGCGCGAAGTGGTAGTCCTGAACGAAGACAATCGGATTAGCCGCGCCGTCCATCTCTTCAATCAGGGCAGCCGCAAACCGCTCGTTCACCCGCTGATATGCATCCCAGTCCGATGCCCGGAAAATCGGCCGGGTGTGGGCAATGTGACACAGCGGCCACAGACCCTCATTGGCGAAGCCGTCATAATAGCCGGACTCCTCCTCACTCGACAGCCAGACCCGGCGCAGCGTGTAACGCGGGTCGTCGGGAGGAACCCGGATGCGGTCGAACTCGTCCACAACCACTGGATCTTCGCTGCCGCTGCCATGCGCCACCCACACCCCGTCGCAGGCGCGCAGCACCGGCTCAATCGCCGTGACCATGCCGCTCGGCGGCACCAGGCAAACCGTCTCCCAGCCCTGGCGCACATGCATGTAAGGCTCGCGGTTCGAGACCACAAAGATACGGCTGGAGCCGAAACGCTCCCGCACATGGACGGCAAGCCGCTCGCCAGTCCACAGATGCTCGCCGGCGTCGCGCAGCCGCGCTTCGGCCTCCGCCCGGGCGCGCGCCTCCAACAGGCTCTCCGCCATGGTCTCCATTTCGCGGGCGAGAGGTGTAAAGAGCTTCAACTCGTCGATATGCTGGTCTTCGCCGTCGCCTGCATGTCCCATGCGCACCCGGCGCAGCCGCTCGGCCGCCCGCATCATGGGCCGCATCAGGAACCAGCGAACCATCAACAGCGTCACGCCCACGATCAGCAGCACAAACGCGGCAATACGCCAGAAGCTCCGCTTCCATACCCCGTTGCCTTCGGAATGAATGAAGCTGGCATCCTCCAGGACCACCAGCACGCCGTTGAGCTGGCCCGATTCCTGCAGCGGGAACGCATCTTCAAGCCATTGGCGCTCATCGCTGTGCCCAAAGGCCGCGATCTCCGTCCCTTTGCGGACCGATTTATCCACCGGCTCGGGGGGCAACGCCTTGTACACGTCGTCCGGGCCGACCGCGGCCAGCAGCCTGCCGGCCGGCGAGTAGACTGCCAGACCCAGCTCCTGATCGGGCCGGTGAAGTGCGATCAAGGCGTTATAAATGGCGTCGATGCGTCCGGTGGCTACCGCCTGCTCAATCCGCGGCTGCAGGCTCGACCCCACCCACCCGCTTCTTCGCTCTAATTCCTTTCGCAGCACATGCTTATGCGCCAGCACGTCAAAATAGGTCGACACCACCGAAACCAGCGTAATACCGACCACGAGCGCAAGGATCAGCCGTATGCGAAAGAAAGGCATTTCATCACTCCCTGAATCGATTGCGGTGGCCCTTGCGACGTTTGGACAGACCCCTGCCATGTTTAGATGCAAATGATTGGATGCACACCACCAGCCACCCGCAAGCAATTGAAAGCAAAAGAAAGGCCTTCCAGAAGCGGGTCCGGAGTGTGGATTCTTTGCACAGGACGAGGAAATTTCTGCTCGATTCCGTCCCTGTCCGGCGGTTCAAAAAAGCTTCGGCCGGCGGGTTCGCTCCCATGCGCTATCCTGTCCTTGCGTCCTGTCGGGCCTTCGCGCCCTTCCGGGACCGCAAAGCACCTGCCTGCTCGCCGACAACCATGGCCATTGAAGCGATTGCAAAGAACATCGTGCTGACCGTGCAGGAGTACACCCTGTTTGCGCAGCGCGCTGTCATGAATCTCTTCCGCCCGCCGCGCTACTGGACCGACTTCCTGATTCAGTGCAACATCATCGGCGTCGGCTCTACGGCCATTGTACTGCTGTCGGGCTTCTTCACCGGCGGCGTGCTGGCCCTGCAATCCGCAGCCACGCTCTCTGAATTTGGGGCCACCTCCGTCACCGGCCGCTTCGTATCCCTCACCATGATCCGGGAACTGGGCCCGGTTCTCACCGGCATCATGGTCGCCGGACGCAACGCCTCCTCCATGGCCAGCGAGCTGGGCTCCATGGTGGTTACGGAGCAGATCGACGCCATGCGCGCCCTGGGCGTCGACCCCATGCGCAAGCTGGTCACCCCCCGCCTGTTCGCCTGCATCTCCATGCTGTTCTTCCTCACCATCCTGGCGGACGCCTTCGGCATCGCCGGCGGCGGCTTCGTCACCGTGGCCATGAACCACCAGAACGGCACCCAGTACTTCTCCATGGCCTGGGAGCACCTTCGCTACCCGGACATCATTCAGGGGCTGGTCAAGCCGCTTGTCTCGGGGTTCATCATCGCCTCGGTCGGCTGCTTTTACGGCATGCGGACGACGGGAGGCACCGAGGGCGTGGGCCGCTCCACTATTGACGCCGTCGTCTTCTCCTCGGTCATCATTATTTTTGCCGACTTCCTGATGACCCAGGTGCTGCTCACCCTGTT
>DASXFH010000215.1:0-4601 GCA_036489655.1 Acidobacteriaceae bacterium | reverse complement strand
GCGCGCTGGACCGCACTCTGGCCCCTCGCTCCTGGTTTCCAGCCGCTCTTCGCTACCGGCCACAGGCTACCGGCTACCGGATGCTTTCTAGAACTCAATCTGCGCCGAGAACTGCATCTCCCGCGCCGGCAGCTGATTCGTAATCCCCGCCAGTGGCGCGCCAAACCCGTTGCCCGGTGTCGCGCCGTTTCCCCACGTCCCGCTGAACCCCACCACATTTCGATGATTCAGCACGTTGAACGCTTCGGCCCGCAGGTTCGCATGCACCCGTTCCGTGATCGCGATCTGCTTCCCGATAAACGGATCCACACTGTAGATCGCCGTCCCGCGTCCTGTGTTCCGCCCGATCACCGCCCCGTTCACCACCGGTCGATCCGTCGTCGCGCTCGTATCGCCGCTGTTCGTCACACCTGTCACAACGTTGTATGGCAGCCCGCTCGACAGCGAAGCAATCCCGCCCACTGCCATGCCCCACGGCGCCCCGTACGCGCCGCTAAGCACCAGCCGGTTCCGCTGATCGAAGATCGCATTCCCTCGTTCCCCCGCCACCGGATTCCGCGCATCGTCCGGATTCTGGCTCGGCACATCCGGATCGACTGTGTCGATCGCATGCGACCATGTGTAGCTCGCCAGCAGCCACGATCCGCGCGCCGAACGACGGCTCAGGTTCACGTCCAGCGCGTCGTAATACGCCACCCCATCATTTACGTCGCTCTGGATCACCGCATAAGGCGGCGTCGGCACACTACCCGGCTTGCCCTGCGACTTCGAGGTGTCGCACGTCAGCCCCTGCTGCGCATACCAGGCCACCCAGTACGGCCGCGTGCAGTTCGCCGCCTGCGCCGACCGCACCTGCCCCGGCTGCGTCCGCACAAAGCTCGTCGGCGGATCCACATCCAGCGGCCGCACAATCCGCAGCGTGTGCGAGCCGACATAATCCATGCCCAGGACCCACCCCGGCGCCATCTGCTGCTCCACGCCCAGCGTCCACTGCTCGTTGTAAGGATTCAGCAACGCATCCGGATACCCCACCAGCGCGGTCGCCGGAAAGAACTGGTTGTAGTACACCGCCCGCCCCGGCCGCAGATACAGGCTCCGCAGCGGCGCCACCGCCCCCGCGGGAAACGTCGGAAGCGGCACATCACTCACGCTCGCCGGAAATCCCGGCTGTCCCGGCGCCGCCGTGTAGTTGAATACCCCCGTCGGCCCCGTCAGCGCGTAGTTGGCCTCCGAATTGTCCACCACCTGCGAGTTATAAATTCCAAAGCCGCCGCGGATGGTCGTCTTCCCGCGTCCCGCCACGTCCCACGCGAAGCCCACCCGCGGCGCCCAGTCCTGATCAGCGTCGGTAAAGGTCTGCACCTCGTACCGAAGCCCCAGGTTCACCGTCAGATCGCTCCGCGGATGCACATCCCACTGCGCAAACCCCGCCGCCAGCGTGTCCCCCACCGTATAGTTCGCATTGCCATAGCTCTGCGTATAGCTCTTCACGTTGCTGATGTCGCCCAGATACGCCTGGCTTTCGCAATAAGCCGTGGTTCCCGTGCACGCGTTGTATTGCAGCTGCCCCTGATAAATCGGGCCGCCGTATTCCTTGCTGTCGCCGCCATTGTGCGCGTGGATCACGTCCAATCCCAGCCGCAGCTCGCTCCTTCCCCGGGTCCACGCCAGCGTATCCGTCGCCTCGTACTGACGATTCAGCAACAGCGCCGACTGCGACGTCCCCGTCGTGAACGTCCCTCCCGACGAAATCGGTACAACATACTGCGTTCCATACACCACCGGCGAAAACTGCGTAATTGGCGAAGCCAGCTGAAACTCCACGCGTGCCTCGTTCTCCATCGAAGGGCTCAGCACCGCCGTATCGCCCGCCTCCGCCGTATAGGTCCGCCGCCGGAACACCCGATCCACCGTCGGCAGCGTGTTCCCGCCCACCGCCCCGTTGGGATTCGTATCGTAAAAGCTGTCCGCCCCCAGGTGCAGAAATGCCCGCTGGCCCTCGCTGAACGTGTGGTCCATCCGCAGCAGTCCCAGCCAGTCGCGATAATGGCCGATGAAGTTCTGTGGAGCCAGCGGCGAAATCACCGGAGACGCCCGGTCCTGATAGCTGTACTCCGCCGACGCCAGAAACACCGTGTCCCCCGTCCCTGTCACAGGTCCGGATAGCGTCGCCGCACCCTGCGCCAGCGTGTCCCTTGTAATGTCATTGCCGCTCGACGCAGTTTTTGCCGTGAATCCCGAAAGCTCCGCCTCCGGCCCCGAAGGCCGCCACATCCCCAGCACATCTCCATGGAAATCCTGCGTCCCCGCGCGCGTCACCACATTCACCACCGCGCCTTCGCCAAAACCGTAATCGGCGGCAAACGCGTTGTCCAAAACCGTCATCTCCCGTACCGCATCCAGCGGCACGTTTGTAACAATCGTCTGCCGTCCCCACATGTCGTTGCCGTTCGCCCCATCCACTTCGAACCACGTCTGCCGCCGGCCCGTCCCGTTCGCCGTGAACATCGTCTGGTTCATGAACACGTCGCCCTGGTTGATCGCCGGATGATTCGCCGCGTTCACCAGCGGCAGGTTGGTAATCCGGCGGTTCAGCAGCGGCAGGTCCCGCGCCTCCTGGCCGCTCAGCCCCACACCCAGCTGCGGCTCGTCAGTCCGCACCTCACCCGCCGCTCCGGTCACCACCACCTGCGCCCTCGTGCTCGCAATTTGTAACCGCAGCTGAACGGTCGCCGTGGCCCCTCCCGGCAGCGTCAGCGGTTCTGAAATCGCTTCTGCAAATCCCGCCGCCTCAGCCCGCACCCGCAGCGTTTCCCCGGCGGGCAGTCCCTCTGCAAAAAAATTCCCCTGCGTCCCGGCTTTCACGCTCCTGACCGTGTGCTGCTGAGCATCAGCGACCGTGATGGTCGCGCCCGGAACCACCGCCCCGCTCGCATCGGTCACACTACCCCGCAGCGCTGCAGTATCCGGAGTCTGTGCACAGAGCCCAATCGACCAGCAAAGAACCAGTACGACGCCGCATACTTTTGACATGTTTTTCCCGGATACCCTGAATTGCTGCAAATTTGGGGAATGGCCTTCACATTCAGGAGTACGCAATTCTTCCCGCTACTACCAGAGGTAGTAGATCGAGCCGCGTCCTCCTCGTCGCTGCCGTCTGCACTTTCGGTCTATGATCGAGGCACCCCGAAACGTCCTCGCATGACGGAACGCAAACCCTCTGCCGGCCCTCATTCACAGCGCCCCGCCGAATTCGGCAACGGCGCATCCGCCACCGTTCTCGGCCGCCGTGAGCGCGAAGTGCTGGCCGTGCTGCGCGAGCTCGGCAGCGCCACCGTGCAGCAGGTGGTCGAGCACCTTGACGCGAGCCTTGCCTACACCACCGTCATGACCACCCTCGATCGCCTCTTCCGCAAGGGGCTGCTCGAGCGAGAAAAGGTCAACCGCGCTTTCCTGTACTCGCCCAGCCTCTCCGCCCGCGACCTTGAAGAGCAGCGCGCCGCCCACCTCATCCGCCGCTTCTTTTCTGAATCCGACAGCCAGCCCGACGTCCTTGTCTCCTGCCTCGTCGATGCCGTCCACGACTACAACACCGATCTGCTCGACCAGCTCGAATCCAGCATCCGCTCCGCTCGCGGCCAACCCCACCCGTCGCGTTCGAAGAAGGAGGGCCGGCCGTGACCCTCTCCTGGTCCCTGCGTCTCGTCTGCCTGCTCCTCGTCGTCTTTGCTCTGCTGCTTGCAATTTTGCAGCTGGCCCTCGTTCGCTGCGCTCCGTTTATTCTTCGCCGTCTCGAATCGGCCTCCGCCCGCCGCCGCGAAAGCATCCTCTACCGCATTCAGCTCGCTCCCTTCCTCGCAGCCTTCGTCCTCACCACGGCCGCATGTATTCCTGCCTACGTCCGCTTCGAGCCCAGCGGTGAAACCGAAAGCGTCAGCGCCCTCTGCCTCCTGTTCGCCTTCGCCGCCGTTCTGTGGATCGCATCCTCTCTGCTTCGCGGACTCCGCATCGCCCTGCGCACTCTTCACTTCACCAGCGCCTGCCGCCGCTCCGGTCAGCTCCTCGAGCATCGCGGCGGCACGCCCGTCCTCGTCGTGCCGCCGACCACCCACCCCGTCGCACTCCTCGGATTCCGTCAGCCGCTCATCATCGTCTCCGCCGATCTGCTCACCCGGAGTCGCCTCCCTCACGGCGCCCTCGCCGTCGCCCTCGATCACGAACGATCCCATGTCCTCCACCGCGATAACTGGAAGCTCCTCTCTGTGAGTTTTCTTCCCCGCCTCAGTCCTCTGGTATGCGATCCCTGGACGCCCGCGTGGCGATCGGCCGCCGACTGGGCCGCCGATGACGATGCGGTACGCAGCGATACGAACCGATCCCTTCTCCTCGCCGAAGCCATCGTGCAATCCGCCCGCGCGGCTCGCCTTTCCGGAAGCCCCGCTCCCGTCATTCACTCCGCTCTCACCTCCGCCGAAGCTGGCCTCGTCGCCCGCATCGACCGCCTCGTCCACCCGCGCCCGGTCGTCGCCCAGCCTCCCTCATCTCTCACCAGCCTCGCTGCGCTGATCCTCCTCGCCGCCATCGCCGCCATCGCCGCCGCC
>DASXFH010000208.1:0-3298 GCA_036489655.1 Acidobacteriaceae bacterium | reverse complement strand
CGAACGACTCGGTCTACAACGCTATCTCGATAGCATCGAGGAAGCGGACGATGAACAACAGGCAAGCATCGATCCATCTGCTGTGCAGGCTGCGCTAGGAGTTCGTCTGAGTAACGGGGGCTGACTCGCACGGCGTGGCGGCAGGCGATGGAAACGAGTTGCTGCCCTTACTGTGTGTCCCGTATCGGCCTTGTCGGTATCAGCCGATGTTGCTGGGCCGGTCGGGCTACGCCGTACAGGCGCGATGGAGCTTGAGCAGGTTGTGTCCGGTGCAGACCAGTGACCATTCGCCCTGCACCTTTTCGATGCCTCGTAACAGGAACTGCCGGAAGCCCCGCGCCTGTTTGATCTGGCCGTAGACCGGCTCGACGATGACTTTGCGCTGTGCGTAGAGGCGACGGCCGGCAACTGTCCTGAGCTTTCGCTGCATGCTCTCCCGCAGGGTGGCGGATTGCGGAATCCGTCCGCGCGGAGCCGGCGGCAGAGGCTGGTTATGTTTGTGTCTGCCCGACCGCGATGTACGCTTCCACACTCAGCTTCGCCGTTTCCCGCAGGTTTTCTTCCGAACAGTAACCGCTGTCGGCCAGCACCGTTGCCGGCCTCTGCCCGGATTGCTCTTCCACTACCCGGATCATGGGTATCAGCTGCCGCTTGTCGTTGCTCTGCTGAGTTACGGCCTGACCCACGATCAGTTGCAGGTGCGGTTCGACGGCAAGCTGCGCGTTGTAACCCTGCAGGAAGTTATCCGGGCCCTTCATGATGCGCGATTCCGGATCGGTGAAGCTGTACTGCGATTGCGGCGCGGGCGTCACGTCCTTCTGCTCGTCTTCGCTTTTGCCTTCGGCCTTTGCTTCTTCGCGAGCCCGCTCTTCCAGCGCCCGCTTTGCCTCGCGGATGCGCCGCACCCGGTCCTCCCTCCGCTGTAACTCGGCGGGTAACTCGTCGCCCCGGCGGTCGCCGCCGTAACGGGCATCTTCCTCCGCGTCCATGCGCTCGGCTTCGGCCAGCAGGCTGCGCACTTCCTCTTTCAGCCGCTTCTCCTCTTCTTTCATACGCCGATAACTCATCGCCTTGTGCTTGCTGGCATTCGCTTTCAGCTTGCTGCCGTCGATGGCCACACGCCCCAGCTTCATCGCCCCCATCTCCAGAGCCAGACGCAGCACCTGCTCGAACAGCCCCTTCAGCGCCTGCAGATGGATCCGCCGAAACTCGGAAAGGGTGCGGAAGTCCGGCTGGTTGCCCGCCGCCAGCACCCGAAACGCCACGTCCTCCACCACCCGCTGCTCCAGCCGCCGCGACGAGTAAACACCCACGCAGTAGCCGTACACCAGCAGCTTCGTCATCATGCGCGGATGGTACGGCGGATAGCCCCGCTCCTCACCCTCGTAGTGCGACTCAATCGCGCTCAGGTCCAGCTGATCGACCACTTCGCTGACAAAATACGCCAGATGGTTCTCCGGCAGCCAGTCACCCAGACTCGGCGGCAGCAGCAGAGCCTGCTCCGGCACATATGGTCGATACGTCTTCCCCATAACCCCAGGTTCCCACTACCGCCCTGTGATTTTCAAGCTCATTCTGCCATCTGCCCGTGCTTACTCAGACACGCTCCTAGGAACAAAAACACAATCGCCCGGCTACGGGCTGGCGGGAACTGGCGGCAGGCGACGTCGTTATCCGTGTTGGGCAGCCAGGCCTCCGTTCTTGCTATACCAGTTCGTTGGAGATTTCGTTGCGTGCGAGTTCATGACTGGCAGCCAGCGTCAGATGGTCCTTCGGCGTGAACTGCCGCTGAGCTGCCCCCTTGGTTTAGTCCGGGTAAGTGAGAGTGCTCGCGGTTGAGTTTAGCAGCGAGATAAGCTCGCCGCCGTCGGGGCTGTGTGAATGTGGAAAGCGGTGTTTGCTTTCCACATTTGCATAGCCCATGCGAAATTCCTCCGGGGTCAGATATCCGAGCGAGCTGTGCGGGCGCACCCGGTTGTAATCGAGCCGCCAGTTTTCGATGGTCTCCCGGGCATCGTCGAGCGTCAGGAACCAGTGCTCGTTGAGGCACTCCTCACGGAATTTTCCATGGAATGATTCGATGTAGCCGTTCTCCATCGGACGGCCCGGGGTGATGAAATGCAGCGTCACCTTGTTTTCGTAGGCCCACTGGTCGAGCGCCTTCGAAGTGAACTCGGTGCCGTGATCGATGACGATCCGCTCCGGCAACCCGCGCTCCAGCCGCAGTCGGTCCAGCACGCGGACTACGCGCAGCGCAGGCAGTGAGGTGTCCACTTCGATGATCGGCATCTCCCGGGTGTACGCATCTTCGATCGAGAGCGTGCGGAACTTGCGCCCGCCGGCCAGCGCATCGTGCAGGAAGTCCATGGTCCAGGTCTGGTTGGGGCGACTCGGCGGTGCCAGCAAAACCCGCGCCTGGGCGCAAACCCGCCTTCTGCGCCGCCGGCGCCGTACGATCAGCTTCTCTTCGACGTAGATCCGGTAGACCCGTTTGCTGTTCACCTGCCAGCCTTCCCGCTTCAGCAGAACATGGAGACGCCGATACCCCCAGCGCCGCCGCTCCTCGGCCAACTCGCGCAGGCGAGTGCGCAGCTTGTCGTTGGCGGCCGCGAACCGGCTCGCCCGCGGCTGATATCGGACCATCGTCCGCACAATCTCCATCCGCCCACAGGCACGCCGCTCCGAGCACTGCGTCGCATCGCGAAACATGCGGACGGCTTCCCGTTCCGCCTGTGGGCCTACCATTTTTTTGAAAGCACCGCCTTGAAGCCGACGATGTCCAGCGCCTGTTCAGCTACCAGCTGCTTCAGCTTGCGGTTCTCGTCCTCCAGTTGCCGCAGCCGCTGCGCGTCGCTGACCTCCAGCCCGCCGTACTTCGCCTTCCAGCGATAGAACGTCTGCTGGCTGATCCCGTGCTTGCGGCACAACTCGCCCGTCTCCAGCCCCGCTTCGGACTCCTTCAGCACGCCTACAATCTGCTCTTCTGTGTACCGGCTCTTCTTCATCGGTTCTCCTCGTCGGCCCACAACTGCCGGACCCTATTATGGGAGAACTCTCACTGCCTGTGGACTAATCGGAGGGGGGCAGGTCACCGATCCCATGCCCCCATCGTCATCACCATCACCCACTCAGTCCAGAGGGGAAATCCGTACGCTTACGAGGAACATGACAGTAGTGGGACATGATACCTATTCCCCTGCATAGTGGCGTCTTCCCTGGATGGCACGTCTTGCCCGGATCGTGATTCCGGGCCTTCCGCAGCAGCAGAGCGGCAGCATCGCACGTCGTGTGTTGGAAT
>DASXFH010000206.1:0-2784 GCA_036489655.1 Acidobacteriaceae bacterium | reverse complement strand
GATGGCGCACTGGCATTGCTACGGAACGTGCAGAGGATTTTGGAGGGCAGCGGAGACCCATCATGACCGATTCCCCCGTCGGACTCCATGAATTCAACCGTGTCGTTCGCATCACTCTGCTGGTGCCGGTCACAGTCCTGGCGCTGCTCGCGGGTCTGCTGGTATGGCAGGTGGAGCAGGCCCTGGAACTGCGGCAACATTCCATCGCCGCTGCGGCGCTCGTGGACCAGTTGCTGATCCTGCAGCAACAGGCAATCGATCAGGAAACCGGACTGCGTGCCTATCAGTTGACTGGGCTGCCCTCCGTGCTCGTCCCCTACAACATGGCTGCGCCGAAGATCGACGCCAGCCTTGCCGAACTCAACCACGTGACGCCCGTGAGCGGTGTATCCACCGCTCAGGTTGAGAAACTACAACATGACATACACGCCTGGCAGGTCTGGGCGAACGGCGTGCTGGAGCAGCCAGCGCCCGCTCCGGAAGCCATAAGCGCTACGCTGACGCAGCAAGGGAAGACCGTGATGGACGCGGTGCGCGACGACTTTCAGGACCTGCTGGCGGCGGCTTCTCATGAACGAAGCGCGTACGATACAAAGCTCAACCAAAGGGTAAGCAGATTTTTGCAATTTGTTCTGATTCTGGCGCTTGCCGCTGGGATAACGATCGGCATTTTTGCCAGCAGCCGGCTCCAGCGAGTCTCCAGCGCCTACGAACTCGCCTTGCAGGAGCTTCAGGAGCGAAATGCGAAAATAACGGCCAGCCAGCAACTGCTGGCCACCACCCTGGAATCCATCGGGGATGCTGTCATCTCTCTGAACAAGCAGGGGCAAGTCCGCTTCATGAATGCCGTCGCGCAGAAGCTGACGGGATGGCAGTTGAACGCTGCCACGAACCGTCCTATCGGTGAGGTGCTTCGCCTGGTGCATCCGCAAACGCGCCAGCCGATGGGAGATCTTCTGGAAGACATGGACCGCTCCGGTGCGATGGGCCTGCATCAGGAGGGTACCCTGGTGGCGGGGGACGGGTCGGAGTATGCCGTGGATGCCAAGGTCTCGACCGTGGTGGATGCGGATGGGCGGCCGGATGGGTCAGTCGTGGTCTTCCGCGACGTTACCGAACTGCGGAAGGCTGAAGTCACCCTGATTGCAAATGAGAAGCTCGCAGTGACCGGCCGGCTGGCGGCGAGCATTGCGCATGAGATCCACAACCCGCTGGACTCGGTGGCGAATCTGCACTTCCTCATCTCGCAGGAGACCGACCCGCAACGGCGCAGCGACTACCTGAAGCTGGCGCAGCAGGAACTGGGCCGCACCCTGCAGATCAGCCGCGCCATGCTGAGTCTTTATCGCGAATCGCCCATGCCCGTGCAGGTGAACCTCGAAGAGCTGATTGGCAGTGTTCTGCTGTTGCTGGACCGCAAGATGCGTGACCAGAACATCCAGGTTGAGCAGAATTTCACGCATCCGGTGCATGTTTTCGGCTTTCCCGGAGAGCTTCGCCAGGTTTTCACAAACCTGATTGCCAATGCCGGCGAAGCGGCTGGGCCGAACGGTCATGTGCGCATTCTGGTGCGGCCGGCGAGCCCGCTCGATGGCCGCGCCGGCACCATGGTGGAGATTGCCGACAGCGGACGCGGCATCGCGCCCCACGTGGAGAAGAAGCTGTTCCAGCCCTTCATGACCACCAAGGGCGAGCGCGGGACCGGGCTCGGCCTCTGGGTAAGCCTGGGCATCGTACAGAAGCACGGCGGCACCGTACGCATCTCAAACAGCACCGAGGGAGACCTGCGGGGCGCGGTGGTCCGGGTCTACCTGCCGGAGCGGTCGGCGCAGGCCAAAGCAAACGAGGAAGACCACGATGCACCCTTGATAGCTCCTCCCTTCGAGAGCGCCGAGGAGTGGGCGGTTCGGCCATTTTCGGTATAAGTGCTGCCCCCTCAGGATCATTTGGATGAGGCTACGCAACCACTTCTAGATCGAGGCCACCGGCAAGGTCATCAGGTCGTCGACCAGCCCAACCTCCTTTTGTACGAAGGGCTCTGCGTACCGCACGCCAGCCAACTGGCCGTAGTGCCTCGCCTCCGCAAGTGTGCGCTCGCGAATTTCCTCTTCGGGCACAAAGAGCGCGCTTCCCTGCTCGGCATTGGCGTACTGGGAGCGATAGGCCATGAGCGACCGGTAGCGCTCTTCGATGAAGGGCGTGATGTCCACGACAAAGCTCGGGCGCACATCCGCGTACAGGCTGGCGTAGAGCACCTTGTAGGGGCGATGCGGCGCGGCACCCGTTTCGAGCCGCGCCAGGCCGCTCAGGAAGCAGGCCTCGTAGCCTAGAGTGGCTGTGGTGTAGTGGTCCGGGTGCCGGCCCTGCCAATAGGGCAGGATCACCACCCGCGGCCGGAGCTCACGCAGCACGCGAACGATCTTCAGCCGATTGTCATACGTGTTCTCCACGCGGCCGTCCGGGAGGTCCAGCGCCTGGCGCCGGCGCACACCCAGGATGCGCCCCGCGGCTTCCGCCTCCGCAGCCCGTTCTGCTGCAGAGCCGCGGGTACCAGCCTCGCCCTGCGTGAGGTCGAGGATTCCGGTCTCCAGGCCGAGCGAACGCATCTTCAGCAGCGTGCCGCCGCAGGTCTGCTCCACATCGTCGCGATGCGCCGCGATGGCGAGGATATCGACCAGGCCGGGCTGAGAAGCGGCAGCGGCAGTCATCGACGTGCCTGCCCCGGACGATCGCATTCAGTATGTGGTGTTATTGCCATCCGTCGAGCCATCCATGTAGGCAACA
>DASXFH010000184.1:0-14844 GCA_036489655.1 Acidobacteriaceae bacterium | reverse complement strand
TTACATAGCTGTCCGTGGGATCCAGATGATGCGCGCGCCGCAGCCAGTGCGCCGCAGCCGCGTGCCGCTTTTGCTCAAAAGCAACACCAGCCAGCTCGGTAGGGAAGCGCTTGTCATCGGGGCACTGGCGCGCGCCGGCGCGCAACGTTCGCTCCGCCTCCGCCAGGCGTCCCAGATGCGCGAGCGCCATGCCGAGGGCGAACTCATCGTCAGGTACCAGAGCCGGGATCGTGTTCGCCAGACGGACGACTCCAGGCCAGTCCTGGTGCTGAAATTCCTGCTGAATCGCCGGGTTGCCGGCGCGATGGATGGCGCATGGATCGGCGATCGCGCTGCATGCACAAGCCAGGGCGGCCAGTCCAGGAATCAGTGTGCGGAGGGCGAGGGCACCGCAAGCAGCAGCCAGTTGTCGGTGGCGCTCCAGTCTTTCTCGAATGCTGCACGCTCCTCGGAGAGCATTTTGCGATCGGCGGGGTCGTTCATCATAACCACTCCCCGCGCCGGGTCGATGCCATCGATAACAACGTAATGCAACGCGCGCTCTCCCTGGGGTCGCAGCGCCACAATCAGCGGGCGCCCCTTGCGGATCTGCTGCTCCAGGTCGCTCCAGTGGCCGTTGACTGCGAATACCAGGAAGCCGTGCTGCTGCAGATAGCTCTGCATGGAGGAAGCGGGGATTCCGTGCTCCGACCGGACGTACAGCCTCTGCTGGATCGTGCCGACCGCCCCGTCGGGGGGCGGCTGCCGGCCCTGCTGGTGCGCCCAGTACAGCATCACCATCGAGAGCGAGGCAGCCCCGCATCCATCGCGGGGCTGGCGTACAAACGGCACATCGATCCAGAACTCGCCGGGAGTCTGCGCAAAGGCAGCGACCGAAGTCGCTGCCATCAGGCACGCTAATGCAATTCGCAACACAGCATTAATGGTAAGCCGCCAGCAGGATGATGAGAACCACGGCAAGGATGATCAGCGTCAGCGCCAGAGTGGTCAGGCCACCCGCAGCGAACTGGTTCTGCGCATGAGCGGCGCGCGCGGAGAGGTTCGCCAGTTCCGCATTGGACAGTGTCGGAATTGCGTTCTTTACCTGAGCAGGATCGATCTTCGCGTCCTTCATCGCCTTGTCCGCCGTGGGCGAGGTGAGGAACTGGTTGAGCGTATCAATATTGTGCTGCCGTGCCGCGGTCGCCGTTTGCACTTGCTGCTGCAACTGCGAGGGAGAGACAAGATGCCCGTCCTGTGCGCGCACAGCGGGCGAGGACGCAAGAAGCAGGGGCAGCGCAGCAACGGCCACGCTGCGGGTTACGAGGCGAAAAAACCGGGGAAAATGCATTGGCGTCTCCAAAGGGGGAATCGTGCTGTCCTTGTCGGTGGGATGCCCGGCTCGTCTTACGGAGTTGTCATCTTGCAGGACCGAGGGGTGGCGCGTAGGCACGAGATGGCCGCCGATAACTCGATCCGGCTCAGGGCAGAGCAAACGCAATGTACATGCCGCCCACCGGGGAGCCGGGATCGCGCCCACCGCTGGCCGCGATCACGACATATTGTTTGCCCTCGATGGAATAGGTTGCGGGTGTCGCAATGCCGGCGTAGGGCAGCTGTGTTTGCCAAAGGAGCCGTCCGGTGGCGCTGTCGAAGGCGCGGAATTTGCGGTCGTAAACCGTAGCGCCGATCAACACGATCCCGCCCGCCGTGATAATCGGTCCGCCATAATTTTCTGTGCCGGTATGGCTCATCCCCTGCGCGGCCAGAGCCGGATATTCGCCAAGCGGAATCTGCCACAGGAATTTCCCGGTGTTCAGATCGATGGCGCTCAGAGTTCCCCATGGCGGAGCAATGGCGGGATAGCCGTCCGGGTCGAGAAACTTGCGGTAGCCGGTGAAGGCGTACTGCACGCCGGGTCCACCCGCCATAGTTCCAGGCGTGTGGGCCGCGGCCTTGCCAGAGCCGGTCTTCAGGAAGTCAAGCAGAGCCGCGGTTTGCGTGTCGGTGAGGCTGGGGAAGGCCGGCATGCGTCCGCGCCCGTGCCCCAGAATCGCGGAGATCTGCACATCGGTGAGCCGCTGCGTGATGCCCACGAGCGAAGGAAATGCCGGAGGCGCACCGGCGCGATTGGTTCCGTGACAAACAGAACACTGTGCCTGGTAGACACGGGCGCCGGCTGAGGCGGCAGGATTCTCGCCCACCAAGCCGCCTGTCCAGGCCATCTCGTTCGCATTCACGTAGAGAACGCCGGTCTCAGGATCCACGGCCGGGCCGCCCCATTCGGCGCCGCCGTCGAATCCCGGGAGGACCACCGTCTGTCGATCGAGACTCAAAGGGACGAACTGGCCGTCGCTGCGGAAAGTGCGAAACATCTGCAGCGCCCAGGCATGCGCCTCCGGCGTCCGCGTCGTCAGCATGTCTTCGGTCAGCCGCTGGCGAGCGAACGGCGCAGGCTCTGTGGGCATGGGTTGCGTGGGTGAAGTCTTCTCGCCGGGTACATCGCTGGGCGGGTAGGGCTTCTCTTCGATGGGGAAGAGCGGCGCGCCGGTCACGCGATCGAAGAGGTAGACGACGCCCTGCTTGGTGGTCTGCGCCACCGCGTCGATGCGCCGCCCGTCACGCGTCACCGTTACCAGCGCGGGAGGAGCAGGGAAGTCGCGATCCCACACATCGTGGTGCACGCCCTGGAAATACCAGAGCCGGCGGCCGGTCGCGGCGTCCAGGGCCAGCAGTGTATCGGCAAAAAGATCGTTGCCGATGCGATCCCCGCCGTAAAAATCGAAGACCGGGGAGCCGGTCGGAACATAGACGATGCCGCGCGCCGCATCGAGGGTCATCCCGGCCCAGTTATTGGCAGCGCCCGCCGTTTTCCATGCGTTCGGCGGCCAGGTGTCGTAGCCGAACTCACCTGGACGCGGAATGGTGTGGAAGGTCCAGCGCAGCGCTCCGCTCCGCACGTCGAAGGCGCGGATATCGCCTGGCGGAGCCGGATGCGTTTCCGGATTGCGCCCGCCGACGATGATCAGATCCCGATAGATCAGGCCCGGTGACGTGAGGGCGATGGACTGGCGCGTGAAATCCTCGCCGGGGCGCAGGCCTTTGCGCAGATCGATGCGGCCCTGCTCGCCGAATGACTCGATGGGATGACCCGTGGCCGGGTCCAGCGCATATAGATAATTCAGAATGCCGGCGAACAGCCGCGAATTCTTTCCGTCTGTCCAGTAGGAGAACCCACGGCACGGCTGGGCGGTGCCAACACCGGAATCGAACTTCCAGAGCAGTTTCCCGGTAGTTCCATCCAGCGCAATGACCTTGCCCGTTGGAGTGTATCCAAAGAACCTGTGTCCGACGATGAGTGGGTTTGTCTGCAGGTCGCCTTTTTCGCCTGTGTCATATCGCCACGCCACTCGGAGCTGCGCCACGTTCGATCGATTGATCTGCGCCAGCGGTGAGTCATGATCGCCGTTACGGTTGCCGTTGTACGCCGGCCAGTCCACGTCCGGCGCCATAGCGGAAGCGCCGGCTGGGGCCGCCTGCCGGGTGCTTGCAACCGCGACGAGAACCGCGGAGAGCGAGCTCAGCAGGACAACGGCGAAAACGGTGGATGAACGAGAGCCGGAAGCCAGGAAAGAAAACCTCCATCACGCAGCAGGTGCGCAGGGCGTTGGCTTGAGGGCCACAGTGTACAGGGACCGCTTCCGGACAGGGGGCTTTCAGGCAGGCCGTCTGTATGAATTAGGGAAGGGCAGCCCCCTCCAAAGCATCACTTTCGTGGGAGTGTTTGGCGTTGACTCCGATGTTATGATTCCGGCCAAATGATCCGGAAACCCAGGCTTTGGATGCCGATGCTTCTGGCGGTCGCTTTTTTGGCGGCGTCGCCGGCGCCGGCTTTCGCCGATGCGGCCATTCCTCTGCTGCCGGTGAAGTATCCGACCGTCCTTTGGTTTCTGGTGCCGGTGATCATCATTGAAACTGCCTATCTTCAGGCGGCGCTGCATACGCGCTGGCTGCGCACAGTCGCGGCCGTAACCTCGGTGAACCTGGGGACAACCGGCCTGGGCTATCCGCTTGCCTGGCTTCTCTACGAGGCGCTCAACCAGTACGCCGGGTTTCCCGGCGGCAGCTCCGGCGCGCTGACCGATTGGCGTATGGTGCCGGTCTGGGTCGGCATGAAGTTCTTTCCTGACTGGTCCGCCATGCAGGGTCAGTTGCTGGCTACGCTGGCCATTTTCCTCACCCTGCTGGTGCCGTCCTATCTTTTCTCGCGCTATCTCAAATCATGGGTTATCGACTGGTACGATCTGCTGCGCTGCGACGGCGATACTCGATCCGCTGTGATGATGGCCAATCGCTTCTCTTACCTCATCCTCGCGCTTACCGGGTGCGGCCTGCTCTACCAGTTCTATCGGTAAGCGGGCCGCTGCCCTGGATCATCGCTCCGCATCGTTATAGGGCCCGTTCCTCCGGTTGTGGGAGGTGAGCCTGCGCAGAAGGAACTCCTGCGCAACGGCGTTGGCCATACGTCCTCCAGTGACGACCAGGGCATTTTGGAAAACAAGGCCAACGCCCCGATTGCTCGCGGGCTCATAAGCATTGGAGATGGCTCCTGCCGCCAGATCGCCTCCCACACTGGAGTAATTCGGCTCCCAATGGCCGTTGTCTCCCCTGGCCACGAAGGGCGCGGAAAGCGCGTGAACCAGCCGCGAATGCGTCGACCCGGTGCCCTGGTAAAAATAACGGGGATCCTGATGGAAGAGCGAGGGCAGAAGCGCGCCGCCAATCATGATGTCCGTGAACCCGGTGGCGTAATTCGCCCCCAACCGCTGTCCATAACCGGCCATGCCCTGCTGGTAATCCGGTGTGTCGCCTGCCTGCTGCAGCGCGGAAACGAACGCCGCGCCGGCAAAAGTCACAGGATCGGCTTCCGCACGCAGAGCCAGGGAGAACTTCAGCTTTGTTGTCAGCGGTGCGGGGTCCGGATCGTACACCACATAAAAGTTAGGAACGATGCCGAGAACGCGCTGCTGCTCGGCCACGTGGACCTGCTCGGTGGCCAGCTGCGGGGAGTTGGCCACCACCACCACCGACGTGACGCCGCCGGAGACCGTGAGATGCACGGCCGGAAGAAAGACAAACTGCTCCGGCAGGAGTTCCAGATCGGCCGAAGTCCAGTCGGCAAAGCCCGTCGCACGCACGGTTATGCGATACGGACCGCCGGGCGGCACCTGATCGAAGCTGAAGCCGCCGCTCTCGCCGGCTGTAGCCGTGCGCGATGAAGCGGAGCCGGGTCCCAGCAGCGTCACCGTGGCGCCCGGTATCACGTCCCCGGCGTCATCGTTGATAGTGCCGCTGATGTTCGCCGCGGGTTGTGCAGCTGCGCTGGCGCCGGTTGACGGCGTCGGCGCCGAGGGGAGCACAGGCGCCGACTGCGCCTGGGCCGAGATGCCGAGGGCGAACGAGATGACGATGAGGACAACATTCCTTACCTGTTGCATACGTCCTTCCATCCGTTTGTCTGCAATGCCAATATCGGCTGAAATTCTCCAAACTCCTGCCAGGCATAGAGAACTCCCAGGTAGATGGCGGGGGCCCTCCGGCGGATTCAACTTCGGTGGTTACTATGGTCAAAATGACCGTTATTTTTCCTAAAGATTTTGCGACTTTGTGCTCGTGTGCTGTCGTACCTCTCTTAACCGGAAGGAGCCGCGATCAGGCGGGCCGGCAGAAGCTGGGTACTATGAAATGATTTCCGTGGAGAATGGGGGATGCGCTTTTCAGGTCGATTGGCATTGCGGATCGTGCTGGTGGCCGCGGCTGCGGTGATCTTCTGGGTGCGTCTTATGCCGCATGGGCATACGCCTCCGGCCCACCGTGCGCCCGCTGTCACGGATCTTTCACAAACGAGCCCGCTTAACCAGAACGGTGGCGGCCCCGCCCCGGAAGAGGCCTATGCGGTGTACTCGGCTCTGTATGCGGTTCCATCGAATGAACCGCTGGTCTTTGCCGCGAATTCGCAGACCGATATTCCGCAGGTGGGCGGCAGCTGCCTCAAGCCCTCCACGGCAGAGGAGCGGGAGCTGACAGATGCCTTTGTGGCGGCGAATCGCGAGAGTCATTCCTGGCAATCGCACTTCGTGATTCCCCAGGGCTACCGCGTGCTGGCACCCGCTGAAGTGGCGCAGGTGCGGAGGTGCCTGGCGACCGGCGGTCACGATGCGGCCGCCTGCGATCGCTACAAGGGAGTCCGGCATGTACGGCTCCTCGGCGTTCCGGGATTCGACCCGAGCCACCGCCACGCGCTCGTGTCGGTGATCAGGAATTGCGGCGGCTTCTGCGGCAGCGGCGGCATCTTCGAAGCGGAGAAAACCGGCGAAACCTGGAAGCGTGTCCCCACTACCGATTTCACCCGCGATTGCAGCTGGATTTACTGATCGATTGGCCGGGATCGGACAGGTCGGAGCGAGCATACTCCCGACGCTGAGAGAAGCAGCGCTTTCTCTGGTATAAGGAAGCGTTCCCGAGGAGGCGAGCGATGCGCAAAACGAACTGGATGGCAGTCGTGTTGATCGGGGTGCTGAGCCTGGTGTTGACCGCCGGAGCGCAGCAACCAACGGATAAAGCAGCGGCCGATTCCGGCAAGCTGTCCACGCAATGGGAAGAGCTGACCGGTCCGGATTTTATAAAGGCAATTCAAAAAGCGCAGGGGGTCTGTCTGCTCCCCTTTGGAATTCTGGAGAAGCATGGGCCGCACTTGCCCATCGGGACGGATCTGATCAATGCACGCTGGGTGGCGCTGCACGGTGCCGCCGGGGAATACGCCGTCGTCTTCCCGGCCTACTATTTCGGGCAGATCGAGGAGGCGCGGCACCAGCCGGGCACCGTGGCCTATAGCCGGCACATCCAGCTGGACCTGCTGCAGGAGACCACCGATGAGATGGGCCGCAACGGATGCCGCAAGATCCTGATCGTGAACGGGCACGGCGGCAACCTCTCGCTGCTCCCCTATTTCGCGCAGACCGAACTCCAGCAGCGCCACGATTACGTGGTGTACGTCTACTGGTGGGACAACCGCAAAGGTCCGGGACGTCCGAAGCAGCAGACGACGACCGACATGCACGCCGGCGAGTCGGAGACCTCGCACACGCTGGTCACGCGGCCCGACCTGGTTCACATGGATCGCGCCAACGAGCAATCCGGAGCGGACCTGCATCGGCTGCATTTGCCCGAGGATGTTTACACCGGCATCTGGTGGTACGCGCGCTTTCCCAATCATTATTCGGGCGACGGCTCGAAGGCGACGCTCGCCCTTGGCGAATACGACATGAAAGCCTGGGTCGCGGATCTGGTGTCGGCCATCCGCGCGGTGAAGGCCGACAACGAAAGCCTGAAACTGCAGGATGAGTTTTATCAGGAAGCCGAGCATCCGCTGGACACAAAGCAGTAACGGAACCTGAGGGTCTTCCACAAACGTCACAGCGGAGGCTACAAATCCATGTGGCAATGCCGGAACTGCCCCGAGGCCGGTGCAGACCGCCGTTTATGCCGCCGATTTGCACAGAAAACGCCCGGATTTGCACAGAAATAAAGGACTTGCGCCGATCCAAAGTTGTGGCATCATTCTTCGTAACGGAGGAGCAATCTTCCACGAGAAGAGAGCCGAACGTCAGCCGTCAGGGGAATCGGAAACGAAACCCAGGAGCCTCGGGAGACCGGGGTCTCAGGAAGCGAAGGGCAACCGGAGCTTCCGGATGGAGGACGTACCGGCTGGGACAGCCCGGTTGACAGAAACGGGCAGGAGTTGGGAGCGCAAGCTCACAAGACCTGCATACGTCTGACAAAGGAGGCTGAACTCAGGTAGCCGAAGCCAGATCTTTGAAGAGTTCGGACAGGAGGGGGCAAAATCCCGCAAGGGAATTTGCCCCCTTCGCTTTTGCCGGCAAGGTCCGGAATCGAGCCGAACTCGCGGCCCTCACCGCTTATGGGCAGACCTCACCCCGGGGAGGGCCGGAAACATGGAGGGTGGGCCGGCTACTTGCGGTTCACGAGCTTGCCCGAGGTGGCATCGACCAGCGCCGAGTATCCAGCGGACTTGGTGCCCCACTGCGCGTACCAGACAGGTCCGGAGAAGCGGAAGGTCTGGCCCAGCTCGAGTGCGGTCAGCTCTTTACCGGGATTCTTCTTCAGCCATTCGGCAGCACTGCCCGAGGCCGCCTGGAAGGCAGCATCCGAGTCAGTGTTAAAAGAGGTCAGGTCAATGGCCATGGCATCGCGGGTTTCGCCGCTCCAGGCGTCCGGCAGCCCGGCGGTCACGCCCTTGAAGGTGCCAGGGGGAACGTCGGCGACAGCGTAGGTATAGATCCGATATTGATGGAGGCTGGGAGAGCCAAATGCGGCCTCCCACAAACCTGCTTTGCCGGCTTCGTCCTTGTACCCCTGCAGGCTTCTCTGGGTGATACGGATGGCCACCACATCCGGCGCCCAGGCATGGGCGGATTTGTACATCGCCCAGAAGGGGTCTTTGGCGGCTACAACGGCAGGAGCCGTCGTAGCGGCTGCAACCGGTGTCACCGCGGAAGTTACGCTGGGCGGAGTGGATTTGGAGCAGCCCAGGGATAGAAGCAAAGAAAGCGTGAAGACAGAAGCAGCGTTTTTGTGAACGGCACGCAGCAACATGGACATGGCAAAAGCCTCCGGATCATCCACCCTGGCTTGGAAATCTCAGACCCCGCAGGCGGAATGAGTCCCGATAGTCACGAGTAACACACGGAACTGCCGCCTTCAGTGATAAGGATCACGCCGACCTGGGAAGAGCGAAGATAGAAAGCCGCGCAACGGAGTAATGGAGTATTCGCAAGGGAGTATAGCGCTGAAAGTACCCGTGAGATGCCTCCAACTCCGCGATCCGCAGAAAAGGAGGGTCAGGGGGTACCCCCCCGGGCGGGGGTATGGCAAGTAGTTCATTCTGCGAGGGGTGCAGGGTAATACCTTTTGGGTATTACCCTCGAACGCCACGATTCCGGTGCAAATCGCACCTGCGATGCAGCGACCGCGGATTTTCGTTTTGCGGCGTGTAGCACCTGGCAGCGGAGTGTCCGCAACCGTTTCGGCGATCCTGAATGTCAAAGAGCGGTGGATCGGGCTCGTGGGTCTGCTTCCCAAAAAGCCGATGGGGATGATCCGCCTGGGCGGAGCATCCCCACTGTGATTCAGCGTAGGCGTGTGGAAGAGCGAGAGCAAGGGAATTCGGAGGGTCGGTGAGTACGGAGGTACCGTGCTCTTTGGCGTGCAGGCAGTAGGGAGGAAAACACAAGGTCCCTCACGCCCTGCGCATGCGCGCAGGGATTCGGGATGACAACGGTTCACTTTCGCGCCCTGCTGGCAAACCAATTGGTGGTGCGACGGCGATCATCCACTGACGGCCAGGATTCCAGCCCTGCGTCAGTGGCGAGATCGCGCCAGGTGGGATTGTGCTGCTGAACGAGGGCGTTCTTCTTCTCGCGCCTCCATCCCTTGATCTCCTTTTCGCGGGCAATTGCGTTGCGTATGTCCACGAAAACTTCATAGTGGACCAGCCGAAACGCTCTGTATCGGGCCGTGAAGCCTTCTTCACTATGGCGATGGTCATAGATTCTCCCGCGGAGAGTGTTCGTGACCCCGGTATACAGGGTGCGGCGGGTACTGTTCGTGAGCATGTAGATGTAGTAGTGCCGTGGATCTGGCATATTTCCCATTGTTGCCGGGGGCGTGGCGGGAATTGGAGTGCAGAAGAGTCGTTGCCAAACGATGGTCACGTTGACAGGGGAGGAAAACACAAGGTCTCTCACACCCTGCGCATGCGCGCCGGGGTTCGGGATGACAACCGTTTTAGGTGGGTGGCTGGATTGGAAAGGGGAATTCTCGGCAGGTTAGCGAACACAAGGTCCCTCACGCCCTGCGCGTGCGCGCAGGGGTTCGGGATGACAGCGTGTTTGGGTCGTTGGCTGGATTGGAAGGGGGAAGTCTTGTGGGTGAGCGAACACAAGGTCCCTCACATCCCGCGCGTGCGCGCAGGGGTTCGGGATGACAACCGTTTTGGGTGGGTGGCTGGATTGGAAAGGGGAATTCTCGGCAGGTTAGCGAACACAAGGTCCCTCACGCCCTGCGCGTGCGCGCAGGGGTTCGGGATGACAACCGTTTTGGGTGGGTGGCTGGATTGGGAAGGGAATTTTCGGCAGTGAGCGAACACAAGGTCCCTCACGCCCTGCGCATGCGCGCAGGGGTTCGGGATGACAACCGTTTTGGGTGGGTGGCTGGATTGGAAGGGAGAATTCTCGGCAAGTGACCGAACACAAGGTCCCTCACGCCCTGCGCGTGCGCGCAGGGGTTCGGGATGACAACGTGTTTGGGTGGGTGGCTGGATTGGAAGGGGGAATTCTCGGCAAGTGAGCGAACAGAAGGTCCCTCACACCCTGCGCATGCGCGCAGGGGTTCGGGATGACAACGGTTGAGATATAGGTCGGCTCTTCAGTACTCGGCCAGCTCTTTGATCGTCTGGAAGATTGTCTCCGGCTGGGGCAGGATGACGTCCTCTAGCTGCGGCTGGTAGGCGACGAAGGTATCCATCGCGCCGATGCGGCGGACGGGGGCGTCGAGCGAGTCGAAGAGCTGCTCGCCGATGCGGGCGGCGATTTCGGCGCCGTAGCCCCAGCTGAGCGTGTCCTCATGGGCGACGATGACTTTACTGGTCTTCTGGACGGACGTTGCAATCGCCTCCCAGTCGAAGGGGTTCAGGGTGCGCAGGTCGAGGATCTCGGTTTCAACCCCGAGCTCGCGGGCGGCGCGCTGAGCGGCCTGGAGCGCGCGGGGCACGATGGCTCCATAGGTGACGATGGTGAGGTGTTTGCCCTCCCGAACCACCTTCGCTTTGCCAAAGGGGATGCTGTAGTCGGGGCCCGGATAGGGGGCGCGGCCGTAGGTCTCGCGATAGAGGCGCTTGTGCTCGAAGAAAAGCACGGGGTCGTCGCAGCGGAGCGCGGTGCGCAGCAGGCCGTTGGCGTCCAGAGCATTCGACGGGAAGACGACGCGCAGGCCGGGCGTGTGCGTGAAGAGGCTTTCGCCCGATTGCGAGTGGTAAATCGCGCCGCCGGTGAGATAGCCGCCGATGGGCACGCGGATGACGGCGGGCGCAGCGTATCCATTATTGGAGCGCCAGCGGATGAGAGGCAGCTCGTTGCGGAGCTGGTGCATGGCCGGCCAGATGTAGTCGAAGAACTGGATTTCCGCGACGGGCTTGAGGCCGCGGACCGCCATGCCGAGAGCGCGGCCGACGATGGCAGCTTCCGCCAACGCCGAGTTATAAACGCGCTCCGAGCCGTACTCGCACTGCAGGCCGGCGGTGAGCTTGAAGACTCCGCCCTTGCCCTTGACCTGCTTCTGCTCCAGGTATTCCTCGCGGGAACAGTCGGCGACATCTTCGCCAAAGACGACGATGCGCGGGTCGCGAGCCATCTCATCGTGAAGGCAGGCGTTGATGAGCTCGGCCATGGTCTTGGGCTCGGCGGCCCTTGGCTCGGCTGGGTCGGGGGCCGGAGGCGCGGGGTCCGTGGCGAGATCGGCGCGGGTGGGATCGAACTCCTCGGAATATTGATAGCGCAGAATCGCAGACGGCTCGGCGGAGGGCAGGGGCGCGCGCAGGGCCTGCTCGGCGGCGTGGCGGACTTCCTCATCCACCTCCTTCTCGAGGCGCTCCAGCGATTCAGGCGTGAGGATGCCCTCGCGGAGAAGGTGCATCTGGAAGTTCTGGATAGGGTCGCGCAGTGCGTCGGCCTCGCGCTCGGTGGCGGGCCGGTAGCTCTTGTCGTTGTCGGAATGCGAGTGGGAGTAGGGGCGCGTGACATGGCCGTGGACCAGCGCCGGACCGTTGCGGGCACGGCAGTGGGCGACGGCGTCCTCCATGGCGTGCATGCAGGCGAGCGGATCGGTGCCGTCGATTTCCGCAATGTGGAAGTTGGGGAACTGGGTGAGCAGGCGCGAAATGCTGCCGCCCGGCGTGTTGACCTCGACGGGCACGGAGATGGCGTAGCCGTTGTCCTCGACGACGATGAGGAGGGGGAGTTTCAAGTTCGAAGCGATGCTGATGGTTTCCCAGAACTCGCCCTGGCTGGTGGCGCCGTCGCCGATGGAGACGTAAACCACCTCGTCGCCGTGAAAGGTGAGGGGATGCGCGCGGCGGTAGTCGAGACGGGGGCCCTCGGAGGCAGGCGGCGGCTCGGCAGCTTCAGGATGGCGGCTGAGATAGAGCGCGGCTTCGGCACAGCCAACGGCCTGCAGGCACTGTGTCGCGGTCGAAGAGGACTGGGTGACGATGTGGAGTTTGGGGTCGCTCCAGTGGGAGGGCATCTGGCGCCCGCCGCTGGAGGGATCGGAGGCGGCGCCCACGGATCCCAGGAACTGGTCTTCGACGGTCATGCCCAGGGCAAGGCAGAGGGCACGATCGCGATAGTAGGGGAAGAACCAGTCGTAGCCGGGGCGCAGCGAGAGGCCGGCGGCGACGAGGAGGGCTTCGTGGCCGGCGCCGGAGATCTGAAAGAAGGTTTTCTGCTGATTTTTGAGGATGATCTCGCGGTCGTCGGTACGCCGGGAGAGAAGCATGAGGCGATAGATTTCAATGAGTCTGTCGGCGGAAAGGCCGGAGCCCTTGCCGTTCCGCGACGCGGTGTGCTCGCCGTTCGCGGAATCCTGCTGTTGCCGTATGGACTCGGCGCCAGAAACTGCCGTACGGGCCATGCCTACCCCTTACCGCTTAGATGTTCGTCCTCTCAGTTTAGAGCGTGCGGAGAGGAAAACGAATCGTCCGGAAAAGCGCTCGCCGCCTGGGGGACGGACGATTGTATCGCGAGATGATGGGCTTTGGGCAGTGTCGGCGGTGGCCGATTTGGGGGAGGCCGGAGTGCTACTGCCGGCTACCCGCTACCGGCATCCAGCCACCGGCTGATATCGTGGCTGCCTATGGCCGGATCGAGAAGGCGCTGGTATGAATGGCCGGAGGCCATGCGCGGGCTCCGGCATGTGCCGTGGAAGCGGCTGTGGCTGTTCTGTGCCGCGGTGTTTTTTCTGTTCTGCCTGATCGGCTTCTTCGACGATCTGATCGTTCTGGGCACGATTCCCTACGCAACAACGATCATGATCGCCGTGGTGTCGGGCTTCGACGCGGTCCTGTGGCTGGTCTCGTTCAACCTGCTGCCCTGGCCCACGGTGGCGGGGCTGGTGGCTTTGCAGTTTGCGATGGGGCCGCTGCTGACGAACCTGGCGGCGTGGATGGGGAAGACGTTCGCGCTGTCTACACCGCCGGAAGCCACGGGGATTCACTTTGCCGCGATCGGCACGTTGGCCTCGGCGATTACTTCGTACGTGTTCTTCGTGCTCTTTATCCAGGGGCAGGGCAAGGAGTCGTTCCGGATGCGGAGCGAGCTGGAGCTGGCGCACGGGATCCAGAAAACCCTGGTGCCGCCGGTAGCGGTGCGGACGGCGAGCTACGAGGTCTACGGCATTTCGCAGCCCAGCGACAAAGTGGGCGGCGACCTGGTGGACGCGGTGCTGCTGCCCGGCGGCGACATCATCGCGTACGTGGCGGACATCGCGGGGCACGGGCTGTCCGCTGGAATCCTGATGGGCATGCTGAAGACGGCGGCCCGCACGGCGCTGCTGGATGCGGTGGAGGGACCGCCAGGCGCGAGCCTGCCGGCGCTGCTGGAAAAACTGAATGCGGTGCTGCCCCAGGTGAAGGAGCCGCAGATGTATGCGACGCTGACTGCCTTCCGGCTGAATGCGGACGGGCGCGCGTGGTACGCCATGGCGGCCAGCCCGCCGGTGCTGCACTGGAGCGCGCAGCGGCAGGATCCCAGGCTGGTGCAGGAGAACCAGTATCCGCTGGGGTTGCTGCCGGTGAGCGGGTTCACGGGCGAGGCGATGGAAGTGGCCTCGGGCGATCTGGTGGTGGTGGCGACCGATGGCGTGCTTGAGGTGTGCAATCGCCGCGAAGAGGAATTCGGGATCGAGCGCGTGGAGAAGGCGATCGAGACCGAGGCGCGCGCGCCGCTGACGCAGGTGGCGGAGCGGATCCTGCGGGACGCGAGCGGGTTTGGGCCGCAGGTCGACGACCAGACGCTGCTGGTGATCCGGCGGGTCAGTTAGGACTGCGGGATCCACGGCCCGGTCTAGAGGTCGCTGCGGAAGCGGTGAATCTTGCGGCGGTCCTTTTTCGAGGGCCGTCCGGCGGGCGCGGGTGTGAAGTGCAGCCCGGCCTTGCGCTCTTCGGCGTAGCGGGCGCGGGCTTCGCGGCTGGCTTCGGTTTCCTGGTAGAGAGTCTGCGCAACGGAGGCGGGTCCGCGCATCTCGCTCACCGCGAGAACCTCCACTTCATAGCGGCCGCCTTCGTTCTGAATGATGAGACGATCGCCCACGCGGACTTCGCGCGAGGAGCGCGCGGTTTGGCCCTGCGCTTCCACGCGACCCAGCTCACAGGCCTTCGCGGCGAGGGTGCGTGTTTTAAAGAAGCGCGCCGCCCACAGCCATTTGTCGAGACGCACTCCGTTCATGCATTGATCTTAGCGAGAGTGGACGAACGCAAAGACGAGGGCTGCAGAGCGCAAAAACGGCCGATCTTCGTCCTCTCTTCGCCCCAGGATGCCTACCGCGATCCTTTTCGCGTGACAAGGGCGCGGAACGCAAATCCGGAGGGGAGGAATCCTTCTGATTAACCGCAATATCTTGTGGTGGAATCGCCGTCAACGCCCAAGGCGTGAGCTTTTGCGGAGAAGTGCCGGGGCGGTGTCCTGATCGCTCCCGAATCATTTTTAAAATCACAGATTTTCCACTTTGACG
>DASXFH010000148.1:0-1946 GCA_036489655.1 Acidobacteriaceae bacterium | reverse complement strand
CGGCAGCGTGCACAACCAGGGGAACAAGCGTAACGGCAGCGGCGACAAACACCGCCAGCAGGCGACTCAGCTTTTGCATTATGGCTCCTGAGAACTGAATTCACTCCAGACCGCGGCGAACCGATGATTATAGCGGGATCAGTCCCGCGCACAGCGCCGTTCGGCCTCACCGCCCGGCAGCGCCCTCACTCCGGCACATACTTGTCCAGCCACTGCAGCTCGTCGCGCACCTTGATGTATCCGTGCCACGGATTCTTCGGTAGCCCGTGTCCCTCGCCGGGAAACACCAGGAACGTGTGCGGAATCCCCAGCGTCTGCAAGGCTCGCTCCATCAGCTTGCCTTCCAGAAAGCTCACCCGGATATCCGCTCCGCCCTGCACCAGATGCACCGGCGTCTTCACCTTGTTGAACTGGAACAGCGCCGCCTCGCTCTGGTAGATCGCCGGATTCTGCCACGGCGCGCCGCCCAGGTACCAGGAATCGTCGAACGACAGATCGTCGTTGCCCCAGTTGGCCGCATGCTCCACCGCGCCCGCGCCGGTCACCGCCGCCTTAAACTCCGTGGTCTGCGTGATCAGCCAGTTCGTCATGTAGCCGCCGTAGCTGTATCCGCCAATGGTCAGCTTGTTGGGATCGGCATAGCCATCCCGCACCAGAGCATCCACGCCGGCCAGAATGTCCTTGCCCGGCGCCGACACCAGATGCGGCGCAATCGCCAGCATAAAGTCGTCACCATAGCCGGTGGACCCGCGATAGTTCGGCCGAAACACCAGCCAGCCGCGATCCGCCGCCAGCGTCGCCCACTCGTACCAGTCCGCGCCAAAGCGGTTGCCGTCCGCATCCTCAGGCCCGCCGTGGATCAGCGTCAGCATGCGCAGATGCTTCGCCCCCTTCTTTCCCGGAGGAAACAGCAGCACGCCTTCCACCGTGCGCCCGTCGAAGGTCTTCCAGGTGTAGGGCTGCCACTCCGGCTGCGCTCGCTCGGTAAAAATCTTGTTGAAGTCGGTCAGCTTCGTCAGATGATCGGGCTCCATGGGATTGGCCACCAGATATGCCTGCTCCGGATCGTTGATCGTCGAGTAGCGCACCACGATGGCACCCGTTCCCTGCGCCGCGTCCAGATCCGCATACGTCCCCGGCTTTCCCGGCAGCTTCGTCGCCTGCGCCCCGTCGACGTGGTACAGCTGCGTCTCGGTCCCCTTCTGACCCAGAGCCAGCAGCTTTCCATCCGGCGTCATCGCAAACGGACCCCATGATCCGTCAAAGTCCGCGCCCAGACGCTCCACCTTGCCCGACTCGGGATCCATCCGGTAGAGGCGCCCCTGCACATCCTGATACTTTCCCTCCAGCGACCCCGCGCCTGGCGGCACTTCGAAATGCAGCCACCGGCTGTCCGGAGACCACATCAGCCGCGACTCCAGCGCCTGATTGTGCGTCATCTGCCGAGCCGTGCCGCCGTCGGGCGACACCGTGAAAATCTCGAAGTCCGCGGGATTCTCCTCCCGTTGATTCGGCGGCCCGGTCTCAAACGCGATCGACTTCCCGTCCGGCGAAGGCGCAATCTCCGTGATCTCCTCGTGGCTCGTGGTCAGGGTCTCGGCGCCGGGCGGCAGCTCCGCCGGCTGCAGGCCCGCTTTCTTCGTCTCGGTCTTTTTCTCCGCGGCCACGCCGGTCTCCGGCGGAGGCGGCGTGGTCGCGCGGGCCAGCGCCGGAGCCACCTCCACGTTCACCAGAACATCCCCGCGATCCTTTTCCCGCCACCGGATCACGTCCTTCCACTCCGCCTTCTCCGCCTCTTGCTGCTCTTTCGACAGCGGCTCGGTCGCAGAAAAATACAACGACTTCCCGTCCGCGGACCAGGCAAACGCGTGCACATCCAGCTTCTGCGTGTAGAGCGGCAAAGCCTCGCCGCCCGTCGCGGAGATTACCCACAGCCGGTCGGCTTT
>DASXFH010000077.1:0-7725 GCA_036489655.1 Acidobacteriaceae bacterium | reverse complement strand
TCTTGCATCAGCAAAAGACCCGCGCCAAACTACAGATGGAAAGCTCTGTCCGCTCGGTTGTCACGCCGAACGAACAGGGCTTTTGGCTTGTTGCACCAGGTCCCGGCCCAGGCCGGAATTGTCCTGCGCTCTTTGAGAATTTACCGGCCCCGAATCGCGGAAAGCCGCGCCAGCAAAGCACTCTCGGCCACGGGGCTCCATGGAATACGCGTCAATCCAACAGGAGGCGCGAGGGGGCCCATCGCCTGAGAATGCAACTGGCTGACCTGCAGTTCCTTAGACCCAAACGTCGATGGTCGAAAAACGATATTTCCCTCTTGGGGACGCCTACCGCCGGTAGACCACGCCGGCTTTCATGACGAACTGGACGCGCTCTACTGCGGTGATGTCGTCCAGCGGATTGCCGGGGACGGCGATGAAGTCGGCGTCGAAGCCGGGCTTCAACTGGCCGACTTCTTTTTGCCAGGTGAGGATCTGAGCGCCGTTGAGGTAGTCGGCCTGGAGGACGGCGACGGGGGTCATGCCGTACTTCACCATCAGCTCGAACTCGCGCGCCTGAGTGCCGTGCGGAAAGGGTCCGACATCGGAGCCGACGGCCATGGGGACTCCGGCGGCGACCTGGCGCCTGAACTCGTGAATCTTGTAGTCGAGCATGGCGTGCTCGCGGGCGGCGGCCGCGGGCGAGGGCGCGTGGTCGGCGAAGTACTCGAAGATGGTGAAGGTGGGCACAGCGGGGATGTGCTTTTCCTTCATGAGTCGCATGGTTTCTTCGCTGAGCTGGCTGGCGTGGTCGATGGAGGCAACGCCGGCTTCGGCGGCAAACAGGGCGCCCGGCTCGCCGTTGTCATGGACGCCGACGTTGGTGCCGAGACGAGCGGCTTCGGTAATGGCCGCTTTGAGCTGGTCCACCGTGTATTGATACGGCGTGTGGAACTCCCAGAACTCGGGATCGCCGGGCTGAGGGCCGAGGTGGTTGGCGGCACAGAGGGGCTGATCGTCTTCGCAGGGAACCGCATGGACTCCATCCGGGCTCATGGATTCGGACCCGGTTTCGTAGACCTTGACGAAGGTGGAACCGTCTTTGTGCTGCTGGCGGATGGTTTCGATGAGCTGCTCGGAGTCGTTGGCGTAGTCGGCGTTGGAAAGGACGTGCTGGGCAGGGTTGTAGTGGACCGCGTCCTCGTGGCCACCGAGGATAGAGATCGCGTTGCCGCTGATGCGGAGGCGGGGACCGGGGATGAGGCCCTCGTCGATGGCGCGCATGACGGCGGTGTCGGCGAAGCCTGCGCCTTCGGTGCCCATGTCGCGCTCAGAAGTAAAGCCAGCCATGAGGTCGGCTTTGGCGGCGAGGGCGGCGAGGATGGTGCGTTGCGGAACGGACTCCACGACAGTCTGGAGGTCTTCGGCGCCGGGATGGAGAAAGAGGTGGACGTGGACGTCAATGAGGCCGGGCATCAGCGTGGTATCGCCTAGGTCGATGACCTGGGCGCCGGCCGGGTGGTCAACGGAGGAGCCGGCAGCCTTGATACGGTCGCCTTCGACGAGGACTTCACCGGGGGAGATGACTTTGCCGGCTTCGACATCGAAGAGGCGGGCGGCATGCAGGACGATGGGGTGCTGATCCGGGGCGGCGGATGGCTCCTGGGCCGAGAGGGATGTGGGGATCAACGCTACAACGGAGAGAGCGAGGGGAATGAGTCGGCGGAGTTTCATCTTGCCTCCCGGGCGGCTCCTCAGAATATCAGCCCTGAGAACTGCGAACACAAGGCGTTGCGGCGCTCTGCTATGCTCCCTCCCATGACCCTCCCCGCCATTGCCGTGCGCGATTTGACTCGCCGCTTCGGCACTTTTACCGCTGTGGACAACATCAGCCTGAGCGTGGCGCCGGGACAGTTCTTCGGGTTTCTGGGGCCGAACGGCGCCGGGAAATCGACGACGATCAAGATGCTGACGGGACTGCTGGCGCCGACGTCGGGGCAGATTGAGATTCTGGGGCTGGATTTCGCGACGCATGCGGTGGAGGTGAAGCGGCAGACGGGCGTTGTGCCGGAGGGTCTGGCACTGTTTGGACGGCTCACAGCTTCGGAATATCTGCGATTTGTGGGGCGGATGTACGGGCTGGATCAGTCGACGACAAATCGGCGGACGGAGGAGCTGCTGGACTTTATGAATCTGGCAGCGGAGCCGAAGAAGCTGGTCACGGACTTTTCGCACGGGATGCAGAAGAAGCTGGCGCTGGCGGCGGCGGTGATCCACGGGCCGCGGGTGCTGTTTCTGGACGAGCCGTTCGAGGGAGTGGATGCGATTGCGGCGGGCACGCTGAAGGCGATGCTGCAGCGGATGACGGAGCGGGGAGCGACGATCTTCCTGACGTCGCACGTGCTGGAGATTGTGGAGCGTCTGTGCAGCCACGTGGCGATCATTCATCAGGGAAAGCTGGTGGCGAATGGATCGCTGGACGAGCTGCGATCGGGCGTGGCAGCGGGCGTCTCGGAGAGCGGAGAGAAGCTGACGCTGGAGGAGATTTTTCTGCGGGTAGTGAGCGGGACGGGGACGGCGAGCGCGGAAGAAGCGGTGCAGGAGCTTTCGTGGCTGGCTTAAACGGGGCTGGAATGATGCCGACGCCTGTGAATTCCCAAACGGAGATGCGGCCGGGCTTCCTGTCCCCTCTGGCGCGTCGGCAATATGCAGCGCTGGCGTGGGTGCAGACGCGGATCTTCGTGAACTCGCTTCGGACGCGGCGAGGCGGCGTTGAGCTGGGCGCGAAGGTGGCGGCGTTCGTAATCTTTGCGGTGGTGGCGGTGGGACCGGCGGCGGGACTGGGGTTCAGCGCCTGGGCGATGACCTCTGAGGGACACTTGCGCGCGGTGGCGCTGCTGCTGTGGGTGCTGTGCCTGGTTTGGCAGGTGTTTTCGGCGCTGGCTCCGGCGCTGGCGGGGCAGAATCCGGAGCTGAGCCACCTGCTGCGGTATCCGGTGACGTTTGGGTCGTGGATATTGCTGTACCTGGTGTATGGGCTGGCAGCGCCGTCGTCGCTGATCGGGACGCTGTGGGCTGTGGCGATCGGCATTGGCATCAGCGCGGCGCGGCCGGACCTGCTGGGATGGACGGCGCTGACGCTGGCGGTCTTTGTGCTTTTTAACCTGCTGCTTTCGCGGATGATTTTGGCGTGGATCGAGCGGTGGCTGGCGCAGCGGCGGACGCGGGAGATCGTGACCGGGATCCTGCTGTTTCTGGCGCTGGGGGCGCAGGCGCTGAATCCCGCATTTCACCAGCATCATGGGGGGCTGATGCTTGGAGTGCGCGAAGCGACGGTGGAGCGGATTGGGGATAACGCGTGGAAGATTCAGCGAGCGCTGCCGCCGGGGCTGGCGTCGGAGTCGATTGCGCTGGCGATGGAGCATCGGGGGGGGCGCGCGGGGGAGCCTCTGGGATGGCTTGTGCTGTACACGCTGGGGGCAGCGGCGCTGCTGGCGTGGCGGCTGCGGGCAGAGAGCCGGGGGGAGAATCTGAACGAGGCTCCACGGCGGGTTTCAGCGGCGAAGGCGCGGGCGCAGGCGAGGCCGGGCGGCCTGATGGACTTCCCGGGGCCGATCGCGGCCGTGTTTGAGAAGGACCTGCGCACTCTGCTGCGCAGCGGGCCGATGCTTTATAACCTGGCGGCGCCGCTGGTGATGGCGGTGGTGTTTGGGGGAGCGATGCACGGCGGGCAGTACTCGCGGTTTCGGGTGGAGTATGCACTGCCGGTGGGGATGGCCTGGGCGTTTCTGGGACTGACGCGGCTGGTGTGCAACAACCTGGGCGGCGAGGGGGCGGGGCTGCAGTTCTACTTTCTTTCGCCAACGCCGCTGCGGACCGTGGTGGTGGGGAAGAACCTGCTGCACCTGACCCTGTTTGTAGTGGAAGCCGCGGTGATTGCGGCGCTGATCGTCTTCCGGTTTGGGGCGCCCTCGCCGAGCATTGTGGCCGCGACGGTGGCCTGGATCCTGTTTGCGGTGCCGGCAAATTTCACGGCGGGGAATCTGCTTTCGGTGCGGATGCCGTATCGCCTGAATCTGTCGCGGATCCGACGGGAGCCGGGGGCTCTGGGCAACGGGCTCATGAGCGTGCTGGTGCAGTTCAGTCTGCTGGCGGCGGGCGGACTGGTGGTGGTTCCCTGCCAGGAATTCGGACACCCCTGGGCGGCGCCGGGCATCTTAGTGCTGATGGCTGGCGTGAGCGGGCTTCTCTATCTTCGGGTGCTGGCGGGGATCAACGATCTCCGGCAGACCCGCGTCGAGGCGCTAATGTTCGAACTGGCCAAGTAAGTCGTTGACGGAACTTTTCTTCCGGAGCTATGCTTCACGCCAACCCTATGGAGATCACAGGCACGGTCGGGCTGCTGATCCGGAACAAGGTTGGACGTGTGTGGTCGCTGCCGCCGTCCTCATCGGTGTATGACGCCATCGCGATGATGGCGGAGAGACAGGTGGGGGCGCTGCTGGTGATGGAGGAGGGCTGGCTGGCAGGGATCGTGTCGGAGCGCGATTACGCGCGGAAGGTGATCCTGCAGGGGCGGTCGTCGAAAGACACGCCGGTGGCGGAGATCATGTCGAGCCCGGTGATCACCGTGACGCCGGTGCACTCGATTGGGGAATGCATGCAGCTTATGACGGAGAAGCGGATTCGGCACCTGCCCGTCGTGGACAGGGACCAGGTCACGGGGATGGTATCCATTGGCGACCTGGTGAACTGGGTGGTTTCGGAGCAGCAGGCGACGATCCGGCACCTGGAGGCGTTTATCGCCGGGGTGGCGAGCTAGGGGCTGTTCATCACAAACGACACAGAGAGCACAGAGGGGTTGCCGGCTCAAGGAGCTTCTGGTCGGCGACGTGGACTGGGTGTTTCCCGATTGGGTTCCAACTACCCGGGGCTGAAAGCCGCCTCTCTACCGGGCCTCCTGCGTTCCACGGGTTGAAGCCCGTGGCTTTCTCCGTTGTGCCGCTGCGCGGCACCGCTTCGCGCAGGAACTTTGCTCCGAGAATGACCCCGCCGCTGAAGGCCTCTCCTGCCACAACTATGCCTTCGGCAGGAGTGAGACCACGCCTGGGACAAAGGCAGAAACCATTCCGCAGGGATCGGCGGGGCGAGGCTAAACCAGTTCGTATCCGGCGAAGAAATAGCCGATTTCGAACTTTGCGGTGTCTTCGGCATCGGAGCCGTGGATGGCGTTCTCTTCGATGGAGCCGGCGTAATTTTTGCGGATGGTGCCTTCATCAGCGTTGGCGGGGTTCGTGGCACCCATGAGCTTGCGGAGGTCGGCGATAGCGTTGTCCTTCTCCAGGACGAGGGCGATGATGGGTCCCGAGGACATGAAGGCGGTAAGGGAGGCGAAGAAGGGGCGCTCTTTGTGGACGTAGTAGAAGCCTTCGGCCTGGGATTTGGAGATGAAGAGCTTCTTGATGGCGATGATTTTGAAGCCAGCCTTGTCGATGTCGGCAAGGATGGCGCCGGCGTGGCCTTTGCGCAGGGCGTCGGGTTTGATGATGCTGAAGGTGCGCTGGGTCATATTCTTAAGAGCCTCGGAATCATTGGATGATGCGAGCAGCCTGTAGCCTGTAGCCGGTAGCACATTCGGCTCTTAGCAGCTATCGGCTCACTTACGCTTTGCCGATCACTTTGGCGACGGTTTCGCCGATGGCGGCGGGGGTTTCGACGACATGGATGCCGGCGGCAGTGAGGGCCTTCATCTTTTCGGCGGCAGTTCCCTGCCCTCCGGAGATGATGGCGCCGGCGTGGCCCATGCGGCGTCCCGGAGGGGCGGTTTGGCCGGCAATGAAGCCGACGACAGGCTTCTTCACGTGGTCTTTGACGAACTGAGCGGCGGTTTCCTCGGCGGTGCCGCCGATTTCACCGATGAGGATGATGGCCTCGGTTTCGGGGTCGTCGTTGAGGAGACGAAGGGCGTCGACGTGGGTGGTGCCAATGATGGGATCGCCACCGATGCCGATGGCCGTTGACTGGCCGATGCCGCGCTGGGTGAGCTGGTAGACGGCTTCATAGGTGAGGGTGCCGGAGCGGGAGACGATGCCGACGGATCCTTCTTTATGGATACGGCCGGGCATGATGCCGACTTTGGCCTTGCCGGGCGAGATGACGCCGGGGCAGTTGGGGCCGATGAGGCGGGAGCTGGAGTGTTTCAGGAGGCTCCAGACCTTGACCATGTCGTTGATGGGAATGCCTTCGGTGATGCAGATGATCAGGGGCAGGCCAGCGTCGTTGGCTTCGAGGATGGCGTCGGCGGCAAACGGCGGGGGGACGAAGATGACGGTGACGTTGGCGCCGGTTTTTTCAACGGCTTCGTGAACGGTGTCGAAAACAGGCCAGCCTTCGTGGGTGGTTCCACCTTTGCCGGGCGTTACGCCTCCGACGACTTTGGTGCCGTATTCCGCGCAGCCTTTGGCGTGGAAGGTGCCTTCGCGGCCGGTGATGCCCTGCACGATGAGGCGGGTGTTCTTATCGACGAGTACAGCCATCTCTTTAGTCTCCAGTCCCCAGTTGCCAGTCCCCAGCGGCTATTTGCCACCAGCCGGCGAAATCGAAGCCATCAGGCCATTCAGCGTCCTGCCGACTTCATGCGACAGCGACTTTGCTGCCTCGATGCGGTCTTTTGCACCCATTCCCAGATTCGACGCAATCACGAGCTGGGTTTGTAGTTCGCAGTTAGAACCGCGTGCCATGATCAGAAACTGCCGAAATTCTGCTTTGCTGCCTCGCCCCGCGCCTTCCGCGATGTTGCTGGATACGGAAACGGCGGCTCGACGCATTTGCGAGGTCAATCCGTAAATCTCCGTCTTTGGAAACGCATCCGTCATTTGATAAATCAGCGTGGCCATCTCAATTGAGCGCTGCCAAACGGTCAGATCGTAAAACGACTTGCCCATGTTTCCTCCCCGCTACCAGCCGGCCACCGGGGACTGGGGACTGCAAACTTCAGCTAGCCTTTCGCCGCTGCGACGACTTTTTGGGCGGCGTCCTGCATGGTGTCGCCGACGATGAACTTGAGGCCGGATTCCTTCAGTATTTTCCGTCCTTCTTCTACGTTGGTGCCTTCGAGGCGGAGGACGACGGGAACCTTGACTTTCAGATTTTTCGCCGCCTCGACGACGCCCTGGGCGAGGGTGTCGACGCGGAGGATTCCACCGAAGATGTTGATGAAGACGGCCTGGACGTTTTTGTCGGAGAGCAGGATCTCGAAGGCGTGCTCGATCTGCTGCTGGTTGGCGCCGCCACCCACATCGAGGAAGTTGGCGGGCATGCCGCCGGCGTACTGAATGATGTCCATGGTGGCCATGGCGAGGCCGGCGCCGTTGACCATGCAGGCGATGTTGCCGTCGAGCTTGATGTAGTTGAGGGCGTACTTGGAGGCTTCGACTTCGAGGGGGTCTTCCTCGGCGACGTCGCGGAGTTCCTTGAGGTCCTTGTGCCGGAACATGGCGTTGTCGTCGAAGTTGATTTTGCAGTCGAGGGCGAAGAGCTGGTCGTCCTTCGTGGTGATGAAGGGGTTGATCTCAAGCAGCGAGGCGTCGGTCTCGATGTAGGCCTTGTAGAGGCCCATCATGAATTTGACGGCTTCGTTGATCTGGGTGGGCTTGAGGCCGAGGGCGAAGGCCAGCTCGCGCGCCTGGTAGGCCTGAAAGCCGACGCCGGGATCGATGTAGGCCTTGTGGATGGCCTTCGGATCTT
>DASXFH010000082.1:0-8915 GCA_036489655.1 Acidobacteriaceae bacterium | reverse complement strand
GCTGGGCAAGCACGGGTGGTCGATTCGGATGTATTCGCTGGACCTGAACCGGATGGTGGCGTTTCCGGAATGGGGCGGCACGACGCTGTCGCCGGCGTGGTCGAGCGACGGGAATCATCTGGCCTTCTCGTCCTCACGCGGGGGCGATCCGGATATTTATGTTTCCGACGCATCGGGCCAGGGAGCGCGGCGGCTGACGGCGTTCCGGGGGCCGGATGTGTCGCCCGTGTGGAATCCCAAGACGAACGCGCAGATCGCGTGGGTGAGTGGGCGGACGCACCTGCCGCAGATCTACATCATGGATACCGACGGGGCGAATGTGACGCGGATGACGGACGGGGGGTATGCCACATCGCCGTCGTGGTCGCCGAACGGGCAGTTCCTGACCTTTGCGTGGAGCCGGAACTACGGGCCGGGGGCGCCGGGGGGCGAAGACATTTACATCATGGATATCGCCAGCAAGCGCTGGACACAGCTGACGCATGACGCGGGGGCGAACGACTTTCCTTCGTGGGCGCCGGACGGGCGGCACATCGTGTTCCAGCGGGGGCAGGGCGGGCACACGGAGATCTGGATGATGCTGGCGGATGGAACGGACCAGCAGCAGCTCACGCACGGGGACGGCAGCAATACCCAGCCTGACTGGAGCTGGAAGTGAAGAGTTGATGTGGTTTTTTGCGGGGCGGAAATCCGTTCTGCGTTGCCTTGGCCGAACTAAACCATGCTCCTGAAGGAGGACGAGGAACGTGCACTATACGAAAAGCAAGACCCTGGTTGTGGCCGCAAGTCTCGCGGCGATTCTGACGATAGCGGGATGCCACAAGAAACACCCGGCGCCTCCACCTCCACCAGCCCCGCCGCCGGCGGCAGCGACTCCAACAGCGACGATCACAGCGAACCCGACAACGATCAATGCGGGCGAGGAGTCGGTGCTGACGTGGCAGACGACGGATGCCTCGAACGTGTCGATTGTGGGACTGGGAACGGTGGCCTCGTCGGGAACGCAGTCGGTGCGGCCGACGCAGACCACCAGCTACCACCTGGTGGCGCAAGGCGACGGCGGATCAGCAGACGCAACGGCGACGGTAACGGTAGGTGCGCCTGCAGCGGCGCCGGCACCGTCGGAGTCCAACATCGACGAGAACGCGTTCGAGCAGAGCGTAAAGCCGGTTTTCTACGACTACGACAGCTATGACGTGCGGACGGACGCGCAGTCGACGATCCAGGCGGACGCGGCGTTTCTGAACCAGCATCCGAACCTGAAGGTAGTGGTCGGCGGGTACTGCGACGATCGCGGGTCGACGGAGTACAACCTGGCACTGGGCGAAAATCGCGCCAATGCGGCCAAGCAGGCGCTGGTGACGGCAGGGGTGAGCCCGGACCGGCTGCGGACGGTGAGCTACGGCAAGGAGAAGCAGTTCTGCACCGAACAGAACGAAGCCTGCTGGCAGCAGAACCGGCGCGCGCAGTTCACGCTGGACCAGTAAGGGCAGCGGACAGCGTACAGCGGTTAGCGTACAGAGGGCCTCGGGGCGCGGCGATGGCTGCGGTTCGGGGCTCTGCTTTTTTGCTGCCGCAGGTAACCCAGGGTTTCGAGTCTGCGGACAAGTGGGTGTCGCTACAGCGCGATTGCCCTGTAATAATGAAGGGAGCGCATCCTGCGCTCCAGCGGGGACAGTTTCCATGCGTACGATTGTGGCTTCACTCACGGTGGCAGGCGGCCTGCTTCTGTTCGCGGCGGCGCCTCAGGCCCATGCGGTTTCCAAAGAGATCATTCAGCTGCAGACTCAGGTGCAGCAGCTGCAGGATTCGCTACAGCGTCTGCAGCAGACGCAGGACCAGCAACTGAGCGTGCTGAATCACGTGGTGCAGCAGATGGCGGACAGCGTGAACCGGATGAGCACGACGGTGACGACGCTGCAGCAGCAGGTGCAGACGCAGAACGAGTCGGGCGGGGGCAAGATCGATCAGCTGTCCACGCAGATGCAGGGGATCAACGACTCGGTAGACGCGCTGCGCTCGCGGATCGACAAGCTGAGCGTGGAACTGCAGGCGATCCAGTCGCAGATGCAGAACGTGAACACGCAGCCGGCGGGCACGGCGGGCCAGACAGGGCCTGCGGGGCAGCCGGGAGCGGCAGGGGGGCCGGACCAGACGCAGCAGCCGACGGCGGCGCCGCAGCCACAGGCGCCACCTGTGAACCAGCTCTACCAGGGCGCGCTGCGGGACTACAACGCGGCGCGGTACGATCTGGCGGCGGGGGAATTCGGCGACGTGCTGAAGTATTATCCGCAGGACGATCTGGCGGGGAATGCGCAGTTCTATCTGGGCGAGATCGGGTACCGGGAGGGAAAATATTCGGACGCGGTCAAGGCGTATGCGCAGGTGCTGGCGCAGTTCCCGGGGAACGTAAAGGCGCCGGCGGCGCAGCTGCGCAAAGGCGAGGCGGAGCTGGCGATTGACCAGCGGGAGAGCGGGATCCGGGATTTGCGCGCGCTGATCGGGCGGTATCCGCAGACCCCGGAAGCGGCGCAGGCACGGAGCCGGCTGAACGGAATGGGCGTGCGGATCGCGGAAAAGCCGAGCGCCTATCGGCACTAACGGCGGGCCGAAGGTGGTGTTGGCAGCAGAGCCATTGACGGAGTGGAACCGGGGCATTTGCGGCAGAGTTACGGTTGAAGGCGGCCGCGATTTTTTCGAAACACTACGACGCAGAGAGTTTTTTCTTGACATGCGAGCCGAGCGGAGTTAATCCGCGAGAAAATGCGATGATTGCGAGTCTTTACGCGCCGTTGACAAAGCACGGCGTGAATCGCACAATCGGATTTCAGTTTGAAACCACGATCTGCCTGAGCACAGTACGGTCCGACTGTTCAGTTCCCTCCCGTCGGCTCATCGATGCGGTTCCGAGAGACGGCAACCGGTCGCAGGCAGCTCCGCCGCCACGGGAAGGCTCGTCGCATTGAAAGCGCTCCTCGAAACCGACTTTCGGAATCTGACCCTGGTGGCTCGCGGCAAGGTTCGCGACATTTACTCCGTGGGCGATTCTCTGCTCATGGTGGCGACGGACAGGATTTCAGCGTTCGATCACGTGCTGGCGACGGGAATACCGGGCAAGGGAAAGATTCTGACGCAGCTGTCGCTGTTCTGGTTCGATGTGCTGAAGGAGATCGTGGCGAACCACCTGATCGCGTCGAATGTGAGGGATTTCCCGGAAGAGGTATGGAAGTATCGCAAGGAGCTGAAGGATCGCTCCATGCTGGTGACGCGGGCGCAGATGTATCCGGTGGAATGTGTGGTGCGGGGATATTTGTCAGGATCGGGCTGGAAGGATTATGTCGCCACGGGGATGGTGTGCGGGATCAAGATCGAAGCGGGGCTGCGGGAAGGAGACAGGCTGAGCCGGCCGATCTTTACGCCGGCGACCAAGAGCTTTCGCGGGACACACGACGAAAATGTTTCCTTCGATCAAATGGCGACGCTGGTGGGCGGGGAGGCGGCAGAGCGACTGCGGGAGATCAGCCTGGCGCTGTACAACCGGGCAGCGGAGCATGCGGAGACGAGGGGGCTGCTGCTGGCGGATACGAAATTCGAGTTTGGCACGACAGCTCAGGGGATGGTGCTGGCCGACGAGGTGCTGACGCCGGATTCATCGCGATTCTGGCTGAGGGAGCAGTATTCTCCGGGACGGTCGCAGATGTCGTTCGACAAGCAGTACGTGCGGGATTATCTGGAGAGCATTCACTGGAATAAACTGGCGCCGGCGCCGGCTCTGCCGGAGAATGTGGTGAAGCGCACGCAGCAGAAGTACCTGGAGGCGTATCGGTTGCTGACGGGACGGCCGCTGGCGGTCTAGCGGAGTGAAGGATGACGATTGTCGACTGGCTGATTCTGATCGTGATGATTTTTTCAGTCCTGTCGGCGGCGAAAGCGGGTTTGATTGTTGAGGTATTTTCGCTGGCAGGGTTGATTCTGGGCCTGCTGCTGGCCAGCTGGGATTACCAGAGGCTGACGCCGTGGCTGGGATCATGGGTTCACTCGCGCAGCCTGGTTGAAGTTCTGGCATTTGTGGGGATTGTGCTGGGAGTGATGATTGTTGCCGCGATTGCCGGCAGGATTGTTCGCTGGTCGGTAAAGTCGATTGGGCTGGGTTGGGCCGATCGTCTGGCAGGAGCGGCGTTTGGGTTTGTAAAGGGATGTGCCCTGGTCACGATCGCGGTGATGGTGATTGCCGCGTTCTGGCCGAGGGCAACATGGTTTCGGCAATCGCGTTTTGCTCCTGAATTTCTGGCCATGGCGCGACAGGCCGCGGTGGTAACTCCATCCGACCTGGGAGATCGGATTCGGAGCGGAGTGGTGGTGCTGCGGAAGGCGGAGCCGGAATGGCTGAAGCCGACCGCGTAGTAAGAACGTTGCCCCGGGAAAGGCCGGGATCGGGAAAGAGGTTCCTGTGAAACGCGAGCTCGACAACCTTGTGACCCAGATGCATGCGGGCGGCATCACGTACGACGAAGCGGTGCGGGAATTCAAGCGGCGTTTCATTCTTGAAGTGCTCTCCGGCCATCGCGGCAACCAGTGCAAGGCGGCGAAGGAGCTGGGTGTGCATCGCAACACTCTGAGTCGCATTCTGGCCGAGCTCGACATTGATCCGGCGCAGGTGCGCAGCGGCCTGCGGCGGCCGCCGCGGAGCGAGCGTTCGGCGTTTGAGATCAAGCAGGTTGTGCGCTAGACATGAGACGTTCCGGCGCTGTCCCCTTCTAAGGGAATCCACCTTCAGCAGCACAACAGCGATCCGTTCGCTGTGTTCGGCACCATGGCCTTCCATCCTCCGCGTCCCAACCTGCAGGAGGGTCATTATGGCCTGAACCGGTTCGGGCGGTTTTGGACTGGAGAGCTCATTTTTTTCGCAGGCGCCTTCCCTGCTTCCGGCCATTTACCCTGTAAACATGAGCATTGCGGCCGAGGCGCGCGTCTTCCTCTCGGAGGGCTTCCGCTGGGATGAGCAGGACGCTTATCTGATCGATATCGATGGGACATTGCTGCGCCATAAGGACCGGGTTCACTTCGACGCTTTCTTCGAGAGCGTACGCAGCGTGATGGGGCGCAACCTGGTGCTGGACGGCGTGATTCTGGCGGGTAATACCGACCCCGGCATCCTGCGGGACGCATTTCGCATGGCCAAAGTGGAAGATGAGGTGTGGCGACCGCAGAGCGAGGCGGTTCTGCGGGCAATGTGCGCGAAGGTGATGGAGCGCCGCAAACAGCTGCAGCCGTTGATTATGCCGGGGGTGGAAGCGACTCTGGCTCATCTGCAGAAGAAAGGGGCGCTGCTGGGCGTGGCCACCGGCAATCTGGAAGAGATTGGCTGGCTCAAGATCGAGAATGCAGGACTGCGTTCGTGGTTCAGCTTTGGGGGATTCTCGGACCGTTTCGAGAAGCGGGCGGACATGATTGCGCACGCGGCCGAGCAGGCGCGAACGATTTTGCGCAGGGGGCGGAAGGACGAGGGTGCGGATAAGAAATTGAGCGTGTGCGTGGTGGGCGATACGCCTTTCGATATTGAAGCAGCCCGGGCCAACGGACTGCCGACGATTGCGGTGGCCACTGGCCGCTCCGGCTTCGACGCCCTGATGGAGCATGGGCCAGAAGCATGCGCCACGACTCTGGCGGCGCTGCTGGAAGCGACCACCGGGGCCGCCGAACTCTCCAGGGAAGCCGCGGGGAATGTTTCGTAGGGAATGCGGTTTGTGGATGGCGATGCTGGCGCTGACCGCGCTGGCAGCGGGCCAGAGGACTGCCCCGGCAACGGGGACGGAGAGCAAGGCCGCGGCGGCGCCTGCGGCGAAGAAGCATCCGGTCTCGAAACAGAATCGCGAACGGGCGGAGGAGCTTTTTCTAAAGGGCGCGAAGGACGTGGAACGCGACGATCTAAGCGCGGCGATCGAACTCTTTGCCAGAGCGGCGGCTCTGGACCCTGGCACTCCGAAATACGGGATGTCGGAAGACATCGCGCGGCAGCACCAGGTGACGGAGCTGATCCAGCAGGCGAACAAGGCCAGGATCGCCGGGCATTTCAATGAGGCGCGGGCGAAAATCGCGGAGGCGTATCGCATCGATCCCGCGGATCCGGTGATTGCGCAGCACGTAAGCGAGCTGGCGAAGGAGACGGTGGCCGGAGAACCGGCGGTTGATGCGAGCGGCGATGCGACACCTGCCCCGCCGGTGCAGCTCCGACCGAAGCCGGTACGGCTGAGCTTTCATCTTCACAACAACGAGCGGAATATTATTTCGCAGGTTTTGCCGGCGTATGGGATTCAGCCGACGCTGGACTCTTCGGTGACGGCGCAGCAGATTCGTTTCGATGTAGACGATGCGGATTTCGCTACGGCGGAGCAGGCTCTGGCGCTGGCCACGAACACGTTCTTTGTGCCGCTGGATCCGGGGCGAGCTCTGGTGGCGAGGGACTCGCGCGCCAACCGGACCAACTACGAACGGGAGGCGGCGGAGACCGTCTATTTGCCGGGAATGAACCAGGACGAGCTGTCGCAGATGATCAATGTGGCCAAGAACGTCTTTGCGGTGAAGACGGCCACTTCCGACGCGAACCAGGGCGCCATCACCATTCGAGGCCCGGCGGAAAACCTGGGGGCGCTGAATGCGACGCTGGACCGCCTGATGGAGGGCCGGGGCGAAGTGCAGCTGGATGTGCGGATGTACGAGATCGACCGGACCAAGGCTGTGAATCTGGGGCTGATCCTGCCGAATACGACGACGCTGTTCAACGTGTATTCGGAGGCGCGCAATCTGCTGAACAGTAATGCGAGCACGGTGCAGGAAATCATTTCGAGCGGTCTGGCGGCGCCTGGGGACTGGGAGGCGATTCTGGCAATTCTGATTGCCTCGGGACAGATCAGCAACAGCATTCTGACCCAGCCGTTTGGCGTGTTTGGCGGGGGGCTGAGCCTGACGGGGGTGATCTACGGGGGCGGATCGCTGAACATGCAGCTGAACTCGTCGGATGTGCGGGCGCTGGATCAGCTGCAACTGCGGGTGCTGAACGGGGAGGACGGGACGATCAAGACCGGCGAGAAGTATCCGATCGAGACGTCGAACTATTCAAGCTTGTCGCCCAGTTCCCTGTCGATTCCCGGCATTTCGACGTCGGGCCTGTCGAGCACCCTGCAGAATCTGGGGGTGAACCTGTCGCAGCTGCAGGCGGCAGCGTCGGCGGAGATTCCGCAGGTGCAGTATGAGGACATTGGACTGACGCTAAAGGTGACGCCGCGGATGCAGGACGCGAAGCACGTGTCGCTGAAACTGGACCTGCAGCTTTCGTCGCTGGCGGGATCGACGCTGAACGGGCTGCCGCTGATGAACAATCGCCAGTATCAGGCGATCACCAGCATGGCGATAGGCGAGACGACGGTCCTGGTCAGTTCGTTGTCGCGACAGGAGTCGAATGCGATCACCGGAATTCCGGGGCTGAACGACCTGCCGGGATTTCAGGATCTGACCAACAAGAACAATAATATCAATGTGGCGGAGCTGGCCATCGTGATCACGCCGCATGTGGTGCGGCCAGGGCGGCGCGAAGGCAGCGGGGGCATGTACCTGCTGCCGGTAAAGCAGTGAGCGGCTGCCACGGCGGCGCGAGGAAGTTTTCACCTGCGCGAATCAAAGTCCCTGCCGGTGGGTGAAAAAGTAGATGGCAAGGGCAAAACCGAGCACGATGATGATGGGGCGCAGGACGCGATCGGAAATGCGGCGGGCATTGCGAGCGCCGGTGTAGCCGCCGATGGCGCAGGCGATCATCATGAACCAGGCATAGCGCCACTCGATGGCACCTCCCACAATGAAGCTGACGCAGGCGACGGCGTTGGCGGTGGTGGTGATGACGGTCTTGAGGGCGTTGATTTCCGCGATGCGCTCGACGCCGCAGAGGGCGAGGGCGGACATGGTGAGGAGGCCGGCTCCCGCTCCGAAATAGCCGATGTAGTAACAGATGGCGAGGAGGGCGAGGAGGAGCGGGACGAGGGCGACCTTGCGGTGGTGCTCGGGGTGCTGGGTGGACTCGAGATTCTGGCGGATCATGCGGCGGCGTATAGGCCCGGCGAGCGCGAAGCTGGTGGCGCCGAGCAGGAACAGGTAGGGAACGAGGCGGAGGAAGGAGCCCTGGCTGCCGTGGAGCAGCGTGAGCGAGCCGGCGAGGCCACCGATGGCGGCGACCGTCATGACAGGAAGGACGAGGCGGAGGTTCTTCTTCAGGTCTTCGCGATACCCGGCGATGGAGGTGAACTGGCCGGGCCAGAGGGCGACGGTGTTGGTGGCGTTGGCCTGGATGGGCAGCAGGCCAGCCTTGAGCAGCGCGGGGAAGCCGATGAAACCGCCTCCTCCGGCGACGGAGTTGACGAGGCCGCCAACGAGGGCGGCGAAGCCTAAGAAAAGGTAGTGGAAGAAGAACGAGTGCACAGCTTACAGGTTACAGGTGACCGTTTGCAGATCAGAGGTTGATCTCAGGCGTGGCGGCTACGAGTTCGCGCGTGTAGGACTCGCGAGGGGATGCGCAGACCTGGTCGCGGGTACCGAACTCGACGAGCCTGCCGCTCTGGAGGACTGCGATGTTCGTGGCGAGATAGCGGACCAGCGGCATGGAGTGGGAGATGAAGAGATAGGTGAGCTGAAATTCGCGCTGGAGATCGCGGAGCAGGTTGACGATCTGGGCGCCGACGGAGACGTCGAGGGCGGAGACGGGCTCGTCGAGGACCAGCATTTCAGGGCGGAGGGCGAGGGCGCGGGCAATGTTGATGCGCTGGCGCTGGCCGCCGGAGAACTCGTGGGGATAGCGGGACAGCGCGGAGTCGTCGAGGCCGACCTGGCGGAGGAGTTCCTGACAGCGGCGGCGGCGCTCGGGTTTG